>MFSB01000001.1:0-18773 GCA_001784735.1 Candidatus Moranbacteria bacterium RIFCSPLOWO2_12_FULL_48_12
GATGCCGAGATCGGCCTCTGATTCTTTCACTTTTTCTTGGAGCTCGGCGAGCGTTTCGGTTTTGAGCGGGTTAGCTTCATGGCATTCGAAAGCGTGTTCCATGTCGTTGTAGAGATTGACGATGGAGAGGTTGTCTGGGAATTGCTCGTAGATGGGGAGTTCCAAGACGCCCATCGCGTTGGCGGTGTCGATAGCGATGGTGAAATGCTTGTCTTGAAAATCGGCGAATGAGGTGAAAAAGCCAAAGTAGGCCGGGCAGATATCTTCTGTTGTCATTGCGCCTTTTCGTTCCGCGTCTTTCCGCTCTCCGCGCAAGGCGAGATCGCGGATTTCTTGGAGGCCGGAGTTTTCGCCGACTGGGATGGCTCCGCGCAAGACGATTTTCATGCCGTTGTACTGGGGGGGATTGTGTGAAGCGGTGAGAGAAATGGCGGCATCAATATCCAGGCGTCCGGCGGCAAAGTAGACCATGGGAGTGGTGATGATGCCGAGATCGAGCACATCGCAGCCAGCATCCATCACGCCCTGCGTGAAGCTTTTGAAGAGGCTGGGGCTGGATTGCCTAATATCGCGGCCGATGCCCAGGCGTTTGGGCGCGAGATGAGCGACGACAGCCCAGCCGATATTGTAAGCATCGTCTTCATTGATATCATCCGGGTAGATGCCGCGGATATCGTAGGCCTTGAAAATACCGGGGTTCATAGTGAGGAAGGTAAGTGTAACGCATTTATTATAACACATTGTGATCTTTGGTTTGTGGTTCTTTCTTTAAACTTCTCGACCGCAAGTAATCTTTCCGGGAGTCGTTCCATTCGTCCAGCGACGAACTCCACTTATGAACTTTTTTTGATCCATCCCGCTTTAGCGGGATGGCACCATGCTCACCAGCCTCGACGGCTAGGCGGGAAAAAACTTCAACTCTCCCAGGAAGATTCTTGTGGCGAGAAGTCATTTCGTTCCTATTATTTCTTATTGACACCTGACCTCTTTCTTGAAACAATTCATTAGACGAACTTATACCTCTTATCTTGCATCACTTATCTCTTATCTTTCTTCGCTTATGTCCCTTAAAGTCGGAATCGTTGGACTGCCTAATGTCGGCCCCAGCACCAAAGCATCAGAATGCTTGGTGCGGGGTAAAAAAATCTTATGTTAAAGGTTGGAATTGTCGGATTGCCTAATGTAGGTAAATCAACACTATTTAAAGCGCTTACGCGAAAGAGCGTCGATATCAGCAATTATCCTTTCTGCACTATCGAACCCAATGTCGGCATCGTGGAAGTGCCTGATGATCGTTTGGCGAAGCTCGCCGCACTGTCGCACAGCAAGAAGATTGTCCCGGCCGTAATCGAATTCGTGGACATCGCCGGGCTAGTGAAGGGGGCGAGCGAGGGAGAGGGTCTCGGGAACAAGTTTCTTTCGCATATCCGGGAGGTGGATGCGATTGTGGAAGTGATTCGGGTATTTTCGAACGAAAAAATTATTCATGTTCACAGTACGATTGATCCGGCGCACGACCGGGAAATTGTGGAGACGGAATTGATTCTCGCTGACTTGGATACCGTCGCCAAGGTACGGGCGCGGTTGGAAAAGGAAGCCCGTGGTCAGAATAAGGAAGCGCTCGCTCAATTGCCGGTACTAAAGAACATCGAGCAAACACTGGCCGAGGGCAAACTGGCTTCGCAGGCTGCGCTTATGTATGATGAAGCGACCAAGGTTCTGATCCGCGAACTTTCACTGCTAACGATGAAGCCTATTCTCTATGTGTATAATGTTACTGACTTTGATGCTCCTTTGCCAGAAAAGTTGTTGCGGCCGCATGCCGTGCCCCGTAACGATTCCGTTTCGGAATCTGTTACTGGGGTGAAACTCGATGTCAAGATAGAAGAAGAATTGATAGAAATGTCGGCTGAAGAAGTAAAAGAGATGGAACTGATATCGCATTTGGGCGATCTTATTATTCAGGCGTACGCATTGCTTGGTCTCATGACGTATTTTACTACGGGGGAGGATGAGACAAGGGCGTGGACTATCCCGTCTGGGTCGACGGCGCCGCAGGCGGGAGCGGCTATTCATGGCGACTTTGAGGAGAAATTCATCCGGGCGGAAGTTATCCACTGGACAAAACTTCTCGAAGCTGGCTCCTGGAGCACCGCTCGCGACAAAGGATCTTTGCGTTTGGAAGGTAAGGAATATATCGTTCAAGACGGTGATGTGATTGTGTTCAAAATCTAATCTTGACCCCGCACTAATTCTGCGCTATAAAAATAATCGTCATACACAACGTTTTTATTAACAGATTTTATCTGAGATACAAAACATACTTCCCTTACGCCTTCGGCGTTGCACAGAATTAGTGCGGGGTTGACACCTAAAAACTAGCAATCTATAATTGAGAGTGCTAATATGTAAGTAATTATCATGATCGAATGGCTCCCCGCAAAGCTTCCGAAATCTGTCTCAGGTAAATGTTGAGATGTTTTCACGGAGGCGCCTGCGGCTTCGTTCGGTTTTATAATAATAATTAATCATTGAAGCAAGCGGGATGCTCATATTCGTAGCTCCTCGCTTCGCTCAGAGACGAATATGGCAAAACAGATTTCATACGGCGCGGATGCTCGCAAGCGGATCAAAGCCGGTATCGACAAGGTGGCGGATGCGGTAAAAGTGACCCTGGGTCCCAAGGGGCGCAATGTGGTTCTGGCCAAGAGCTATGGTGGACCGACGATTACCAATGACGGCGTCACGATTGCCAAGGAAATCGAGCTCAAGGACAAGTTCGAGAACCTCGGGGCGGAACTGATCAAACAGGTAGCGGAAAAGACGAACGAAGTGGCTGGCGATGGTACCACGACTTCCACGGTGATTATGCAAGCGCTCGTACGGGAAGGTTTGAAATTTGTGGAAACCGGCATCAACCCGGTCGGTATTCGGCGCGGGATGGAAGCCGCCAAGGATGAAGTGATCGAGGCGCTCAAGAAAAATTCCAAGAGAATTTCTTCCCAGGAAGAGATCGCCCAGGTGGCGATTATTGCCGCTGAATCGCGCGAGATGGGTGAGATGATCGCGAGTGTCATGGATGCGGTCGGCAAGGACGGCGTGGTGACGACGGAACAGTCCCAGACGCTCGGGCTTTCCAAAGAGATCGTGGAAGGGATGAATTTCGACAAAGGATTTATCTCGCCGTATATGATGACCAATGCCGAGCGGCAGACCGCGGAACTCTCCAACCCGGCTATCCTCATCACGGACAAGAAGATTTCCGCTATCGCGGATATCGTGCCGCTTTTGAATGAACTGGCCAAGACTGGAAAGAAGGACATCGTCATTATTGCTGATGATGTGGATGGTGAAGCATTGGCAACGCTTGTGGTCAACAAACTGCGCGGCGTGATTAATGTGCTGGCTCTCAAAGCGCCGGAGTTCGGCGAGAATCGCAAGGCCATACTGGAAGATATCGCACTCTTGACGGGTGCGACCGTGATAACGGATGCCAAGGGGATGAAACTGGAAAGCACGAAGCTCTCGATGCTTGGCACGGCGCAGAAGGTGATCGCTACCAAAGACAATACGACCATTGTCGGAGGCAAAGGAAAGAAAAAAAACATCGAGGCGCGTATTGCCGAGATCAAAGGCTTGGTGGCAAAAGCTGACAGCGACTATGATCGTGAGAAATTGAAAAAGCGTCTGGCCAAGCTTTCCGGCGGCGTGGCAGTTATTCGCGTGGGGGCTTCAACTGAAACCGAACTGAAGTATATGAAAGACAAGATGGAGGATGCTGTCAACGCGACAAAAGCGGCTATTGAGGAAGGGATTGTGGCTGGCGGTGGGTCAGCGCTTGCCAGAGCGGCTAAACTTGTGGCACCAGTAGGTAGATTGTCTGCGGCTGATCATGAATTCAAAGCAGGCTATGAGATCGTCCTTAAGGCTCTCAGGGAACCGCTTTGCCAGATCGCCACGAATGCTGGTGAGCGGGATGCGGCCGTAGTGTGGAATAAAGTTGTTGAGAGTAAACTTACCAACTATGGATACGATGCCAAAGAAAATATTTTTAAGCACGATATGCTGAAAGCGGGTATTATCGATCCGCTCAAAGTGACGCGCACAGCGCTGGAGAACGCCGTGTCGGTCGCGGCATTGCTTCTCACGACGGAGGCGGCGGTAGCGGAGGAGGAAAAGGAAGAATCTGCTGGCGCCGGCAATCCGATGGCCGGTATGGGAGGAATGATGTGAAGCAGCGCGTAAGCGCGAGCGGAACCCCGCACTAAAAGCGAACTCTCTTGGGAGTGAGGAAGAACAATTGTAGTATCATAGATTGTTTAGAGGCTGTTGAGAAAAGTGGAAGCTTTTCAGTGCAGGGGTAGAATCGAATTGAGGAAAAAGAGGCTTTGTGCCTCTTTTTTGTGTTATAATGAATACAAAATAAAACTTGGATTAAGCAGACTGAAAATTTCTGTATACGTCCGTGTTCAGTCCGTGTGAGTCCGCACCGTGTATGCGTATCGAACTCGATCAGCTCAAAAGCTTTTTGCTTGATTCCAATCTCATTCCCAAAGAAAAGGTGGAAGAGGCAGCGGCAGAAGCCAAGAAAGATAATAAGAACCTGGGGGCGCTGCTGTTGGAGAAAAAACTCATCCAAGAGGCAGAGCTACAGAAAGTGTATGCCTATATTCTTGGTATCCCGTTTGTCGACCTTTCCAAGGAAACCATTCCGATCGAAATACTGCAGGTTGTTCCGGAACTTATCGCCAAAAAATACAACATCGTTTCTTTCGAAAAAACAGGAGCCAATCTGAAGGTGGCCATGCTCAATCCCGAGGATCTCCAGACGATCGATTTCATCAAGAAAAAAACCGGTTTGAAAATCGTGCCGTGCCTCACGACCCGGGAGAGCATCCAGGCGGCGCTGCGCCAATATGAGAAAAGCCTTAAGGCAGAATTCGGCGATATCTTGACCGGGGAGATCAAGCCGGACGGCGAAAGCCGGGATGAAGAAAATCTGGAACAGGTGGCCGCGGGCCTGCCGATCATCCGGATCGTGGATACGCTTTTGAAGCATGCCATTCTCGAGTCGGCGAGCGATATCCACATCGAGCCGGAAGAAAAAGAAGTGCATGTCCGCTACCGCATCGATGGCGTCTTGCACGATGCGATGACCCTGCCCAAAGACGTAGCGGCAGGTATCGTGGCGCGCATCAAGGTGCTCTCCAATTTGAAGCTCGATGAGCATCGTTTGCCGCAGGACGGACGGTTCAAGATCCAGAATGACGAATATAAGATTTCTTTCCGCGTCAGCATGCTGCCGGTGTTCGATGGCGAAAAAATCGTGATGCGTCTTTTGGATGAGACTTCCAAAGGATTGACGCTCGAGAAAATGGGGCTGAATGGCCAGGCTCTGGAAGCGGTGCACCGGGAAATCAGCAAGCCGAATGGGATGATACTCGTCACCGGTCCGACGGGCTCCGGGAAAACGACGACGCTCTACACCGTGATGGATATCTTAAATACGCCGGAGGTGAACATCTCGACCGTCGAGGATCCGGTGGAATATCGGATGCCACGCGTGAACCAGACGCAGATCAACCCGAAAGTCGGCATGACGTTTGCCGCGGCGCTCCGTTCGCTCTTGCGCCAGGATCCGGATATCATCATGGTGGGTGAAATTCGCGATCAAGAGACCCTGGAGATCGCTATGCACGCGGCGATGACGGGGCATCTGGTGCTTTCTACGCTCCATACCAACAATGCGTCCGCGACGCTGCCGCGAATGCTCGATATGGGTGCGGAGCCGTTTCTCATCGCCTCGACGGTGAATGTCATCATCGCCCAGCGTCTCATCCGGCGCCTGTGCGTCGAGTGCCGCAAGCCGTATCAGCTTGACAAGAAAGAAATCGAATCGCTCGCGAAATTCTACACTATCGATGATATTTTTACATACCTCAAAAACGATCCAGCCAGCAAGAAATATGTCGAGAAGGCGAAGAGTTGGGAAGAAATCACGATGTACAAGCCAGCTGGCTGTGATCAGTGCGGAGGGGAGGGCTACCATGGCCGGAGCGGCATCTACGAGGTGCTGCCGATGACCGAGGGTATCCGCAAGCTGGTGACGCAGTCAGCCTCGACCGAGATGATCGAAACCGAAGCCAAAAAGAGCGGGATGGCGACGATGGTGCAGGATGGTTTTTCGAAAATCGTGCAGGGGATGACCTCGCTTGAGGAAGTGATGCGCGCAACGAAGGAGTAGGGGTGAGGATAAGAGATGAGTGATGCAGGATGCATGATACGTCATTTTAAGAAGATGCAGGATGTTTGATGAGAGATGCCTGGTTAAGCATTTTCAGACCCCGCATTCTTTTTATCAATCATCACTTATCTCTTATCAATCATCACCCCCCGTATCATTTTTCTGACTGGAATTCATTGTGGCGAAGCTCGTGGCGGATATGCGATTTGGCGGTGGAGGTTTTGACGAAGTTCAGCCAATCGCGGCTGGGTTTCTTTTTTTCCTTGACGGTGAGGATCTCGATGACCTGGCCATTCTGGATGTGATAATCGAGCGGCACCATCTTCCGATCGGCTTTGGCGCCGACCGCGCGATTGCCGACCTCGCTATGGATGGCATAGGCGAAATCAATCGGAGTGGCTTCCTCGGGCAACTCGATGATGTCGCCTTTGGGAGTGAAGGCGAAAATATGGTTTTTGAAGAATTCTATCTTCAATCCCTCCAGGAATTCTTTGTCGTCCCGGCCGATCTCTTTCTGCCACTCTTTCAGCTGTCTGACCCAGGTGAGCTCTTTGGGCGGAGCGGTGGGACTGGCTTTTCTGCGGAAGAAAAGATTGCGCCAGCTGGGGCGCGCTTTTTCCGTGTACATCCAGTGAGCGGCGATGCCATACTCGGATTCGTCATGCATCTTCTGGGTGCGGATCTGGATTTCGAGGATGCGGCCGTCCGGCCCGAAAACCGTGGTGTGGAGCGACTGGTAGCCGTTGGGTTTGGGGAGCGAAATATAATCTTTGATGCGTCCGACCATCGGCCGGTATTCGCGGTGGATGATGCCGAGAGCCTCGTAGCAGTCGGCGATCTCCGGAACGACGATGCGAATAGCGATGAGATCGTAGATGCGGCTGACATCCATGTCGTGTAGCTTCAATTTCTGGTAAAGGCGATAGAGATATTTGGTGCGGCCGGTGATATCGATCAGCCTGATTTTTTCTTTTTCTAAGACGCCGCGGAAAAGCTTCACGATGCGGTTCATATATTCTTCACCCTCGCGCAGGTAGGTTTCCGCGATTTTTTTCGTTTCCGCATAGTGTTCCGGTTCGAGGTATTTGAAGCAGCAGTCCTCCAGTTCGCCTTTGATTTCGCCGATACCGAGGCGGTTGGCGATGGGTGCGTAGACTTCCATCGTTTCCCGAGCGATGCGGAGCTGTTTTTCCGGGGAGAGATACTCCAGCGTGCGCATATTGTGCAGCCGGTCGGCCAGTTTGATGATCACGACCCGGATATCCTGCGCCATGGCGAGGAACATCTTGCGGAGATTTTCGAGGTAGTACTCTTCCTTGGTACCGCGCAATTTGATTTTGCCCAGCTTGGTGATGCCGTCGATGAGATACGTTACTTCTCCTCCGAATTTTTTTTCTATTTCGGCGAGCGTGATTTCCGTGTCTTCGGGCACATCGTGCAGGATGGAGGCGATGATCGTCTTAGCGTCCATACCGATTTCAGAGAGCGTTTTCCCCACATGGAGGCAGTGAGAAATATAGTCGAGGCCGGATTTTCTTTTCTGGCCGCGGTGGGCATCAGCTGCGAAACGATAGGCCTCCGCAATGAGTTTTTGCTCATCGCTTGAGAAGGGGCGCGCCGCGGCGCTGAAGATATCGCTTATGGTAATCGGAGTGGGCATACCCGGTGGTACTACTTTGAATTACTTTTTGTACAATCAGCCTGTTTGATAAGCTGCATTCATCATACTCTATGCTATCATAAATGCCACGGTTTTTTTTAACTTCTTTGTTCAAAGTTGTCCCACCTGGCATAGGCGAAAGAAAAAATCGTACATTCATAGTATAGGTGAAATGGGGGAGAGAGCAAGCCCTGTTACAAAAAACAGATAACATAAAAATATTCTTACTTTCAAAATGTAAGATAAATAAGTGGGTTGACCCCGTTAGAGAACGCTGTGTCTTCGGCGCGACTTCAGTCGCTTGCCTCGTTAGAATAGATATTCTAACGGGGCTTGCGGCGACTTTTCTCTAACGGGGTTGACAAACGCAACTCAGTTGCGTTACGATGGAAATATGGAACATTCAGAAGAAATCTTTACGATACTGAAAGTTCACCATCTGCGCCTTACGAAGACACGCAAGGCTTTGATAGGGATATTTTTTCTGCATGAGACTCCCCTCTCTGCGCGGGATATTTTGCGTGAACTGTGCGAAGTACATAGGGCGGTGAACAAAACAACGGTGTATCGAGAACTGGAGCGGTTACAGAAAATAGGCATTATTGGAACCGTCCGACTGGGAGATCGGAAGCAGTATTATGAACTGGCGGCGCGCGAGCATCATCATCACCTGGTTTGTCTCAAGTGCGAGAAAGTAGAGAACATAATGTTAGATGAAAAAAAACTTAAGGAGGAAGCAAAGAGAGCCGCCGCAGTGAAAAACTTTTTGACCTTGCGCCATTCGCTGGAATTCTTCGGCCTGTGTAAAATGTGTAACTGAAAAATACTATGGTGACAGTGTATTTGTATACTTTTATTGGCATACTCGTGGTGAGCGTTATTTCTTTACTCGGAGTATTTGTTCTGCCCTCTCGAGAAGATATCTTGCGAAAATATATCTTTCTCTTTATCAGTCTTGCGGTAGGAGCGCTTCTCGGTGATGCGTTTATCCACCTCATACCAGAGGCTCTTGACAAGTCTTCGAACGCTACCGCCACCAGCGTCCTCATCATTCTGGGTATCCTCTTGTTTTTTATTTTGGAAAAGTTTCTTCATTGGCATCATCATGGCGAAGACGCCAAGGAAGGCCACATTCATCCCATAGGGAAGCTGGTACTTTTCTCAGACGGCGTACATAATTTTTTGGACGGCATCATCATCGCGGCGAGCTTCATGGTAAACATCCCCGTTGGTATCGCCACCACCGTAGCAGTCATTCTCCATGAGATACCCCAGGAGGTGGGGGATTTTGCCATACTTCTGCATTCCGGTTATACGCGAAAGCGGGCTCTGGTGCTCAATTTTCTGTCCGCTCTTACAGCGTTTGTCGGAGCTGCGGCCTTCTTTGCGTTCGGTGAACTCTCAAAACACTTGGTAGGTTATTTTCTTCCTCTCGCCGCAGGAGGTTTTATTTATATTGCCCTGACTGATCTTATTCCCGAACTCCACAAAACAAAGCAGATGAAACATTTCTTCTACCAACTGGCGGCAGTCCTCTTGGGAGTGCTCGCTATGATTGCCCTCATCTTCTTAGACTAATATGGCTCTGCAGAAATAAGGAAGGTTTTCTGTTCTTCTAGATTTGTAACGGGTGAGTTAGCGCCTTTTTTGTTTTATGGTATACTTTCCTTAAGGCTATTATATTAGCAAGAATGCTATGTTTGTAAAAATCAAATCGCTTTCCCATCGCAAGGGCTCCGTTCTCATCTTTTCTCTCATCGTCCTCGCCTTTATGCTCGTTTCCGCTCTCTCCATCGCCACGGTTTCCGTGACGGAGAAACGAGCCTCTCTCTCGACAGAAAAATCCAGCCGTTCTTTCCAAGTGGCCGATTCCGGAGTCGAAATTATGCTTCAGAAGATATACAAAGGCGGTTTCGAAACCTCTTCGCTTTCCGCCCTCGGTACCTGTGATAACGGCGAAATTTCCGATACTCTCAATTCCGGCACCTACACCATCTCTTTCTATGATAGCGGTAATACCAAGCTGACTGATTGTGATGACGCTGCTTGGCGCAGCAAAGTTGCTAAAATCAGGTCGGCTGGCGTCTCCGGGAATACGACGAGAGCGGTGGAGGTGGGGGTGATGCCCATGCCGTAAAAGACATGCTATTGAAGCGTCTTGCGATGGAGCGCGTTGTTTTTTAGCATAAAATTTCACTTCTTCTCCAGTTTATCTGGCCGATGATTCGGGCATTCCTTTTTGCTGCAGCGGTTCGGAATCGTTTTTGTCCCTTCCATCATGAGCGCGCCGCAGAGTTTGCAGATTTCACCGGTTGGTTTGGCTTTGATGGCGTTTTTGCAGTCGGGATAATGGGAACAGCTGTAGAAGATGCCGAAGCGGCCGCGTCGTTCAGTCATTTCTCCTTTTTTGCATACTGGGCACTTGACTCCCGTTGACTGTTGATCGTTGTCTGCTGATTTTTTAATGAATTTGCATTTCGGAAAGTTGGAGCAGGCGATGAATTTTCCGAACTTGCCATCGCGTTCGATCAATTTACCATCCTGGCACTGGGGACAGCTTTCGCCGGTTTCTTTGGGAGGGAGGACGACCTTGCCTTCGTCCGTGAGTGCGCCATCGCATTCGGGAAAGCGCGAACAGCTGAAGAATTTTCCGTTCCGCGCGAGTTTGATGACCATTTTTGCTCCGCACTTGGGACACTTGGTGCCTGCTGGAGCATCGCCGATGTTCGTCACTTTTTCTATTTTATCTTTGCTCTTTATCTCTTTGGTAAAAGGCGTGTAGAAATCCTTGAGCGTCTCTTCGTATTCGCGTTTGCCGGCGGCGATTTCATCGAGCTTGTTTTCCATATCCGCCGTGAATGTTTCGGACACGATATGCTCGAAATGCTGGAAAAGGAAATCATCGACGACGACGCCGACGTCGGTCGCTTGAAGCGCTTTGCCTTCTTTTGTGACGTAGCCGCGATCCTGGATGGTTTTGACGATTGCGGCATAGGTCGACGGCCGTCCGATGCCGCGTTTCTCGAGCTCTTTGACGAGACCGGCCTCCGTATAGCGCTTGGGCGGTTCGGTCTCTTTGGCCTCAGCCTGAATATCTTTGAGCGTCAACGGTGCACCTGGAGTCACTTTTGGAACTTCGACATCATCACTGCGAGCAGCAGTATCGAGGGCGAGCCAGCCGTCAAAGAGGAGGTGAGAACCATTGGCTCCGAAATCCGGGAGCGCTCTGCCCTCGGTATTGGCAAGGATTTTGGTACGCAAAATTTTGGCTTCGGCCATTTGGCTGGCCAGCGTGCGGATGCGGATCAGGGTATACAATTTTTTTTCATCATCAGTAAGACCGACGGACTTTTTGGACGGATCGGTCGGACGGATGGCTTCGTGGGCTTCTTGGGCATTCTTGCTTTTTGTCTTGTAGCGACGGACAGCGAGATACTGTTCGCCGAATTCTTTCTTTACCGCTGCGATGATTTCCGGCAGAGCGGTCTCGGACAGCGAGATGCTATCGGTACGCATATAGGTGATATGGCCTTTTTCATACAGTTTCTGCGCGGCGCGCATCGTCCGAGAGGGAGACATGCCCAGTCGCGAACTGCCAGCCTGCTGAAGAGTAGATGTGGTGAAGGGGGCGTAGGGACGGCGGGCAGCTTCTGTGGCAGTGACGTCGATGATTTCCCAGGATTTTTTTCGCGCGATCATGAGAATTTCTTCGGCGCGTTTTTTCTCGGCGGGCTCTTCGGTACAGGTAAAGACAATCTTTTCTCGCTTTTCGGTGAGACATTCGGCTACGATGACGTGGTATGTTTTCGGAATGAAGGCGCGGATTTCTTTCTCCCGCTCTACGAGGATGTGCAAGGCGGGGGATTGGACGCGTCCAGCCGAGAGGCCATAGCGGACTTTTTTCCAGATAAGTCCGGAGAGATCATAGCCGACGAGGCGGTCGAGGACGCGGCGGGCTTCTTGGGCTTTGCGCAGGTTCGTATCGAGTTTGCGCGGATGAGCGACGGCTTCCTTCACGGCTTTTTCGGTAATTTCGTAGAAAAGAACGCGCTTGGGGTCTTGGATGCCGCAAGTAACGGCGACATGCCACGCGATCGCTTCGCCTTCGCGATCGGGGTCGGTCGCGAGAAGAATAGTATCGCTTTTCTTGGCGAGGGCTTTGATTTCGCCGACGACCGATTCCTTGCCGGGGGAAATGACGTAGCGGGGGATGAAGCCTCCCTCGATATCGATAGCGTCTTTGTTGGATTTCGGCAGGTCGCGGATGTGTCCGATGGAGGCGACCACACGGTATTCATGGTCGAGATATTTTTCGATGGTCTTGGCTTTGGAGGGAGACTCTACTATAAGTAACTTCATATTGGAGATGAATAAGGAATCACGAATTATGAATTAGGTTATGAAAAATGTGCCGGGAAGGATTCTTGATTCCTGATTCATGATTCCTAATTCAATTTGATGTAGTGCATGCCGCCGACGTTTTTGATCAGCCCTTTTATTTCGAGCAGAGTGAGGATGGAATTTGCAGACGATGTTTCCAGTCTAGCCTCTTTAATAATCTTGTCAACGTGGAGGGGTTCGTGCGAGAGTAGTTTGAAGATTTTTTCTTCTTCTGCGGAGAGGTTCTGTGCTTCAAGCGGGGTCGTCTCTCCCGTGGCATTTTGCGAGGTATCCGTTTGAGGCAGTTCTTCGAGAATGTCTTGTACCGATGTGACGATTTTGGCGCCAGCTTTGATGAGGCGATGGGTGCCGAGCGACACCGGAGAGAAGATGGATCCCGGAACAGCAAAAACTTCCCGATTGTAATCGAGCGCCAGACGGGCGGTGATGAGCGCCCCGCTTTTTTCCGGGGCTTCGATGATGATCGTGCCGAGAGTCATCCCGGCGATGATGCGGTCGCGTGCCGGAAATGTGCCTTCACTGGGTTTGGTGCCAGGAGCGTATTCGGAAATGAGCGCTCCGGAGTTCACTACGGCCCGAGCCAGAGGCAGATGTGATTGAGGAGAGACGGAAGCCTCATCAATGCCGCCACCGAGAATTGCCAGGGTTTCACAACCGGCTTCGAGAGCAGCTTTGTGGGCGATAGAATCGATGCCGAAGGCCAGACCGGAAACCACCACATATCCGGCGCGCGCCAGATCAGTCGCCAGACGCTCTGCTACTTGCTCGCCGTAGCTGGTAAATTTCCGTGTACCGACGATGGCGATGAGGGGCTTATCTGCCCAGTCATAGTTACCGCGCGTAAAAAGAATCATCGGCGCATCGGGGATTTCTTTCAAGAGGCGCGGGTATTTTTCATCCGTGAAAGCCAGGGTGTGTATTCCTTGGTTCTCGACGCGTTTCCATTCTTCATCCGGCTGGAGAGATTTTCTTCCAGCAATAATGGCGGCAACGGTGATAGGACCGAGGCCATCAATAGCCAGCAGGGATTTTTCATCGGCTTCCCATATGGCCTCAGCACTACCAAAATGGACAATCAAATCACGCAGTGTCTTGTTTCCGATTCCGGGGATGAGACTCAAGGCGTAGAGGATGGCAGTCGGATGCATAAATGTGAGCAGAGAGAATTGTTTTTTGTTCAATGTCATTTATCCAGCACCTTCCAGAATACCCTGTGGTCTTGCCACGGGGATGAATGGAAACATAAAATCCTTCCCATGGGGGTTAATACCCTGTGGTGAAGGTGCTGGATTTATTGTAACGATGTTTTGTTTTGACTGCAAATAGTGTTTAGGAAAAATAAAAAACAGAACCTAATGATTCTGCTTTTTAACTGTGGCGGACCGGACGGGATTCGAACCCGCGACCTCTTCCGTGACAGGGAAGCGCTCTAACCAGCTGAGCTACCGGTCCAATATCATTTTCTTGCCCCGCAAAATTCACTACGTTCATCGCGGGGCTCACTCATCCCAGCTGCGCCACGAGGCGGCGTAGCTGCTCTTCGTGGTACCAGGGGCGAGATTCGAACTCGCGACCCCGGGCTTATGAGTCCCGTGCTCTAACCAACTGAGCTACCCTGGCAACTTTAAACAAATAACTCACAACGAACAATGTACAACTCTGTCACTGTTGCCTACTGTTGGTTGTGAGCCGTTGTGTGTTGCGGGGGGTGGATTCGAACCACCGACCTTCTGGTTATGAGCCAGACGAGCTGCCAGACTGCTCTACCCCGCTGTATATGACTCTTGCTTTATTTAGACTTCCTTCTCCTCATTATGAGCCAAACAAGCTGACTTACCAACCCTGCTCTACCCCGCTGTATTCTTTAACTAATAACTGACAACCTTCAACCTACAACAATAAATCAGAAAAAGCAATCACCCGTTCTCTGTTTAAGTTGTTAGTTGCGAGTTGTAAGTTAAACCGGTGGGTGATCCAAGATTCGAACTTGGGACCTCTACATTATCAGTGTAGCGCTCTAACCAACTGAGCTAATCACCCTTTGGATATCCACTTTTTTGTAAAATAGCATTCCCAATGCTATCACAAATGTGAAAAAGATTCAAGGAAAAGGATTATGGTGGACCGTGCCGGATTCGAACCGGCGACTCGTCTCGCTGGAGCTTTGGCGAAGCGGGCTCCCGTAACTTGACCCGCACTAAAATCCTATAAACCTGGTGGAGATGAGGAGATTCGAACTCCTGACCCCCGCATTGCAAATGCGGTGCTCTACCAACTGAGCTACATCCCCATATTATAGCAAAACTATACTGGATCGGATTTGGTGCGGGGTTGCACGCCTGCGGTGCTCTACTTCACCCCGTCATCTATTGTGGAAAAAATAAATGATGATGGAAAGGCGTGAGCCGCTAGGCGACTCGTCTTACGATTAGTGATAATAGCAAATCTTTTCTTGAATAGGTGACGGGGCAAGCCTGAGCTGACGATCCGTTACAAATATGGCTATTGTAACGGAGAAAAGCCCTTTTGTCCATACGCAATACACTGGTTTCGCCGACTGGAAAAAGGGCGCCGCTAGTGGTAAGATGGAAGAAAAGAGGTATCATTATTTTTAATGCGCACGCCTATGAGACTTCCGGCAAAAAAAGAGGAAAAAAGCGATGCCAAGCGAGGCAAGCAGGACTCTCGGCTGTTGGCGCACATAAAGGATGTCAAAGTGATGCATGAGGCCCATCGTCTTGAAGGAAAAGTGAAAAACATGGGTATCAAGAATGTCGGCCATCAGAAGAAGTCTGTTGGAAATTGAATTTGCAATAGAAAATATGCGTTCGTTTACCCAGCACCTTTCTAAAGCCACGTGTTCGTGCGCAAGGTATGATCCATATCTTCGAGCCGCAAGTCTTAACTCTTTACGAATTCGAAAAGGTGCTGGGTTTGCTAAGAAAGTATTGGCGGTCGTAAAAAAGATCCCGCGGGGGAAAACGATGTCGTACGCTGTTGTAGCCAAACGTGCTGGTAGCCCAAAAGCGTTCCGTGCCGTCGGTTCTCTTCTCAAGAAAAATTTCGACCCGGCCATTCCCTGCCACAGAGTGATAAAAAGTGACGGTTCCCTCGGAGGATACAACCGCGGCGTGCAAGAAAAAATCCGGAAACTTAATGAAGAGAAATTGTTATAATGCGCGTAGCAATTTCCCTACGGTTTTGTTGTGACGTTGTTGGCACCTATTTGCTTGCACACACTAATACGCGAACGCGATGTATAGTGTGCAAAAGAGAAGAGGCTCGGAAACTCCGTGAAGAGAAAGTGGTATAATGAACCTGTAAATTATTAAGTCATACATATGGATATGAATAATCTCTCGGAATATGTGGCAGGCCGCATTCGCGCCGGTGTTTCCAAGGCCGAAGTGCGCGAAGAGTTGCTTGCTGTCGGCTGGTCGGAAGAAGAGTCCGATGCCGCCTATCGGGTCGGTCTCGTCGCATACGGAGTGCCGGTACCGAGCGAGGGCAATCGGCCGGCGCTTTCCCGGAAATCCTCGACGGTGGATATCGTCATCAACTTTTTTTCATTCATTTTGCTCGGGATAGTTGCGACCGCTCTCGGGACGCTCTTTTTTCAGGTCATCAACAAATATTTTCCCGATGCGCTCGATGCGATGAGCTGGTACACGGAAGCTTCCATTACGAGTACCATCCATTATTCTATCGCCGCGCTCGTGATCGGGTTTCCTTTGTATTATTTTGCTTTGCGGATATGGTTTCGCAAGTTTCGGGAAGATGAAGGCCGGACCGAATCGCGCCTTTCCAAATGGCTCACGTATCTGGTTTTGCTCATCGCTGCGGTGACCGTTGTCGGCGATCTCATCGCGGTGGTCTTCACGCTTCTGCAGGGCGAGATTACAGCCCGTTTCTTCTTGAAGGCGCTGACTATTCTGGTCATCGCCGGAATCATTTTCGGTTTTTACTATTTGGAGCGCCGCAAGATCCAATATCATCTGGATATCCCGCGGAGGGTTTTTCAGTTCTTCGGACGCGGAGTGATCGCGCTGGTCGCTGTGGCTGTTGTCTTAGGATTCATCGCCGGCGGATCGCCGACGACCGAACGCAACCGGGCGTTCGACCGCACGCGGGTCGAACACTTGAGCTCGCTCTCCAATTGCATCGAGAACTACGCTCGGACTTTCGGACAGCTGCCTCCATCCCTCGCTGATCTCAGGCAAGCGAGCCAGTTCAGCTATTGCAGCAGCTTTATGCAGGATCCGGAAACCAAGGCCGCCTACAGCTACCGCGTCGTCACCCCGTCGCAGACGGAGGGAGCGGCACGGGTGGGAGAATTCGAACTCTGTGCGACTTTCGCGCTGGCTTCCCAAACCGGTACCGCAGGAGCTTCCGTCTATAATGGGAGCAGTCCGATCTGGAACGAACATACCGCTGGGAAAAATTGCGATATAGCGAAGGCTCAGCTGCTTTTGCCGACGTACCCCGGTCAGCAGCCTGGAGATATTTCTCCATCTCCTCTCAAATAGCTGATCAGGAAATGGTAAACAATTTTTTCAATCTCTACCATTATGCGTATCACCAGTCCCGCCTTTGAAGAAAACGGTTTGCTCCCAGCCACGTATACCTGCGACGGTGTAGGTGTCAATCCGCCTCTTGCATTCGCGGATGTACCGGCTGAAGCCAAGAGTCTGGCGCTTATCATGGACGATCCTGACGTGCCGAGAGATCGCCATCCAGAGGGACTTTTTGTTCATTGGACAATGTGGAATATCGAACCAGCAACAGTAGGAATCGAAGAGAATAGCGTACCGAGTGGAGCTATCGAAGGCAAGAATGGCCGTGGGACAACGGGGTTTATCGGAGCCTGTCCGCCGGATCGCGAGCATCGCTACTTTTTCAAGCTCTACGCGCTCGATACGCGTCTTGATCTTCCCGCGACGGCCGGAAAAGATGAATTAGAAAAAGCGATGAACGGTTATATCCTTGCTTCTGCCATCCTGATGGTTCGTTATGACCGTCCCCGTTAAATCCGATTGTATCGGTGCTTCGCAATTTCACGGGGTAAACCTCGTTAAATCCGAAAGCTGTTCTTTCTCCTATCCAGCCGCTCCAATTGGAAGAAAAGTAACTCGCAGCCTGCCCGTAAAACAGGTATCTTTTTTGTTTGATAATGGGGATTATTGATGGTAGGATGGAGAGAGGGGAGGTATGTAATTCATTACGTAACAGGTTACGCAGTATGAAAAAACGAACAATGGGAGACAAAAATATCAGGAAACTGACCAAGCTCGGAGGGAAGTCTATCGGGCTGACCTTGTCCATTGAGTTGGTGCGAGGTTTAGGCTGGAAGGAAAAGCAGAAAGTGACCGTCAAACGCGTCCGTGGCGGGGTGTTGATTAAGGATTGGAAAAAGTAAAAGGTTTACCCCGTTAAATCGAGAAGTGTTATTTAACTGGGGCGACTTTACGGTACGGGATTGTCGGAGTAAATAAAAATATGGGGAAAAAAATTCTGAGTACAATTAAAGAGAAGCCATTTTTTAAGGCTGATGATTTTGTTCTGTATCATGCCGATAGTTTGAAGATTTTGGAAGAGTTGTCGGAAAACTCTGTTGATATGATTTTTGCCGATCCTCCTTATCTGCTCTCAAATGGTGGTTTTTCTGTACACGCAGGGAAACGTGTTAGTGTGAATAAAGGGGAATGGGATGTAAGCAAAGGACCGGAAATGGACTTTAAATTTCACGTTAACTGGATTGATGCATGTCGCAGAGTATTGAAACCGAACGGAACTATTTGGATTAGTGGAACGTATCATTCTATCTACCAGTGTGGATATGCTTTGCAGTTACTAAATTACAAAATTTTAAACGACATTTCTTGGTATAAACCAAACGCCTCTCCAAATTTGAGCTGTCGATACTTTACAGCAAGTCATGAGACTCTTCTTTGGGCAAGAAAAGATATAAATGGGAAACATATTTTTAACTATGCTGTGATGAAGAACAGCGACTGGGGTGAGGATTTTTTAAAGAAACCAAATTTGCAAATGCGTTCAGTTTGGGTCATTTCTCCACCCAAGAAATGGGAGAAAACGTTTGGGAAACACCCCACTCAGAAGCCCATAGAACTTCTTAAAAGAATCGTGTTAGCCAGTACCAATAAAGGCGACATAGTTCTTGATCCGTTTACAGGAAGTTCAACCACAGGCTTAGCGGCCAGCTATTATGGGAGAAAGTTTATTGGGATTGATCTGGAAAAAAAATATCTCGAGTTGTCAATCAAAAGATTCAAGGAGTTATCTAAAATGAAATAATTTTATGGCAAACAGCGCCTCTTGGGCTAAGATTTTTAGAGACTGTGGGATTGCGGAACACAATTTTAATCTCAATTAGGGTCTAATTCCCCGCCGCTTGCGGCGAGTATCAAAGACAAATTTGTCAAAGATACCTCGCGGCTTGCCGCGAGG
>MFSB01000001.1:18785-39246 GCA_001784735.1 Candidatus Moranbacteria bacterium RIFCSPLOWO2_12_FULL_48_12
CCGCTTGCGGCGAGTATCAAAGACAAATTTGTCAAAGATACCTCGCGGCTTGCCGCGAGGAGTATTCATTTACTGCAGAGCAGATCAAAAGATCATGCCAAAGATTCAAGACTACAGGCGAAAAAGAAGTTCGTGTACTTTGTAAACAAGATTCTAGAGAAGGCCGTCCTCAAATATTTAAAGATCTAGGGCTATTTCTTCTCCCTAAGTCAAACGGACAATACTATATTATTAAAGGGGAGGGATATGTTGATGTTCCACTAATATCGACGAAACCAAAGATATATAATTCTAAACTTGATTTTCAATTAGATACTTCAAAGATAGGTAATTCTGAAATGCAACACCTGGACTTTGCCTATGCTGCTAGTCTAATAAGGACATTTATGAAAGATCCCACTCTTGTTCTTACTATTCGCGGAAGAAAGTTTACGCCTCAATTTTCTTTTAAAGTTGGGAGTCAGTTACTGGAGGCGCACAGCGTACAAACTGAAGTTGATGCTGGGTATGAAGGGAAAAATCAAGTAGTTCTAATCGAGGCCAAGAGTTCAGGAACCGCCAACACAATAATTAGGCAACTTTACTATCCTTTTAGGCAATGGCAGGAGCATACGGCAAAAAAGGTCTACCTTCTTTTCTTTGAAAAAAATGATATTGAAGATACATATTACATTTGGCAGTTTAAATTTGTAGATCCAGAAGACTACAATAGTATACGACTCGTACGCTCAAAAAGTTTTAAGATCATATGAGTAAGGTTGTTTACTGCGATGAATAGGCAATTGAAAAAAGAGAGCTGGATAATTTTTAGAATTTGGGGCATGGTTTACTAAAAGATTTTGACAATATGACAGAAAGTATAATAAAAAAATCTTAAGTAAATACTATGGAATGGACTAGATTAAGTTACTCAAAAAATCAAGTGAATAAAGCTGGAGATGTGCTAATTTCTCCAGGTAAATCGCCTAGTGATATAAGTAACGCTATTGATATTTTGACCAATTGGCGCTCATCCCATAGTTTTCCGCTGCATACTTTTGCTGTAAGGTTAAAGCGTATTTCCAAACAAGTTGATACATCAGCACTGGTTACTCGTCGTCTTAAACGTGCCTCATCAATACTAAATAAACTCAAACGCGACCAGACGAGTAAAATGAAAATGTCAAGAATGCAAGATGTCGGAGGGTGTAGATCTGTTTTACCAAGTATTTTAAAAGTTAATAAACTTGTTAAAATATATGAAAAAAGTAGGGGTTTAAAGCATAAATTAGCTAATAAGAAAGATTATATACAAAATCCAAAACAAGACGGATATAGAAGCTTTCATTTAGTCTACAAATATTATAGTGATAAAAATAAGGAATATGATGGATTGTTAGTTGAAATACAGATTAGGACAAACCTCCAACATTATTGGGCCACAGCCGTTGAAACTGTAGATCATTTTACTAGACAGGCAATTAAGTCTAACGAAGGAGAAAAAGAATGGATGGATTTCTTTAAATTGGTTAGTTCTGCATTTGCTAATATGGAAAACATGCCAATAGTTCCTGGTACTCCTACTGATAAGAGTGAACTACGGAAACGAATACAAGCGCTAGCAAAACAGTTAAAGGTTGTCAAAAAAATGAATGAATGGGCGAAGATTCATAAAATTATTGAGAAATTTGAGGAAGGAACAAAAGATAAGTTCGATTTCTATCTTTTGAATTTGGATCTTACAACAAAAGAGTTACAAATCTCAGCTTATAAAAGATCCCAAGAGGAGTTTGCAAATTCAGAATATTCAAGACTTGAAGAAAGAATGTTTAAAAATAAAGAGGACAGAGATATAGTTCTTGTGTCAGCAGATACTACAAGAGAATTAAAAAAAGCCTACCCCAATTATTTTCTGGATACCAAAGAATTCATAAGTAAACTAAGTGAATATTTTAAAGAAACAATATAACGTCTGTGTTGAGGATTATCTGCAATGGAATTGGTACTTGAGCAAACAGAATGTTTTGTTGAGACCGGTGAAACAGAAAAATAAAAAAATTCCCAAAAAGCTGACGAGGAACTGACTGCTACTGGTTACGCTGTTATATCAACAACGGTCGCCGAATAGGCAATCTGCTTTACACGATTTGCAGAATTGATGGCACCCTGCTTAGAAACATATGCTTCTGAAGCAGCGACTTTTTCGCCGTTTGCGGCGACTAGCCGCCATCGGTATTGTCCTGCAATGTCGCGGTATATAACAAACTTTGTCATATATTTATTTCCTTTCTAGGTTCTTATTTATTATCAGGGAATCGACACTTCATTTATCCCCGCCACGGAGTCCCAGTAGGATCCCGAGGAGGAGAATGAAGGCAACTTAACCTGACAAAAATAATTGGCCCGAAAGTATCCCCGCCAGCTTTTCAAGGAGCTTTTTCGGTTTCTATTATAGTCCTTCTTTTATTTTTTGCAACTTTGATAAAGAAAAGGGGTCTATCCTTTGCCGAGGCTACGGAATAGCAATGCAGGTACCTTTTTGATATGTAAATAACGACACCCCAACATACTTGAGAATGTTGGTATATTGTAAAAAAGAAAAGGGATCCCTCCCAGGGGCGGGTAAACAGGTACCTTTTTGATAATTTCGTAATTAACTACGTACCTGACAAAACTCTCTCTCGATGTCGATGAGGTGCTGTTGACTAGTGTATACTAGAGACATAAGTTAGTAATTATTATTTTTATGACTACTCCTGAGTTACCACATGAGAAGGCTGCCGGTATTGAAAATATCAAATTCTGTACCTTGCATGATGCTGGTCAGGGACGGCTGATTCTGACAATTCCCAAGGAGAAGTTTGGAGATCAGGCTTGGCGTGTGAGGGATCTCATACAGAAAGAACTTTTTCCGGCTCTTCACGAAGGATCTGGTCCTCTGTGGGGGAATGATCTCGGGACTAGATATCAAGTCGAACTGAATGATAGAGAGAAGGCTCTCCAGCTGGTTGATAGTATCGAGCAATGGATTCAGGCGAACGTGAAACCATAATCTCCCATGCAACACCCCAACATACTTGAGAATGTTGGTATGTTGTAAAAACAAAAAGAAAAGAAAATGGGTCTATCCTTCGCAAAGCTAGGGAATAGCAATGTAGAAAGCTTTTTGATAGTTGCGCCCCTAATCTCATCCTTACAAACTGGAGTTTGTTGGTATGAGGATAAAAAAATATGAGATTGAAAAATTTTTTCAAATTGGTGACATCGATTGTCATTTCCGAGATGGCGGGAGTGATAGGCGCTTTTTTCACGTCCCCGTCCATTGCCGGCTGGTATGCAGGAATTGTGAAGCCGGCTCTCAATCCTCCGGCGTGGGTATTCGGGCCGGTCTGGACGACGCTGTTTGCGCTTATGGGCATTGCGGCGTTTTTAATTTGGCGTGAATACGACGGATTAACCCTGAGCGAAGTCGAAGGGCTGGCCATACAACGTAAAAAGCAAATTAAAATCGCCCTCGGCATATTCCTCGGCCAGCTGGTCTTGAATACGCTTTGGTCGATTATCTTTTTCGGTCTGCACAGTCCCGGCGGTGCGCTTATTGAGATCGTATTCCTCTGGTTCGCTATTCTTGCCACAATTATTGCGTTCGCAAAAATCTCTAAGCTCGCCGCATGGTTGCTTTTACCGTACATCCTTTGGGTAAGTTTTGCGATGTACTTAAACTATGCACTCTGGGCATTAAATTAAAATAGTGGAATCGTCTTCGCTCTACAACCTCATCCTTACATACTTGCCTGTCCGCCTCCAGAGGAAGAATGTTTGTGTGTTGCGTGGGGGGTACTGGTATTTCTGTTGCTTGACGTAGGTTCGTGGTATGTTGTATTATTGTATATGTAAGTTACGCAAACAAGTAATACTATGAAAAAAATAACAGCGAGAGGGTTGCAGGTATATACATTCCAACTGAACAAAAACGACTATATTTCACTTACCGATATCGCGAAATACAAAGATAGCGCGCGAACGGACTATATTATACAGAACTGGATGAGGACAAGGGATACGATAGAGTTTTTGGGTATTTGGGAGCAGATTAACAATCCCAATTTTAAACCCGTCGAATTCGATGGGTTTAGAAAAATGGCTGGTTCTAACAGTTTTTCTTTAACCCCGAAACGTTGGATTGAAGCGGTAAAAGCTGTTGGGATGATAAATAAGGCAGGACGGTACGGAGGGGGAACCTTTGCCCACAAGGACATTGCTTTTGAGTTTGCGTCTTGGATTAGTGCGGAGTTCAAACTGTACTTGATCAAAGAATTTCAGAGGCTAAAAGCTGAAGAAAACGAAAGGCTGGCTGTCGGTTGGGACGCAAAGCGCATGCTGACAAAGATTAATTATAAAATTCATACGGATGCAATAAAAGAAAGCATTATAGTTCCTCAGAAATTATCCCAGAAAGATGCGAACGTAACCTATGCCAATGAGGCGGACGTTTTGAATGTTGCACTCTTTGGAACGACGGCAAAAAACTGGAAAGACAAAAATAAGAAGAGTGAGGGCAATATGAGAGATTACGCTGATGTGTATCAGTTGGTGTGTTTGGCAAATCTTGAAAGTTTGAATGCGGAGTTTATCAAAATGGGGATGTCTCAGAAGGATAGGCTAGTGAAACTCAACGAAACTGCTATTACCCAGATGAAGTCGCTGACGGTAAATAAGAATGTTCAAAAGCTTTTTGAGGCAAAAAAAGAAAATGGCTCCTTAGGTAATTAGCCGTTCGGGTCCCTTTTTGTCTGAATATAGGCTATACTGCTGATGAACTAAAAAAACGTCTATGAAAAGCATTTTTGGTCTATTTAAGAAGAAAGAGGTAAAATCTGATAAGGTATCGGATTTCTTTTACCGTGCCTCGAGAGAAGAAAAAAAGGCAGTTTTTCTAGAGGTGGCAAAAAAGGCCAGTGAAGATCAACGAGAACTCTTGAAAAAATATGATGAACAATTATCTCATGCGAGATAAGATACTTTGAATCAACAAGCCAGCCTTCGGGCTGGTTTTTGTTTTGGTGTATAATCATGTAACGAATTACGTACATGACGAAATGGTATTTTGATATCGATGGGGTGGGTGTAGAATAGGGGTATGAAACGTATTTTCTACATCATCGCCTTTATGTTCCTCGGGCTCCTCGTGACACAGCTCGTTCATGCGGCGCTCGAAATTCCGACTTTGCACCTGGTTGCCAACCGCTATGACGTCTATGGGGATAGTTTCGTCTGGCAGAACTGGCGAGTCATCCATGGTGTCGGGGGGAAACTCCTCTCGCTCGCCGGTCTCCTCACTGGATTTTTTCTGGGGCGGAAATTCTGGCAGATCCTCTATGTCGAGAAGCGCTCTGGCCAGCCGTACTGGTAAAAACGAATTTGAATCTCGTGTTTGTCCTTTGGGCCATTACAAAAGAAGGGGCGGGGGTGATTAGTCCCTTCACATCAATAACGACATCCTTACATACTGGAGTATGTTGGTATGTTCTTAAAACGTATACTAACTATTTCGCTCAATCTCGTCTTATTCTCAAGTTCTTGAGAACATTGGAGTAGAAAAGAAAAGAGGTCTACCCTTCGCCACCTCCTTCGCACCCTCCTACGCACAAGGCTACGAAAGGGCAATGCCAGGCTCCGGAAGGTCAAAGAAAGCTACTGACTAGCAATGCAGGTACATTTTTTGATATGGATTTCACGGGGTGTATAATTACGTAATTCCTTATGTACATTACGAAATCATCAATTATCATAATTGGTATTCTCTTTCTCGGTATTGTCGGCGTGGCCGGTTTTTTGCTGTTCGGAAAGAAACAGCCAAAGCAGGTCGGATGCACGATGGAGGCGAAGATCTGTCCGGATGGGTCGGCAGTCGGAAGGAGCGAACCCTTGTGCGAATTCGCGCCGTGTCCTGATGAAAGTGACCGTTACTGCGTCTGAGACGAGTACCGTTGATTTTGATATTGATACGGGAATACGCTAGCTTGAAAGGAACAACGGTATCCCTCCATGCAGGCTACATATTGGTCGGATCGCAATTCGTTCTGATAGCCTTTCTCGCGTGGTACGGGGGAGTGTTCGGGAATCCTTTCTTCCTTGACATGTTTTTGTGACCTGCTGTATTATTGTATATGTAAGTGATGCAAACAATATGTTATGACTAAAAAAGAACAAAATACTGTACATCCGATAATCTTCGAAGAAAAAGAAGTGCGCAGAACCTGGCATAATGATCAGTGGTATTTCTCTCTATCAGACGTGGTGCAAGCTTTGACTGACTCAAATGATGTAAAACAGTATATCAAAAAGATGCGTACACGTGATGCAGAGCTTTCTGCCAACTGGGGTACACTTTGTACCCCCCTTCAAATAATCTCAAAAGATGGTAAGCGGCGTGAAGAAAATATGGCGAAAATACAGGGCATCCTCCGTATTATTCAATCAATTCCATCCCCGAAAGCAGAACCATTCAAGCAGTGGCTGGCACGAGTCGGACAGGAACGTATTGAGGAAATCCAAGATCCCGAGCGGGCAATTGTGCGCGCCAAGAAAATATACGAACAAAAGGGCTACCAGGATGACTGGATAGCCAAGCGAATGCGCGGTATCAACGTTCGCAATACGCTCACGGATGAGTGGCAAGGACGGGGTGCCAGAGAAGGCTTTGATTTTGCAATTCTCACCAATGAAATCTATAGAGGTGCTTTTGAAATGGATGCAAAACAAATTAAGGAATTCAAATCACTCAGTAACCCAGATAATCCTCGAGACCATATGTCCGAACTTGAGCTTATTCTCACTATGCTGGGTGAAGCGACCACGACAGAAATTACCGTTACCAGGAATTCCAAAGGTTTGCCAGAACTTTCTCAAGATGCAAAGAAGGGTGGACAAGTCGCGGGGAGAACTCGAAAGGATATTGAAAAACAAACAGGGAAAAAGGTAATTTCAAAAGATAATTTTAAAAACAAAAGAAAAGGGCTCCTGAGGCAGTGAGCCGTTCGGATCCCTTTTCGTCTGAATATTTATAGTCTAGCAGAATGGGCGCCTGTGTCAAGGGGATGATAATCATGTGAATATAGGCTATACTGCCGATGAACTAGAAAAACGTCTATGAAAAGCATTTTCGGCTTATTTAAGAAGAAAGAGGCAAAATCTGATAAGGTATCGGATTTCTTTTACCGTGCCTCGAAAGAAGAAAAAAAGCAGTTTTTCTAGAGGTGGCAAAAAAAAGCCAGTGGAGACCAACGGGAACTTTTGAAGAGATACGATGAACAATTATCTCATGCCAGATAAGATGTTTTTGAGCGAATAAGGCCAGCCCTCTGCTCCCTCCATATCCGCCGGCTGGCGGAGGGCAGGGGTTTTTTCATCCACAAAAGAGAAAATAAATTTTTGGATTGGATTATTGCGATATAAAGCAGGGGGGCTGGCTTCTTTCCACTCATCTCGTGTTACTCTCAAATTCTTGAGAACATTGGAGTAGAAAAGAAAAGGGGTCTATCCTTCGCCACCTCCTTCGCACCCTCCTACGCACAAGGCTATGGAAGGGCAATGCCAGGCTCCGGAAGGTCAAAGAAAGCTACTGACTAGCAATGCAGGTACCTTTTTGAATCGACTGAGTGCCCGCTAGCGGGATTTCACGGGGTGAACCTGGTGGAAATTGCGAAGTACTATTTGATAGGGTGTATAATTGAAAAATGAAAAAACTTTCCATTATCTTTTCCGGTGTTTTAGTCTTGCTTATCGGCATGGGAATCGGGTTTGAGCTGGGGAAACGGGCTCCACTGCCGCCAAGCCCAAACGTGCCAAGCGAGAATAACAGCGTGCAAGAGACAGGCGACGACAGGCAATCTTTCGTCGGTGAGTTCAAGGTTACCCGCGTCGTTGACGGCGATACGATCGAAATCGAGGGCGGGGAGCGGGTGCGCTACATCGGCATCGATACGCCGGAAACCGTGGATCCCAGGAAGCCTGTCCAATGCTTCGGTGTGGAAGCTTCCAATAAGAACAAGAAACTGGTAATGGGGAAAACCATCCGGCTGGAAAAAGATACGACCGACCGTGACAAATACAAAAGACTTTTGCGCTATGTGTATGTCGGCGATACGTTCATTAATCTGGAACTGGTGCGACAAGGGTTCGCGTATTCTTATTCCTATCCGCCAGACATACATTATCAGGAGCAAATCGTGGCGGCTCAGCGGGAAGCGGAAGAATCAAAAAACGGCCTGTGGGCGGCCTGTCCTCTCGGCGCGACTCAAGCCGCTACTGTTTCCCAGGAGGCTATTGCCAAAGAAAATACGTCCGGTGATTGCGCCATCAAGGGCAACATCAGTACCACTGGCGAAAAAATTTATCATCTGGTCGGCTGCGGTTCGTATGCCAAAACAACTGTCGAAGAAAGCCGCGGTGAACAGTGGTTCTGTTCGGAAGCTGAAGCACAAGCCGCTGGTTGGCGCAAAGCCCTGAATTGCCAGTAGGGGGAAAAGCATCAAGTGTCTCTTCGGTTATTACGTAACTAATTACGTAATTCCAAAAGGAGGGCTGAAACAGTAATAAAAAAGTATGCCGCTTCTTATCGATGTGCGGACACGAGAAGAATTTGAGGAACGTCACGCTTCAGGTGCTTTGAATATTCCTGTCGATGAAATATGCGCCGGGGAGTTGGGCATATTGAAAGGTATGCCAAAAAGTACCGCCATAGAGCTGTACTGTCGCTCAGGCCACCGTTCTGAAACAGCCAAGGAGGCGCTCACTCTTCTTGGGTTTACCGATGTTACCAATCTTGGGGGGCTAGGTGAAGTAATAAGCGTGTAGCGTGTTTTCTAATCGGTGGTTGATCCCGCACTAACTTTGCTTTGTATATAAGGATATCTTCTATTATTTCTGTCTCATGCTATGTAAAAACTTGCCAATTTTTATCACTTTTTAAAGAAAAATTAAGCAAAGTTAGTGCGGGATTGACAAAAAGTAGCTTCTGCGCTATAGTACTCAGGTGTAGTAGACACAGAAAACAGAGTCGAGTTTTCCCGGTATTAAGCAATCGTAATAGAATCAATATGAACGGAGTTATCAAGACTCTTACGGACAGAGGATTTGGATTCATTTCTCGCGAAGGCGAAGAGAAGGATCTTTTCTTTCATTCCAAAGAATTGGTTGGTGTTACCTATGACGAATTGAAGGTCGGCGATGCCGTTACCTTTGAAGTCGTTCAGGGTGAAAAAGGCCCGGCCGCAGTCGGCGTGTCACGTGCCTAAAGCTAACCAAGCTTTACAGAAAGCGCTCTCATTGAGGGCGTTTTTTGTATGCATTGACCATTGACCGGTAGTATCAGGCGTGCTATCTTAACCTTTTCTTTGACAACATTTATTTGGCTAACCAAAGGAGGGCATCATGGGAATGAGTTATCTCGGCATCTTCCGGCATGGAGAATATGGAGCAGAAGCGACTTCACCGCTGAACAAGTATGGTGAGAGACAGGTAATCCTTCTTCGAAAGGGCATAAACGACATTTTGAGGCATCACCAGAATCCGCGTATAATGATGGCCTGCGGGCAATACCCACGCGCATATCAATCAGCGTGGATGATTAATTCAGATGCTACTCGTATTGTGATGACCGTTCTTACGAAAGGAAATTGGACGCCTCCCGACGAAGAACAGGCATTGGATCTTCTGGAAAGACTGGAAAGGCACACTTTAGCTGAGAGCGCCTCCTGTGTCATTATCGTGGGGCATGGCAATTCACCAGCTTTCTTGGCACGGGCGGCTTTGCGCAGACAGGGGCACCCTATTCCCCAGATGCTAGAGAAAACAGATGTTTCCAAGACCGCCTGTGGCTACTTCGTGAATATCATTCAAGGGAAAGTATCCGCGGTAGAGGTGGACACGCAGCAGGAAACATGGAATGTAAACCCCGGTTCGTGAGAAACTAAAGGCCATTTCGATGAAGCGGAAATGACGACCCGAGCGCTCAAAAAAGTGCAGAGGTCGTTTTTATTTTTACAAGCAAAAAGCCCTCAACCCCGTCAGATATCTTGTGGTAAATAATGCATCCTAAAAACTAAAAAAGCCCATCCCCGTTAGGGAATCTCATACCGAAGTATAAAATATCTAACGGGGTCAATGCGGGAGAGCGGCTGAATCCCTTGAAAAAGATTAACGGAAAAAATATATTTTTCCCTGCAATCCAGGTGGGTTTCAATTTATCGCAGTCCTTTCTGAAGGCTTTTCATATCGAGTATAGCATTCATCGGCAAAGTTTCATAATTGCCATAAATGAAAAAATGTAGTACAGTGTAGTCGCAATGAAATCTCTGAAAAAAATCGTTACGGGAAGCCTGATCGTCGCTCTGGCATCGTTTGCGGGAAGCTTTTGTCTGTATCCGATGGCGGCGCAAGCGGAGGGTGGAGACTCCATGGATATGTCTGTCATGCACATGAATGAGCAGGGAGCGGAAGAGAGCACGCATATTATGCAGAGTGGTGATGCCTCGGCATCTACGATGAGCACATGTACTTTCGATTGTATCAGCACGATGCCGCAGGTCACAGCGACCAAGAAAACAAGCGTTGACAGCGTTCCAGATGTTTTAGCTATTGTTTCTCAAACCGACCAGCTTCAATTTACTGAACTTTCTTCCGATCCGACGGATCTCGCAGGGGCACATCCCCCGTCCCCGGACATTCTTTTTTCCGTGGTCAAAATAGAATAGATTTTTTGCGGTGTTTCTCGCAGGATGAGGGAAGTTTTTACTTTTCTTCCGGAGAGCGCCGCCACGCCGTTTCTTTACTTAAGAAGTGGTTTTTGTTTCTTCAATATGTAACAATGAATCTATGCATAAAATAATCATCGACATTGCTGGCATGCACTGCCGTTCGTGTGAACTTTTGACGGAAGATGGACTTTCGTCGGTTCCTGGCGTGGAAAAAGTAAAAACCCATTTCCGTTCGGGTGTGGCAGAAATATTTTATGAAGAGACGCGACCGGATTTGAAAGCGCTCGAGAGAGCGGTACGGAATGCTGGATATGATATAGGCAAAGGGAAGCGGCCTTGGATAGCCCGGGATATAGAGGCGTGGGTAGAAATGCTCTTCGCCTTGGGTATCGTCTTCGTGCTTTTTATGGTGGCGAAATCACTGGGGCTTTTTGAAATATCTCTGGCATCATCCGAGAGGCTCTCGAGCATCCCATTCGTTCTTCTTTTGGGTCTGGTCGCCGGGTTCTCGACTTGTATGGCGATGGTGGGCGGGTTGGTATTGGCGGTGTCAGCGCGCTTTAGCGAGCGGCATCCGGAAGCGAGCGTCCGGCAGAAATTCCTCCCCAATGTGTATTTCAACATGGGGCGCATCGGCGGTTTTGCGCTTCTGGGAGGCTTGCTTGGCTATCTTGGCGCGACATTCCAGCTGTCAGCGCTTTCCGTCGGGACGCTGACGCTCATCATCGGCGGCGTGATGCTCTTGGTGGGATTCCAGCTTCTGGAACTTTTCCCGCGCCTTTCGGCATGGAAATTGACGCTTCCCAAAAGTATCGCTCGGGTACTCGGTATCCAGTCGCAATCAAAAAAAGAATACAGTCATTCGCGCGCGGCGCTTCTCGGGGTGATGACCTTTTTCTTGCCGTGCGGATTCACGCAATTGACGCAGCTCTTCGTTGTGGCAACTGGCAGTCCGCTTATCGGCGCGCTGACGATGGGGACATTCGCCTTGGGAACGGCGCCGGGACTCTTGGGAATCGGGGGAGTGGCGGCCGCGGCGCAAGGAGCCTTTCGAAGATTCTTCTTCAAGACAGCGGGCGTCATCGTCATCGCGCTGGGCATTTTCAATTTCCAGAACGGGTACGCTTTGGTTAATCTTGGACCGAATTTGTTTCAAGGAAGCGCCGTGGCGAAAACCTTCGCTCTCGCCAAGGAGCCGCAGGTCATCCGCATCGCCCAGCGGGCCAACGGTTATTTCCCGAGCCAGCTTACGGTGAAAAAAGGGCGACCGGTAAAGCTCATTATCGATTCGCAGGCTTCGTATACGTGCGCGCGCAGTTTCATGATGCCGAAAATGGGTATCCGCGAGGTGCTTCAGCCTGGAGAGAATGTGTTTGAATTTATGCCGGACAAATTAGGAGCTATTCCGTTCAGCTGCAGTATGGGGATGTATCGCGGCGTTATCAATGCCGTCGATTAGTTATTACTGACTTCTTGAGTGTTATTCCGAGCTTGCCCGCCTTGATGAGTCGGCGAGGCAGGTCGAGGAATCTATCTGTTTTACTTCAGACTTTAGAATAGATTAGAGAGACAGATCTCTCCACTCGGAGACTCCCCGCCAGCAACGCAGTTAGTGTAGCTATTGCGGGCTGGGGTCGGGATGACAAAGAAAAATGAAATCTATAAATAGTGCTCTTAATTCTTACATATTATGAATACAACACAACCAGTGAGTATGGAAAAAAGAGTGGAGCTTTCTCTCACCGGGATGCACTGTGCCTCTTGTGCCAATATTATTGAGCGATCACTGAAAAAAGTACCCGGCGTGAAGCAGGCGAGTGTCAATTTCGGTACAGAAAAAGCCACTGTCATATTCGATAACAGTCAAACAGGAATTCCTACGCTGAAAGAAGCGGTGGAAAAAGCGGGCTACCAAGCGGAGGAGATTGATCCCAAGGATACGGAGTATGAGAAGAAGAAACGGGAGCGTGTGGAGGGCGAGTATCGGCGGAAATTTTACTTCGGGCTGGCCTTGTCGCTCCCGATGTTCTATTTTATGCTGTTTGATTTTTTTGATCTCTTCGGAAAAACGGCGCTTTTGCCGTATGTGGGCATCGTGTCACTTTTCTTGACGCTCCCGGTGCAGTTCGTGATCGGCGCCGGTTTCTACAAAGGAATGTGGTCATCGCTCAAGATGAAGATGTTCAATATGGACAGTCTTATCGCTATCGGGACGACCACGGCCTTCGTCTACAGTACAGTGAATTACTTCTTGTATGTGTGGAACAACAATTCCTGGATCGGGCAGAGTGGAGAGAAAATTCCGGAATTGTATTTTGAGACGGCGGCGTTCCTTATCACCTTCGTGATTTTGGGCAAGTGGCTCGAAGCGCGGACTAAAGGGAAGACGTCGGATGCGATCCGAAAACTGATGGGACTCCAGGCCAAGACCGCGCGCGTGGCTCGCGGCGGTGCAACTATGGATATTCCAGTAGAAGCGGTCGTCCACGGCGATATCGTGGTGGTGCGTCCCGGAGAACGGATTCCTGTCGATGGCAGAGTGAGAAAAGGGCATTCCTCCATAGATGAATCGATGATCACCGGAGAGAGCATGCCGGTAGAAAAAAATGTTGGCGATACCGTGATTGGCGGGACGGTCAATAAGGTCGGCAGTTTTGAATTCGAGGCGACGCGCGTGGGGAGCGAGACGACGCTGGCGAACATCGTGCGGCTCGTTGAAGAGGCCCAAGGATCCAAAGCGCCCATTCAGGATTTCGCGGATCGGATATCGATGTGGTTCGTGCCGGCCGTCATCATCATAGCGGTACTGACGTTCATCGTGTGGTATGTGGTGCTCGGAGCGACGCTCTCATTCGCGCTCATGGCCTTCACCGCTGTCATCGTCATCGCCTGCCCGTGCGCACTGGGTCTCGCGACGCCGACGGCCCTTATGGTGGGGACGGGAAAGGGAGCGGAGAACGGCATTCTCATCAAAGGCGGCGCGCCGCTCGAGGCGACGAGAAAAATCACGACTATCATTTTCGACAAGACCGGGACAATTACCAAAGGGAAACCGGAAGTAACGGAAATTCTTTCTTTTGGAACCGTCGAGAAGGACGAGATTCTCTCAGTAGCGGCGTCGCTGGAGCGGCAGTCCGAGCATCCTCTGGCAGAAGCCATTTATGCCTATGCCGAGAAAAAAGGTTTTGCCAATCAGCAGGTGATTGATTTTTTAGCTGTACCGGGCAAGGGTATACGGGGTAAAGTGAATGGCAAAGGGTATTCTTTTGGGAATAAGAAACTTATAGTGGATCAGGGCATTGTTCTTTCGGAAGAAATGGAACAAAAAATATCCTTGCTGGAGACGCAAGGTAAAACAGTTATGTATCTGGCTTTCGAGGTGGAAGTGCTCGGAGCGGTCGCGGTAGCGGATACGGTGAAAGACACTTCCAAGGATGCAGTGGTGCAATTGAAAAAACTCGGTCTTGAAGTCTGGATGATTACCGGTGACAATGAGCGAACAGCGCGCGCTATCGCTAACCAAGTTGGTGTCGACAATGTCATGGCTAGCGTCTTGCCGGAGGAAAAATCCGCCAAAGTGAAGGAGTTGCAGGCCAAAGGAAAGAAGGTGGCTATGGTGGGTGACGGCATCAATGACGCGCCGGCCTTGGCCCAAGCCGATCTCGGCATCGCGATGGGAGGAGGGACGGATGTGGCGATGGAAACCGGAGGGATCGTCCTTATGAAAAACGATCTGCGCGATGTGGTGACGGCTTTCGAACTTTCCAAGGAAACCTTCGACAAGATCAGGCAGAATCTTTTCTTTGCGCTGTTCTACAATGTGATGGGTATTCCCATCGCGGCGCGCGTGTTCATCGGTCTCGGTTTGGTCTTGAAGCCGGAGCTGGCGGGTCTGGCGATGGCATTGTCATCGGTATCGGTCGTGACCAATTCTCTTTTCCTGCGTTTTTTCCGACCGGGCAAGAAAAACTGGGTATCATTTGCGGCGCCGTTTGTGATGGTTCTCCTCTTTTCCTTCCTCTTCTTCCAGTTTGCGAAATTCAGCAGCCAAACGTTATAAGTATTAAGCAATGATTATGGAACAGCTAAGAGAAGTTGAAGAAAAAAAAGAGTCTTCGCCGGGCTGGTTCGATAGGCGGCATCCGGCCGCCCTGGTTCTGCTTGTGACTCTCGGCTTTCTGGCGGGCGTAGCAGTGTCGAATGTGGATAGCATAGTGGCATGGGAAAAAAACCTACTCAAGAACAAAGATCAGGATACGCTGGCCACGGTACAAGAAGAGGACACGGCTGCCTTGGAAGCGAGCGTGCTTCCGAGCGCAGGTTTCGAGCTGCCGGTCGTCTGGAAGGATTATGGGAAACAATTGATAGCCAAGGGAGTGATCGATCAGGAAAAGTTTGAGGCTTTGTATGCCAATCGCGGAGGGCTTTCAGACGAAGATAAAAAAATGCTCGGCGGTACGGAGAATGGCAAGATGACTATTACAGCAGAGAATTCCGGCGTATGGCTGAATCTGCTGTGGGCATTCGGATTGGGTAATAAGAATCAGATTCTAGAAAAGGGTCCGATGGTCGATCCGGGCTATGGAGGCGCGGGGAAATTCGCTTCTACGGGCGGGTGGAGCGTCTCCAAGGGAAAGGCGATGGATCACTATAGCAAACATGCATTTCTCACGCTCAATCCAGAAGAGCAAGCGACAGTCAGCCGCGTGAGCCAAGGCATCTATCGGCCTTGCTGCAATAATTCCACATTCTTTCCGGATTGCAATCACGGTATGGCGATGCTCGGATTGCTCGAGCTTATGGCACAGCAGGGCGTGTCTGAAGAAGAGATGTACCGCGTAGCGCTAGAGGTCAATTCTTTCTGGTTTCCACAGACGTATCTGACGCTGGCCAAGTATTTCGCAGGGAAGGGAACGGCATGGGAAAAGATTGATGCGAAGATGGTGCTTGGCAAGGAATACTCGAGCGGAAGCGGCTACAACCAGATTCTCACTGAAATCACGCCCGTAGAGCAGAGACCAGGCGGGGGAAGTTGCGGCGTATAGATTAATTTGTATGAATCATCGTTTATGAACAAAATGAATTCTTCTCATCGAAATCCCATACAGGGAAAGAAAACCATTCTTTCGCTTCTCGCGATCATTATCGTCATTGGAGGCACGTACCTCTTTGTCCGCGGCAAGGCAGAGGAGTCCGGGCAGGCGGCTCTCGGAGGGAAAGAAATCATGGTGTACAAAACCCCTACGTGCGGGTGCTGCGGCGCCTTTATCAGCTATCTGAAGAAAAAAGACGTCGCAGTAAAAATGGAAAATGTAGCCAATCTCGATGCGGTCAAGCGCCAGTATGGTGTTCCGAGCGAGCTTTCCAGCTGCCATACCTCGATTATCGATGGATATGTGGTCGAAGGACACATACCGCTTGAAGCGATAGAGAAACTCTTGAGCGAGCGGCCGAATATCAAAGGGATCGCGCTTCCTGGCATGCCGTCGGGGACACCGGGGATGCCCGGCCCGAAGTTTGAGAAGTGGGATATCCGTTCATTTACCGATGACGGTACTGTCGGTACCTTTACCACTATTTAATCTGAAAGGTATGATGCGCTACGTTTTGGTTCTGGCTCTCTTGCTTATTGCGGTATTTCCAAAGATAGTTCTCGCCCATTGTCCGCTGTGCGTGGCGGCTACCGGCGGGCTGGCGCTTTTGGCCGCGTCGCTTGGGCTTTCCAGCGCGGTAGTTGGGATAGTGAGCGGATCCTTTGCGCTGGCCATGGGACTGTGGTTCGCGCGCCTGATACAACGCAAGCGGCTGCCAATGCAGGATTGGATTATCGCGTTGTTTGTGTATCTCACGACGGTGCTGCCTCTCATGCCGCTGGCCATCGAGTATAAGCCGCTCTTCGTTCCTTTCGTAGGAGAGTATGGGACGACGTATCCGATAAACCTTTTCCTTTTGGGGGCGTTACTTGGAGCCGGGATCATTCTTCTGGCACCGCCGCTGAGCCGCCTCTTGACCCGCATCACAGAGAGACACATTCTCTTCCAGCAGATGATCACTATCGGTATCTTACTTGTTCTCGTTTCAACCGTTATAGAAATTATTATCAATTAGCTTATGGAAAAACAGCCTATCAATTCATTCGATGAACTGGAGAAGAAGCTTGCGGCATTCAAGGAAAAGCACGGAGCGGATCTTTCTTCCGGAGAAGATCTCTCGCTGGCCGTTATGAATCTCATTTCGCTGGAGGAACATTTTTTCATGAGCGCCATGAAGACGGAAAAAGGGGAGTATCTCGACTGTATGGAAGAGGTGCGCGAGACGCGCAAGATAATGCTCCAGAAACTCATGCCGGACAATGAGGGAGAATCCTGGTGCATCTCGAAACACCTGCTCGCGGCTTCGATGCGCCTCATAGAAGTCGGTACGAAATACCGCTCCGCAGGCAAGAAGGCGGAAGCGCAGGAGTTTTTCGAACGGGCCTATAAGCTCTACAGCTTGTTTTGGGCGGTCAAATTGAAATTGGTGAATGTGGGCGAAAAGACGAAGAAGGACAAGACTTTTTTCGGGAAAATCGAGGATATCGTTATGAAGCTCGTGGATTGCTGCAAAGAGTAAATAGCGTAAAAAATTAATTTGTTAAAATATTTCTTATGATCAACACAAATCATCTTTTGAAAGTTGCCACTTATTGGGTAAGCATCGTGTATGCCGTGTGTTATCTCGGCGTTCTCTTGTTCCCATCGATCCGGGAAACCTTTATGCTGTATGCTCTGCATACCAAAGGAAGTCTCGGCACGGATGTCCTGACGCTTAGCACTTTTATCTCCGGTCTTGTCATCTGGAATATCGTGGCTCTCCTCGGAGTGTGGTTGTTTGCATTTCTCTTCAACAGCACGAAACAGTAACTTATCAGGCGTTCTCTCGGGGATGACCCGCAATATAATATGAAAAAAGCCATACTTATTGTCATTCTCGTCCTGGCTCTTATGGAAGGAGTTTCGTGGTGGGCTTACAAAGCATTTTTTTCAAAGGACACCGGTGAGCCGGTAAAGCTTGCGGAGCAAGCGCCGGTTAGTTCGCCATCTGCGGGTGATACAAATAAATCGGAAGAAAAACTTCAAGCGAATCAAAGCAATGTGAGTGAAGAAAAAACTGTCCCGATCGAGGATGCCCCGCCCGTAGCGGTACCGGGCAAAGATTGGAACGCGGGGAATTTTCCTCCGCCCAGTACGGAAGTGGTCAACGGCGTGACGGAACGGACCATCCACATCGGTGTGCGGCAGTATGCGTGGGATCCGAATACTATCACCGCCAAGCCAGGCGAGCTGGTTCGCCTCATCGTCCATAATGCCGACGTGAAGCATGGGTTGGTCATTCCCGACCTCGGGGTCAATCAGGACATCCCCCCCGACGGCGCCGTGGTGGAATTCACGGCGAGCAAGGCGGGAACATTCGAATTTTTTTGTTCCGTCTGGTGCGGCGAGGGGCATATGGAGATGAGAGGAAAGATTGTCGTTGAGTGAGGTGAGGATGTATAAATTTGTTTAAAAGTGGTATACTGTGGGACACCGCTGAATAATTAATCAATATATCATCGTATGAACAAATTATTTCGTTACGCAGCTTTATTCGTTGTTCTCGCAGTCGGGTTGCCAGCTTCCGCCCAGATGATGTCGGGGAGGTTTTCCAATTCTACGGCGGACTGGGATAAAGTGGTTGAGCATACTCTCCGCGAAGAACAAGAGGGCAAGGAATTGTGGGGCAAGCTCCAAGCGAAGGAAATTGCTTGTGCCAATTTCAACGACGAGCACTACGGCGTGCTTGGCGAATACTTTATGGGGCAGATGGCAGGGGATTCGCACCCAGCGATGAATGCGATGATGATTCAGGCGCACGGCGAGGACGGCGAGGAGCAGATCCATATCGCTCTGGGGAAACGCCTTTCCGGATGCGATACGTCGGCAACGGTGCCAGCGGGAAGCAGAGGCTGGATGCCTATGATGTGGGGAGGGTGGTCGTCTCCCCTCGGTGCAAATCAGACGAGCAATCCTATGATGAACTTCGATTACGAGTACGGTGCATTCGGGTGGCTCCTGATGCTTCTCTGGTGGGTAGTGATTATCGTTGCAGTCGTCGCTCTGGTGAAGTGGCTCACGAATCAATCCAAGAATGACGCTTCAGGAAAATCCGCTCTCGATATCCTCAAAGAGCGCTATGCCAAGGGAGAGATAGACAAGAATGAATTTGAGGAAAAAAAGAAAAATTTGAGCTAATGTCTAACAAAATATGAAACTCGGCATAATCCTCCAATCCAATAATCCAGAGCATATCTGGAACACGTTCCGTTTCGGTCTTACGGCGCTCAAAGCGAACCACCAGGTAACTATTTTCCTGATGAGCGAAGGGGCCGAGCTTGATACCGTGGCGGATACGGAGCACTTCGACATCTCCAAGAAAGTCGCCGAATACAAAGAACTGAAAGGGATACTCTCTGTTTGCGGAACGTGCCTAGAGATTCGCGGCAAAGAAGGGGCGGAGACGTGTCCCGTTTCTACGATGGCAGATTTGCTCAAAATGGTTGAAGAGAGCGACAAGGTGCTGGTGTTTTAGTCGAATAGGTTTTTTGTAGTCTTATATTATTGAACCCATTTAACATAGACCCCATCCTGTCATTCCGGGCTTGACCCGGAATCCAGTAGATAAGTCAGAAATACCAGTCTGGATTCCCGCTTTCGCGGGAATGACAAGCGGTAAAAGTTTCAGTAGTATAAAGGCTTATTGTAAAGACAAAGAAGAGTTTAGTTTAAATCATCTTATTCTATCACTTAATAAGTAATTCGCCCCGTGAAATCCCGTTTTGCGGGTGTTCATCGGATGAACAATTTCATAGGGTAAAAAAATATGGAAACGACAAATTATGGATTCAGCAAAATAGTAGCGCTTCCGTTCGCGGAAGCGGTGACGGCAGTAAAGGCGGCTCTGGCCAAAGAGGGATTCGGCCAGCTGACCGAGATCGACGTGCAGGCCAAGCTGAAAGAGAAGGTGGGAATGGATATGGAGCCGTACCTCATCTTGGGGATGTGCAATCCGAAACTGGCGTACCAGGCACTCCAGATAGAAACCGAGATCGGCCTCCTTCTGCCGTGCAATGTGATCGTGTATGAGAAAGAGGGCAGCGTGCACGTCGCGGCCCAGAAGCCGAGCCTCATGTCGCAAGTGGTACAGAAAGAGGCGCTCAAGGCGGTGGCCGATGAAGCGGAAAAGGGTCTTCTCGCGGCACTGGAGGCTGTTGCATGATAATTATTGAGCTCGTATTGAGTTATCCCCCTGTCATTCCCGCGCAGGCGGGAATCCAGGCTCTTCGGAGAGATTGTCTCTAGATCCCGTATCCCTGTCCGCCTTTGGAGGAAAGTACGGGATGACAAATAAAAATAAAAATTATACAACACTGTTAGTTTTCTTTAAGTAATCATTAAATATAATTTTATGATGGGAAACTATTTCGAGGGAGGGTACGGTTTCGGAGGGTTGGGGTTTATCTTTATGATCCTCTTTTGGGGACTGATTATCTGGGCGATTGTCGCTGCCGTAAGGATGGCTTCCGGCAATCATAGCGGCCACTCGTGTTGCGGCGGCGCAAAAGAAGATGGCGCTCAGAAGCTACTCCGCGAGCGCTATGCCAAAGGAGAAATCACCAAGGAGCAGTTTGAGCAGACGAAAAAGGA
>MFSB01000002.1 GCA_001784735.1 Candidatus Moranbacteria bacterium RIFCSPLOWO2_12_FULL_48_12
AAAGCCATCCGGTCAGACTTTCCAGATCGCCCTGTGGCGGCTGAAAAAAGTCAGCTAGGATTGGCAACCGGCCGTTTTTTCAGGCAAACTTTGATTTTATCTCAACGGGAGATTGCTCATGACCGTAAGTGAGGTTTCCAAGAAATGGTTATTCCATCGAAGAATCACCTTTTGGACGCTCGTATCAATTAATGTGTTTTTGTCCTGGCTCATGCCATGGCAGACGATGATGGAGGATTGGTTGATATTTTGGCTCATCTCGGTTGGTGGGTTCATGTTCCATACGAGCGGAAATTATATCTTTAGCGGCTACGGTGTGGCCAAGGAGATAAACCATATTGTCGGTACTCAAGTTTACTACGACTGTGGTGAACTTGTGTGGGCAAGACTTGCTCCTCCGGCATTGGCTCGTTCGTGGTATATGACTATCGGTATATGCATAGCGTGGGGAGTAGCGGCGTATACGGTACGTCTCTTCGCGCCAGCGGATATCGCGGGGCATTATCCGCGTTTTATTGCCATTACCATGCTTGCCTGGCTCCTCGCCCGTTTCGGAGAGTTCTATATGTGGCTCTTGGTTGATCATCATCGTTTCTACTATATTCATGAAGCCGAGCTTCGCGGTAGGCTGAGGGGACTCAGGTTTTCCGGTGTGGCAATCGAGGAAATTGTTTGCAAGGCACACGAGGAAGAGTTGCTTTTTACAGGTCGCTGACCTGCAAGAAAGAGGATTGACTCGCATGAAAAAAAGCCGCCAGCTAATTCCAGCCGGCGGTGTTTTATTACCAAACGAAGCGAGTGTAGTGAAAGTCCGCTTTCACTACCGAGCACAGCGCCGGTAAAATCGGGTCAAATATCCCGCAGCTCTGCTGCGGAAATGAAACGAGCTCAAGCTCGTTTCAGGGTCCAGGGCTTGCCCTGAGGTAAATACCCTTTATTTTACAGATGTCAGAATCATGAAGGCTGTTGTATAAAAAAGTTCCCCATAGTATTTCCTACGGGGAGGTGCGGGAATTAACGCCGACGACTTCCGCTGAGTGTTCTCTCAGTGTTGTCACATAATGAACGATGTCCTCCAGTGGCGAGTCGGCGTAGTCGAGACAGACGATTTTCCCTTCGTATATCCCGAAATTTTCCGGGAATTGAATCGTATGCGCGCTGTCACCAGGAAACAGCTGTCTCGTCAGATCGTAGAATGCATCCTTGCTCATGCCGAGCGGCGTTGCCTTTTTGTGGATGCTCATTCCAAGCAAATAATAGAGGCAGGGGGGTGTGTAACCCGTTAGATTTTTACTGTGCCAATATTCGGCCCTACTATCGCATATCGCTTTTTGAATTCCTTTGAAGCGGGATTTCAGGATAAAGCGAAAGAAGAATTGGACATCCCGTTTACTCTTCATGAAATAGGCACACCGGATATGGTGTATAAAAAGCCCTATATTTGGCCGCGGCAGCTTTACTATGAAAGAACCCAATTCAATTCCTACGCGATTCGTTCCAAAATGAAACATCGCCTGCTCCGTTCGGATTTGTTGAATTGAGTGAATATTAGCATAATAAGGCCTGGTGTCCAGCAAGTTTTTGGTACTGAAATATTTTTATGAACAAGCAAGGAATCCTGAACTTTATTCGAAAACATGATCTTTGTGTTCTCTCGACAGTGAATGCAAAAGGGGAACCGGAGTCGTCCGTGGTGGGATTTTTAGATGCCTTTACTCCAATGTTCTCAAGAACATTGGAGTAGCGGAAAAGAGGATAGGCTTTCATTGTCATATTCAGCCATGTTATTATAGGCTAATGAATAACGAACGCGGGAATAAAATAACTATTCTTCTATTGGTTACCGTGGTAGCAATTTCAGGAAGTGCGGCGGGTAGTTTATTGAGCTGTAAGAAAACGGTATGAAGAAGTATCACATTGGTAAATCGAAAATTCACAAAAAAGGAATCATCCTCGATAAAAGTGTAAAGAAAGACGAAGTGATTTTTGTTTTTGTAGGACATGAAGTCACGGTTACATCTCGCGATTGGTTTCACGGACTATGTTGGCTTCAGGTGGGCTATGCGAAGTGGATCGTGCCGTGCCCAGGATCCGCGGGAGAGTATCTGAATCACTCCTGTAGTCCCACTGCCGGGGTACATGGAAACAACAGGATCGTTGCCATGCGGCCAATGAAAAAGGGCGAAGAGGTTACCATCGACTATGCTCTGAGTGAAACATACCCGCTGTGGCATATGCGGTGTCATTGCAAGGCGAAGAATTGTCGAAAAATAGTGAAACCGTACCAAGATTTATCCCACCAAAGAATGAAGAAATATATAAACTACACTTCAAAATACATTCTCGACATGAAGATGCACATCAGTTGGGAAGATTATATTGAGGCGGAAAAAAGTGTTAGTCGCGGGAGAAATTTCAAGTAGGATTAAATGAGAAAATAGAGCTACCTGAAATATTTTTATGAACAAGCAAGAAATCTTGGACTTTATTCGAAAACAGAGCCTTTGCGTTCTCTCGACAGTGAATGCAAAAGGGGAACCGGAGTCGTCTGTGGTGGGATTTTCGGAAAACGAGGACTTTGAAATAATGATTGGTACCTCTTCGGGGAATAGAAAATTACAAAATATTTTGCAGAATCCGAAAGTATCTGTCGTGATCGGCTGGGACGATTGGGTAACGGTGCAGTATGAGGGCAGTGCGCGTGTCCTCGCGGGGGAGGAGCTCGCGCGGTATCAGAAAACTCATTTTGCCAAACTGCCGAGCGCTGAAAAATATAGCGTCCAGCCTGACGAAAGGTATATCGCCATCCGGCCCCATTGGCTGCGCTATACCGACTGCAATCAAGAGCCCTGGGCGGTAACCGAATTACATTTCTAGAGGATAAAGTCCTGAAAGTCGTGTTTCAACATCGTATGATGTGGTGATGTCTAGGAGAAGGAGGCTTTACAGAGCCTCATTTTATATTTTACTATTGACTGCAGATAGGATGACTGTTATTTTTAGTCATTCTCTTTAACATTATCAACCCATCAATCTTTACAGAAGGAGATCAAAATGCAAAACGCCAAGAATGCTGACATTACCAAGGAATGGACAGACGGAATGTGATTCTGGAAGAAAGCAGTCAAGGTTCACGCGTGGCAGGTTGAAATGCCACCAGAGTACGGCGGCATGGCAGCTACAGCGAAAGTGACGATCTATAAGAACGGCAAGGTCGTTCATGAAGCAGATGCACCTTGGCCGATGCCCAAAGCGGACATCACGCTTGCTTTTCAGGTCTACATGCTTGCCAAGCAACCGGATTATACACATCCAGAGTGGCAACCAATCATGGAGCAGTTCGCCTTCAAATGTGAAGGATTCACCCCGCCAGCAAAAATGTGGTGGTCAAAAGAGCCACTGATTGACTGAAAGCAGGACTCCAAAAACACTAGGAAAGGAGAGCCAGATGCTAAGATCTACTTTATCGAATGGTTGGATGGAGCGAAACGGTGTTCGAGCCTGTCTGGTTGATGAATCCTATTTTGCCCCAGGATACTATGCCTCGATGCATTTCAGTGAAAAGCAATGGCAGGATTACGATGTCTGCTATCCTGAAGTGGGGGCATCTCAGACACATGCGCCGGTTGAGAACTTCTGTATGCCCCCTCAGGCGGAGTACGAACTCGAACGACTGTCTAGCGGAGAGATTGCTATTCGGATCTTCGCGCGGGAGATGCCGAAGACCCCTGTTATGGAATGGATTTTCCCCAGTCCGGACGACGTGAGGCATGAGGGAATCTATGGGGGCTTTATGCGGGGAGTTTGATTCCGCATAGCATCGCCAACTACACCGTATGGTATCGCCCAGCGGTTTTCTTTTTGTCTTAGTTTTTTTACCCCGGAGAGGACATCAGAATCTGTTATAATGCAGCTATGAATGAAATTGAAAAACTGATCCATCCTCTGCCAAGAACTCAAGAGGGGGTTTGGGGAGAGAGAAAAATACGACGAAAAAGAACCGTTGCGGCGCTGGCGGCATACGCTATCGCTATGGCTGTAGTTGAAGCCGTGGTGGTGGTGTATCTCCGTGAGCTGTATTACCCGGATGGGTTTCTCATCCAGACGGCGGCGGACATCCGTGTCATTCCGCGGGAGATCCTGCGGCTGGAAATATGGCGTGAGCTGGCGACGCTCATCATGCTGGCCGCCGTTGCCTTTTTGGCTTTTGATCGGCTGAAAGAAAGATTGTGGGCGTTCGTTTTCGCCTTCTCGCTTTGGGATCTCGGCTACTATCTGTTTTTGTATATTTTTCTGCGCTGGCCGCCTTCGCTTGCCGCTCTCGACGTGTATTTTCTGATTCCATCCGCATGGATCGGCCCGGTGTGGTTCCCGCTTCTCATCTTCAGCCTCCTCGGCGTCATTTCTTTTTGGAAGCTCTTCCCATCATCGGAAAAGAAAAGTGGATAGGTAATTTTTTGGTAATTACGTTGGGGGAATGAATCGTTCTATTGGTCTACGCTCTATATTTCTCGCTTCAAATTAGTTTCTCCGTCTTTACTCCAATGTTCTCAAGAACATTGGAGTAGCATGATATACTGAGCTTATCTAGAACTTATGCAAAAACCACGTCAACTGGAGCGGATCGTGAAGGGGGTGGCCAACCATCGCCGGATTGAGATTGCCACTCTTTTGGCCAAACGACCGGAACTGTCCGTCATGGAAATCGCAGAGGCATTGGAGATCAACTTCAAAACAGCCTCGGAACATATCCGCCGCCTGGCATTGGCCGGACTGGTGATGAAGCGCAGCGATGGAAGCGCCGTCCGCCACGCCCTCACCCCACGCGGTCGCTCTATTCTCAAGTTCTTGAGAACATTGGAATAGAAAAGAAAATGGAGAGGGTACTTTTTTGGCAGTTACGTAACTCATTATGTAATTGACGAAACGTCATCTCGATGGGGTGTAAAGTAGAGTGAATGCTTTTATGGAAAAGGTAGAAAAATTGAATCTGGGCGGGGTGCCGGAACGGTTCAAAGAGGAGGGCGTTTTTGCGCATTATAAAGAACTGATTCGCATCGGCGATATTATTGAAGCTATCCGGGATGTGAATGGCGGTAAAATTCCCCGCGGCACGCGGGTAAAAATTACGGATATTATAGTTGAGCCAAAGCCGAATGTGAGGGGTTTCGCAAAAAGGATAAAAATTGAAGGATATCCTGGTGATTACAACCCGAAGCGATTCAAAAAAGTGAGTGAGAAGTCATGAGATAATCTTCTTATATGGCGACGATAAAAGTGCTCATTGAAGGGTATGCAGAGAAGCGCGGGCAAGCTTGGGTCGCCAGCTCGACTGTGTGTCTTATCACGACCGAAGCGGGCAAGAAAATAATCACTGATCCGGGCTGTCATCGTCAGAAATTGCTCGATGCTTTACGAAAGGAGAATGTGATGACGGATGATGTCGACTACGTCTTCTTGTCCCATTGCCACCCGGACCATGTGATGCTGGCCGGTATTTTCGCTCATGCGAAACACATCACGTTCGATGCCAATCTTATGTACGATAACGACCGGTTTTTTCCATTCGAGAAACACGAGATGGGCGAGGATACCGAAATCATAGAAACTCCCGGCCATGTGCTGGAACACATCTCGCTTGTGGCCGATACTCCCGAGGGCAAAGTGGCGATAGCGGGGGATGTCATCTGGTGGCTGGATAGCGAAGAACAAATTTTCGATATCCACCAAAAAGACCATTCGCAGGCCAAAGGCATGGATATGGAAGTATTGATCAAGAGCAGAAAAAAACTTCTAGCAATGGCTGACTATATTATCCCTGGTCATGGCAAAATGTTTGAGGTGAAAAAATAAAAACGGCAAGTTCGAAACACTCTGTGTGATGAGCGTGTCTAAAAAAACGAGGCTTGAGGGAGCCTCTTTTTTACATCAGAAAAGATTCGGGGATATTTTGACTTTTGTTTTTTTCTGTGAGAGAATCATACTTCTTGGTATTTTCACAATCTATTGAAAAAGGGACAGCATCGTGGATAATCCGAGAACGGAAAGAAGTTATTGGATAACAATCACCCGCCCGGTTCAGGTTGTGTTGGGAGGAATGGCTGCCTGGATCGCGGCTCTTCTGTCTGATGGCCCACTCTGGCTGAGTACTCAAAGAATAGCTGTTGGTGGAGTGATGTCACTCAGTATTTTAGGTGCTAGTATTTGGCACTATGGAGCCAGGGCGGATGTGTATGCTAGAAAGCATTGGGACCCGGTGTATGTAAGAAGGCCTGCCACTCTTCTCGCGATGGGAGCAGTGTCATTTGCAGCCTCTATCTTTCTTGCTTGGCAGTTTCTGTCAGCAGGATGCGTAGCAATCGCAGTCGCAAACTGCCTGATAATTCTATCCTATGCCAGGTTTCTGGATCAGTACTGGCCATGGAAAAACCTGTCTATTGCCGCCGTATGCGTCACCCCGCTTCTTTTGGGCTGGTTTTCCGGGCATCGGCTTCATTACATGGTTCCGCCAATGATCGCGGCCACATTCTTTTTTTACCTCGCCCGCGAGGTATTCAAAGATATCGTGGATATCGAGGCTAACCGCGGCAAACGTTTTACCATGGTAATGGATATCGGCATGTCAGCGGCGCTTCGAGTCGGCGGATTGATGCTCATGATTTCTGTACTCATGCTCCTTTTCTCCCTTCGGTTTGCACCTGATTCGGCATTTGTCTGGGTGCCGTGTATTTTGGGGAGTTCTTGGCTTTTTTGGTTCGCCATCAAAGCGCTGCGGGGGGAAAGCGTCGCCAAAAAGTTTCCATGGATGGATCTCGGAGCCGCGACAATCCTTATCTCGCTTATCGGGGTGAGACTCGAAATGTACTGAAAATATTGACCCACCAAGCGGAACTCACTCTGGTGGGTTCTTGCTTTTGATACACTCATGCGTTGAGGGGGGATATCGAGGTTTTAAAAGCCTTTTTTTGGTAATGTAAACTTGAATTTTGAGCATGGTATAATTATTTTGTTTTGATTTGTTGGACTTTCATTTCAGGAGAATAATGTTTTGAAAATATGGCCCAAGATAAAGAGCTGGCTATCTTGCCTCTGCTTGACGCATTTTTATGGTATGTTGTATTATTGTATATATAAGTTAGGTAAACACTAAAACATATGCATCAAGGGGTAAACACGACGAAGTATGCCAGACAGGAGACGAAGAAAATTGATGGAGAAAACAAAAAATCGTTATGACCCAAGATGAAGCGCTGGCGATTTTGAAAACCGGCGCGCATGTTTTTCTGACGGGCGAAGCCGGGTCGGGGAAAACCCACACCATCAACCGCTATACCGACTATCTGCGCGAACACGGGATCGATTTCGCGGTGACCGCAACGACCGGGATCGCGGCCACCCATATCCACGGGATGACGATCCATTCCTGGAGCGGCATCGGCGTTGAAACGGCGCTCGATGATGATGCCTTGCAGGAGCTGGCTGAGAACCGCTACGTGGCCAAGCGTATCAAGAAAGCCAAAGTGCTCATCATCGATGAGATTTCCATGTTGGATGGCACCGTTCTCACGCTCGTTGAGCAGGTGTGTCGGAAAGTACGCAAGCTTCGTCTGCCCTTCGGCGGATTGCAGATCGTCTTGGTAGGTGATTTTTTCCAGTTGCCGCCAGTCGGCAAGAATGGGAAAGCGATAGAATTTGCTTTTGATGCACAGGCTTGGCAGGCCCTGCAGCCGACGACGTGCTACTTAAGCGAACAACATCGTCAGGCGGATAGCGTCTTTCTCAGTATCCTCTCAGCTATCAGACGTAACGAATTTAATGAGACGCATTCTGAGAGTATCAGCGGGCGGATAATTGCGCATGCGGATCTCCCCGAGAATATGACGCGGCTCTATTCGCACAATGCCAACGTGGACACGCTGAATAGCGTTGAACTAAAGAAACTTCCGGGCAAGAACCGTACGTTCGTCATGGCGCTCCGCGGTCCGGAGGCGCTGACAGACGCTCTGGTGCGCGGCTGTCTCTCACCGGAGCGTCTCGAATTGAAAGCGGGGGCGACGGTCATGTTCACGAAAAACAATTCGAATCTCGGATTCGTCAACGGAACGCTGGGTACGGTCGTCGGTTTCAATGCAGACAGCAAATACCCGATCGTTGAAACGAGAGAAGGAGAGCGGATCGATGTGGAACCGATGGAATGGACGATAGCGGAAGGAGATGCAGTCTTGGCGAAGATTACCCAGTTGCCGCTCAGGCTCGCGTGGGCGCTCACGATCCACAAGAGCCAGGGTGTGAGCTTGGACGCCGCCGTTATGGATCTGTCGCAGACGTTCGAATATGGCCAGGGGTATGTAGCGCTCTCGCGGGTGCGCACCCTCGCGGGCGTGCACTTGATCGGTATCAATGCCCGCGCCCTGGAAGTCCATCCGGTGGTTCTCGAAAAAGATCAAGCATTCCGCACCGCATCACTGCGCGCCGAGCAGGAGTGCGCCGCCATGGGAGATGAGCGACAGCGGACGCTCGAGAAAAATTTCATTGTTTTTTGCGGCGGCACTTTGGGCAGATCGGCGCGGACTTCACGCGGACTGATGCGGAAAAAGAAATCCGTTCAAGATTTTACTCAGGGAAAAATCAAGAAGATAAAGAAAGATGAAGAAGAAAAAATATACTCTCTCGAAAGGATTCGCGCTGAACATCCGCACGTCTATCGCGCGTGGAGTTCCGAAGAAGAAACCAAGCTACAAAAACTTTTCAACAGAGGTATACAGATGCGCGAAATGGTGGAAACGCTGGGTCGCCAGCCGGGTGGCATCCGCTCGCGCCTCAAGAAGCTCGGGCTGACGGAGGGGTAACGAGCTTTTAGACAAGCATCTATCGGTATTTGTGAAATGGAGTTGACAAAGTGTTCACTTTACTCTAGGATAGAGCCAGTTCATAAGCAATGACAAAGTCCATATCGGGGTCCCTGTGAGAGTCATCTTGTCAGGGGTTGGGCCTCGATTTGCTCTTCAGTAAGGGTAGGATGATTTCTGCAAAAGTGGAGATCCGGATTCCTCCGTAACCAGAGGATAATTGATGTCTTCCGCCAGTCGGCGGAGTATGGGTCAATGAGTGGAATGAGGCATCTCCACAGAGGTGTTTTTTGTTCCAGAAAAAGGGTGGCACCACGAAAGTTATGAGACTTCTCGTCCCTCTGCGTAGTTTTCGCTATGCAAAGAGATGAGGAGTTTTTATTTTGGAAAGTTTTTTAACAAATGAGGAGGAGTGATGATCAAAGTATGTCATCAGATAGGCAAGCAATTCGTTTTCGCTAGTTACCCGGAAAATGATGTTGAAGAAAGGGACCTGCAGGGATTGGTGCGAGAAACCAAGTATCTCCACAGTATCTGTGATCGCGTCGGGTTGTGGATCTTGGCAGAATTTCAATTGAATAGCCGTACTGTTGTCGTCACGAGCATCAATGACAAAGCAGACTTAGGTGAAAGCGACCTTGTTTCACTCCAAGCTACAATATTTGAAAAACTGAAAGGAGGAAGCTATGTCAAGCAAATTGCTGAAAAGTGATCACAGATCGCCGGAAGCGCGCCGTTCCACATCGTTGGAACGGTCTTTTTTGTTCCTCAAATATAGACTTTGAAAAATATCTGTAAAACCGCCTGAAGAATGGCGGTTTTTGAAACCTGGTTTTCTCGTGTATGATAGAGGGAAGCAACCCCAGTGAAATTCTGCCAGAGGCAGACCTATGAAGCAGGATTTCACGGGGTAAATACATCTATGGAAACGGCTGATACGCTGAATAAGGCATTGAATAGCACTCTTGGGGTGTTTCTCATTTAGGATCCTGGCGGGACGGCTCTCTATGCCAATCAAGCCACCGAGAGGCGCACCGGATTTGCCATTGGCGAAATCATCGGTAAGACGCCAGGGAAGCTGTGGGGTGGCCAGATGCCGCGGGCTTTCTATAACAAATTGTGGACGGCTATCGGAGACAAGCAGGTGCCGTTTGTAGCGACAGTGACCAACGTGCGCAAAGACAAGGCGCGTTATCCGGAACTGATGGCCATCGCGCCCATCATCGAAAAAGGGAAAAAGACCCCGGAGTATTTCATCGCTTTCGAGATGAGCCATTTGGAAGGCAAGGCCGAGCGGGAACGTTTCGAGCGGGAATTCCAGAAGGTCTTTTCCAAGAAAGGCGTCTTGAATGATGAAGAGCGGTTGCGTTACATATTGCAGACGCTCGGTTCCAAACATGTGGCACCGGCTCTTGGGGGGAAGTCGCTCCCAGAAATCTTCCGGGAGACGCTGGTGGGGCCGTTCGAAGAGCGTTTCCAGGCTCGGAAAGCCGATCATGAACTGATTTTGGCCGCCCAGACGGATCCCAAGCAATTTCAGGCGCTTTACAATAAGTATCGGCACACGATCTTCGTCTATTTCATGCGGCATGCCCAGGGGAATGTCGAGATCGCCGAGGATCTGGCCCAGGACACGTTCTATCGGGCGCTCCGCTACCTGGAGAACTTCCGGCTCACCAACGCGTCGTACGGGACCTATCTTTTGCGGGTGGCGCACAACGTGCTTATCAACTACTTCCGCAAAAAGCAGTTCCTTTCCCTCATCGATGAAACCATAGCGGATAAGATGGTGTCGGAGGTCTGCCATCTTTCCGAGGACACGCTGTGGCAATCACCCAATCTTCTCGCGACCGAACGCAAGGTGCTTTCCATGAAGTACCAGGAGGGCTTTTCGGTGCATGAGATAGCCATCACGCTCGGCAAAAGCGAGAACGCCGTGAAGCTCCTTCTCAGCCGAGCCAGGAAGAAGCTCCGCAGCAGCCTTATGGGATAAAGGTAGCAGGATTTGTTAAACTATTCCCGAGTAGAGTGTTTCAGAACACCATATACTGGAATTATGATTGAGGAAGAGAGTCCCAGGAAATTTTACCTCAGATGGAATACTGAAGTCTGATATATTGGTATTATATGCAATTCGAAGAATCTACAACTTTTTTACCCAAACACGAAACTCCAACTCCACGTGAAAATGTTGTTGTGGAAGAAACTTCTGTTGAACGCGCAGAGCAGATATATATTCGCGAGGTCGTACCGATACTTCGAGTTTTAAAACCAGAAGGACTTTCTGACGAGGACTATGAGACGTCTGTGATGGACGATTTACTCGAAGAGGTCAAGAATGTACAGGTATTGCATGGAAAGCGCATTGCAGATCCAGTGACAACAATGCGTGGAGTGAAAGATCTGTTGAATCGGAAAATCAAAAACATACTGAGGGATGCGAGCGGTTATGCGGAGGGGCGATACAAGAAACCGAAAACTGTTGACGCCGGACTCGTCCGCCGGGCAAAAATAGCCCTTCTGGTCGAAAATGATTTTAGCGATATCGGCACGCAGGGGTATACTCATCGCAAGTATATCGGTACCCAAGCTCTCAAGCATTACATTGCCGGATATAGCAAAAATGGACCAGGTCTCTCGGAGCCCGAATTGGACATTTTAATCTCAATTAGGGTCTAATTCCCCGCCGCTTGCGGCGAGTATCAAAGACAAATTTGTCAAAGATACCTCGCGGCTTGCCGCGAGGAGTATTCATTGCATACGCCCTTTAAACAAGGTTTAGCTAACCCTGATTCGGCGCGTGATTTTTTTGGGGCCAGCTATGGCCAGGAAGTTTTCGTAGAAAAGCTTCCGGAATCGCTTATGATTGCCCTGACACAATTTAAGACACGAGGATACCAGGTGACAGAAAATAGACGCGCGATTCTCGAGAGGGCGCTCTGGCAGTATGCGGAAAATGGGAAATATAGCAATGACCTGGTGGAACACTTGCTTGCCTCGCCCCACGCCGGTCTTGTGCTGAAATATTCAGAAAAGTTTTCAGAAAAAATTGCAGAGAAAGTCATTCGTTCAGGGGGTTGGGACATTACTGAAATTTTGGAGTTTCTTTTAAAAAATAATATTCCTCCTCCTGACGAATTTGATAGATATGCGGATTGCTTTGTCAGAAACAACTATGTACATGGTATTACAAGCGGGAACGGAAAATACACGCCCCATGATTTAAAAACATCGGTAAAATTACCGTATCAAAGTGTCATAAAAGAACGGAAAATCATCGATATAACACCGGATGGAGTCCAGAGAGATGCTCAAATTGAATCGATTATCCAGCGCGGGTATGTAAGTTTTTTGTTGAACGAAAATGTTTTTTCGGTGCCTCTTACTGAGTATGTGTCGAGACACTATGAATCATTTCATCAGATGATTACTGTGAATAATCAGGAACATTTGGTTCTTTCGAGTCTCCGCGATCCTGATAAGCACGCATACATCCATAAGCTTATCGAGAGAGGCGAGGAATATAAAGTCGTCCGGATTCTGAATCTTTTACCCGAAGACTTCACTCTCGGCAAGGAAATCTTTGACAGCCTTAAAAAGAAGAATTTCGCTCTCAATTTAGGAGAACGCCTCGAATGTTTCAGGGGTTTGGATGACAGTGATGCGCTTACGTACATTGAAAATAACCAAATACAATTATTCCTCGATCAGTTTGCCTCATTCTCACTCACGGAGGAGTTCTTGCAGCGCACGGATATCCACGACCTGTGCCTCGAAGAGTTTAATTCGATGATACTCTCACGGAGCACCCATGGCCTCAATAAGGCCAAAAAACTCGTCGAAGATATACCTATCCCTCAGGAGAAAATTGATGCGATACTGATGAAGGTCATTCGAAGTTGTTTAGGGGAGAAGCCTCAGTGGCATAGTCCTCATGAGCTCGTAGAAATATTTCCCCATTTGAGAAGTTTTCTTGGAACGGAGGAGTTTCAAAGTCTGGCAAAAACCGAGATCATGAACGCGGAACACCTTTTCGATTTCTGTAAAGTACTCGAAACGATTCCATTGCCCGATACCGTGCTAAAGGGCAGGGATATTCTCGAGAGAGTTATGAACGCTTTACGAAAGAGCATACTCAAGGTGAATGAGAAAGATTCTTTCGATATTCTGTATCGCATATGCGATGAAATAGTACGAATAGCAAGATTTGTTCCTTTGCCCCTCGATCCTCAAAGAATACGCGCGGCAATTGAGGTGATAGAAAAATTACCCCAGAGTATAATGATACGACAAGAATACTCTCGGAGAATCTGTGTCTCCGAAGATCCGGAAAATGCGCTGAAAAAAATGCTTGACTTGCAAGTCGAATTCGAGAACAACAAAAGCATTGCTTCCAATGAGAAATTTCTTCTTTTGTATGTCTCACAGTTTTTTTCTGGAGGCACCCAAGAAGAGAAAGAAGCCTTTGCCGGCAGAATTATGAAGGATATTTCTCTTCTCTCAAAAAATCAGCCCATAAGTTCTGAAAACAAAGAATACTATGAAGGTCTCCTGAAGGAAGTTTACCCTCAAAGAAACTATAATACTTATGAATACCTAGATCAGTATGAGGATCGTTCTCAGGATCTTGCTGCGTATAAATTTGAGAAGAATGGGTACGATTTCCACCTTTCCGGCGTTCTCGGGTATCGGATTAAAGCAGACACAATTCCTGATGCGGTGCTGATCAAAGAGTTCTCGGATCGCATAGCATCTATAAAAAGCATTGCGACGGAGGAATCACTTTCCATGTACCTGAGCGACGAAGTTCCTGATTCACAGGCCAAGACGCTTGAAGGGAAGATACTTGATTATTTCAAGGCCAAGGGATATACGGTGGACACCATGAATGTACTGCTTGCGTATCAGCTTCTCGGTTCGTATGATTCATTTGTCGCCAGCAGTATTGATCGAGTGAATCTCGAAGAAAATGAGGTTTCCAAGAATTATATTCTGCTCGATGAACTGGTGAATCAGTATGGGGACAACATGAAAGAGACGATAAAAGCTATTCAGGAGCGGGTAGCACAGAGCGAGGATCGAGCGCTTTTCTCCGAAACATTCCAAGAAAAATATGAGAAGAAATATGCTGATGCGCTTCTCACCATCACAAAGGACCTCGCTAAAATTCCGAGAGACAAACTCACCACGCCGCTCATACAAAAAAAGATCGCCAAGACGCTCACCAATGTATTTCAAGGACTGCCGGAAATTCAAAAGTCAGCAGGCGATTTTGCACTGCTCTTCAGCGTGAACGACTTCGATACCTTCGAAGATGTATGGCAAAAGCATATCGACCAGTTCTTTACTGTCGACGCGGGCGGTCGAATTGATACGGTAAAAGTAGAGAAACTCCAATCCTCAGTCTACATTCGCCTGCAAAACGAGATCGGCAAATACGAAGAGATCAAAGAAGTTGATACAGCGCGAAATCAGGAGAAGCTGTCAAAAGACAGGCTCATAAAGGGTTACTTTTCTAAGAATAGGGAGAATGCCCATGCTCGGATGGTGGCCGATATCTGCCTGGCAGCTGATCCGAATATGCTCAAAAATAATAAATACTTCGAGTTCGTTCTCTTCGATGAAGAAAGGGAGAGATGCGTCGGTACAACGATGCTTCTTGAAATGAATGAACCCGAGGAAGGGAAAAAGTATCTCCTCTATTGTCCGAATCCATCAGTCGGGTTAGTATCTGAAGTTTCAGCGAAACGATTCTATCAAATGCTTACCAAACAAGCAGTGCAATTTGCGAATGAGAACGGTTTCGATGCCTTACTTGTCGATAAGCGGCATGGTCATTCGACAAATCGAGCTGGATTATTTCAGCAAAGCCTCGAGCAGTCTTGTTTGAAAGATCCGGCCGGAAAGGAACGCTCAATTTCACTCAAAAACAGCCATACGCTCAGCGGTGGGTATACCTATCAAAAGAACTTGCAGCTTGTTTGGGAGCGGTAGCGCACACGGTTTTAAGGGTCGTTTGCAAATTTCTTTACCGTAGTGTTTCAGAACACCATATGCTAAGGTGATGACCCAGAAGAGGGGCTTGAGAGTGCACTCTAGACAATTTTTTTTGGGCATGAGATAATTAGTCCACGGTAAGATGTATAACTAATTCTATAACTAACTGAAAACTATGAGTCTGGAACTACCACAACAACTCACAAAAGAGGAGCTCGCAGCATGTCAAAGATTGGCTGAGAAGAAGAGTCTTGACGAATACTCATTACAGCTATTACAGGAGAGCTACCGAGGACGAAAGCAACAGGCTGACGCTCTAATGAGGCAGTTGCCGAGTCTTGACTTCAACAACCAAGAGAAGATTCTTGACTGGCTTTGTGCATTTGTAGTTCCATGTAACGTTGTAGAAGATCTGCAAGAAGTAATTGGCATATTCACGAGTCACGGGTACGAGGCTGGCGTGAATGCAGGCGAAGCGTACAATGGCGAAGACAAGGACAATGTTGCTCGTTACATTGTCGGTCAAGCACTTTCTTCTATGAGAGATGAGGGTTTTGTGCCTCAAGTTATCGAAGGTTTCATGACGGACTGGAAAACGAAGTTTGCATCTTGATCTATTCGCTGTTCACACAGTTTTTCGTAGAGATCAAGTCAGTCAATTCCCCGGATAGAGTGTTTCAGAACACCATATGCTGATGTTATAGTCTCGTCCGTGGAATGGCCATTTTTGCGGTTAAAAGAGTGAAATCTACCAGATATGGTGGTTTTTGGTGTCGGAATGACACCTTTTTTGTTTTCAGGTGTTTAACACTATGCAGAGGAAAAGGGGCTTTCTTGGGAGCCGCTTTTTCTTCTCTCTTTGAGAACTCACCCGTTTGGCGAACTTCTGCGTTGCGGAGCCTCTGTTCCGACTCCAGCGTAGCTAGAGTACGCTTCCGTCGTCACTTTCTCCGCGCCTTGAATTTCATCCAAACGTGGGAGTTCTCCCTAACTATCTTAAATTAAAACAAAAAGACGCGCTTATGCCCATATACAAAGTGCAGAAACGGAGCGGGGGGATCGTCGACTTCAATCTCTCGAAGATTGAACAGGCCATCGAGAAGGCAGCCGAAGCGGTGGAACAGAAGGATGTCATCGCGGCTCAGGTGCTCTCGGGAGACGTCTATGCCCAGCTGGAGGAGCAATTTGAGGATGGGATACCGAACGTCGAAGAAGTCCAGGATATCGTCGAAAGTACGCTCATCCAGTATGGCTATGCTGATATCGCCAAGGCGTATATCTTGTACCGCGAGAAGCGCCGCGAGATGCGCGAGGGCAAAAATGTCGTCGTCCAAGTGGAGAAAGCGGTCAAAGAATATCTGGAAAAGCTCGACTGGAGGGTCAATGCCAATTCCAACCAGGGCTATTCTCTGGGAGGGATGATTTTGAACACGGCCGGCAGTGTCATCGCCAATTATTGGTTATCGCATATTTATCCCAAGAATGTCGGCGATGCCCATCGGAACGCCGATATCCATATCCATGACTTGGATATGTTTTCCGGGTATTGCGCCGGATGGAGCTTGCGAGCTCTTCTGGAAGAGGGGTTCAACGGCGTTTCGAACAAGATAGAATCCGCACCGCCGAAACATCTGGTCTCCGCCGTGTCGCAGATGGTAAATTTTCTGGGTACATTGCAAAATGAATGGGCTGGCGCACAAGCGTTTTCCAGCTTCGATACGTATATGGCGCCGTTCGTGAAGAAGTATGAGATGGAGCAGTATGCCACGATCAAGAAGTATGGCATAAAGTTCGCCTCGAAGAAAGCCAAAGAAAAGTATGTAAAAGAGAAGACGTATGCATACGTCTATCAGAACATCCAGTCCTTCGTGTTCAACTTGAACATTCCTTCGCGCTGGGGGACGCAGACGCCGTTCACCAATATCACGCTGGACTGGGACTGTCCGGAAGATATGAAGAAGAAGAGCCTGCTTCTCGGCGGCCAGCCGTTTGAATATACCTTCGGCGAACTGCAGCCTGAAATGGATATCGTCAATCGGGCCTTCATCGAAGTGATGTCGAAAGGCGATGCCAGGGGGCGGACCTTCACCTTCCCGATCCCGACCTATAATGTGACCAAGGATTTCGATTGGGAGGATCCGAAAAATCTGGCGCTTTTCGAGATGACTGCCAAGTATGGAACCCCGTATTTCCAGAACTTCATGAATTCCGATCTCAATCCGAGCGATGTGCGTTCTATGTGCTGTAGGCTTCAGCTCGATCTGCGCGAACTGCGCAAGCGCGGCGGGGGGCTCTTCGGTTCGGCGGAGATGACCGGCTCCATCGGCGTGGTGACCATCAATGCGGCGCGCATCGGGTATCTGGCAAAAGGCGACAAGGAAAAATTCTTCAAGCGCATCAAACACCTGATGGAACTCAGCAAGACATCGCTCGAAATCAAGCGCAAAGAAGTCCAGAAGTGGATCGATCGCGGATTATTTCCTTACACCAAGCGTTACCTCGGGTATCTCAAGAATCATTTTTCCACCATCGGCATCAACGGCATCAATGAAGCCATCCGCAACTTTACAAATGACGAAGAGAATATCACGACGCCAGAGGGGCATCAATTCGCTCTGGAGATTCTTGATTTTATGCGCGAACGGATCAAGGACTTTCAAGAAGAAACGGGCAATTTTTATAATCTCGAGGCCACGCCGGCTGAAGGGACGACCTATCGCTTCGCCAAGGAGGATCAGAAGCGTTTTCCAGATATCCTGCAGGCCGGTACCGAGGAGGCGCCCTATTATACGAACTCTTCGCAGCTCCCGGTCGGCTACACGGATGATGTATTCGAGGTGTTGGAACTGCAAGACAGCCTGCAGACCAGATATACCGGCGGGACGGTGCTCCATTGCTATATGAATGAAAAGGTCAGTTCCGGCCAAGCCTGCCGCAATCTGGTGCGGAGTATCCTTTCCAATTTCCGCTTGCCCTATATCACCATCACTCCGACCTTCTCGATCTGTCCGAAACACGGCTATCTCGAGGGAGAGTATGATTATTGCCCCAAGTGCGATAAGGAACTCGGCATTGTGGATGGCACCCGCTTCGATCAGGAAACGCGCAAGAAATATCAGAGTGTCGATGCCGCAAAATGACATGTTTACATGTCACCCTGAGCCAGCCGAAGGGTCTGAACAAAAAACAAAAAAATTATTAATTCATAATTCACCCAGTGAAATTGCGAAGCACTGACAAAGTCAGATTTCACAGGGCAAGTAAACCTATGACGAAGAGCCAGGTCAGCCAGGCAGCAGAAGTGGAAGCACAGCGCACGCATTGCGAGGTGTGGACGCGCGTGATGGGATATCATCGGCCGGTTTCCCATTTCAACATCGGCAAGAAGGCGGAACACTATTCGCGCAAGCATTTTCAGGAAACGGTGGCCGCCAATCATGAATTCTGCGAGAAATACCAGCTCCAGCCGCAAGGCTGTTAACTTCGAGGTGTATTTTTGTGACAGTCAAAAATTCTTCCAAATGTGCACTACTTTTTCATTTTGATTTTCACTGTTTCATTGCAGAATTGAACATCGATTGAAAATTGTTCACCCCGTTAAATTGCTTCGCACCGGCTTTAACTGGGTGGATTGAAAATTGAAAATTATTTTCCATGGTTCTCAGCGGCATCCAAAAATTCACCCTGATCGATTACCCGGGAAAAATAGCCTGTGTGCTCTTTACCGGCGGGTGCAATTATCGGTGCGGCTTCTGTCACAATCCGGAATTCGTTTTGCCGGAAGAATTGGCCAAGCTTTCGAAGAGTTTCATCCCAGAAGTGGCGGCGCTCAATTTTCTCAAGAAGCGAAGAGGGATGCTCGAGGGGGTGGTGATTTCCGGCGGCGAGCCGACCATTATGCCCGATCTGGAAGATTTTATCATGAAAGTGCGGGACTTGGGTTTCGCCGTGAAGCTGGATTCCAACGGCAATCGTCCGGAAGTGCTCCGCTCATTGATTGATAAAGGCCTAGTGGATTATATCGCCATGGACTTCAAGACGAGCCTGCCGGATTATCGTTCACTCGTCGGGCAGTGGGCGGATGAGATGAAACTGCGTGAGAGTATCGAGCTTCTGAAACAAGGGGATGTCGATTACGAATTCCGCACGACGCTTATCCGTGAAGTACACACGCCAGAAATCCTTAAGATTATGAGCAAAACTTTAGCTGGGGCGAAACGTCTGTATCTTCAAACATTTCGGAGTGGTATCGTTCTTGATCCCGTTTTCAAGGATTATCATGCTTTTTCTTCGGAAGAGATGCAGGACATTGCGAAACTTTTTTCCGATAGTGTGGAAGGGGTTTTTGTTCGGGAGGAATAGGATGCCTTTTTACGCCATTGCCCGTACAGATTTTAAAAGGAGGCTTATTGAAGCCTTTTTTATTTTTTTTAGCGAAAGGGCAAGGATCAGACTTTAGATGGGGGGTTGACAGAGAATAGTTTTTCTGCTTAGATATTACTTCTGCTCAAGCTAGTATCCGAGCAGAGAACCCACCGATTAACAACTGCGAGGGACTTACGCCATGAGAAGCAACGCTGCCACTACACGGACAATGTTGAACCTGCGCCCCGGCGATGTTATCACCGGACTCAAGCTGGAGAAGTACAAGGACCACAAGATTCTGGTGCTCGGGCGCCAAGGCGATGGCTACTTCGACTTTTCGAAAGCGGGGCAAGCTATCAATATTCAGAAGGATTCGCTGGGGCCGTATCGCTGGGAAGAACGCGACTCGGTCTTTCGCAGTAAGGAAGGTGCGGCGCAAAGCCTTATCGGCTCAGATGCGAAGGTGCTTGAAGGCTCCGGCATGGTACAGCTGGGCTGGTACCGCCAAATGCCGACAAACAGCGTGACTTGCGTCCATATCGATCCCGACAACATGCTCGGCACGGTGAGTGAGCCGGGGACGATGGCCAAAATGAATGCCCTGCTTGATCGCTCGAAGAGCGGTACAGCGGCTGAGCATATCAGGGACGTTACGCTGGCCATTGAGATGATCTTCGCGGGCAGCGAACTGGCTCTGACCGAGCGGCATCTGTGCCTGCTGCACATTCTGATCAACGGTGCCGCAAGGGTCAGGGCTTCCAAGATTTCCCAGACGAGCGGAATCGATATCCTCATGGGCATCATGGGCATGGGCGGCGGTATGCCCAGCGACCTGGACGCGATTTTCGGCGATATGGGAAAGGCGACTGGTTCGCGTAGTCGCGGCCCATTCCCGTTCGGTTTCGGCGACACTCGCGACGGTGGCTTGGATGCGGCTCTCGGCGAGATCCTTGCGCAGGCGGCCCGTTCTGAGCGGCACCGCACACCGCCCCGTCCTGGCGAAACCCGCGCTGCGAGGTAGTCGCGGGAAGACGGCAAGTTAAACGCCTGAACTCAGGCTGTTCTAAGACGCTGGTTGACCTAACGGTTGGCCAGCGCTCTTATTTTTTATATCGCTTATAATTATTCTGAATCATAAAGATTGAACGGTTTTTTATCTTATGTGTTTTGCATTTTCTACAATTTTTGTGCTGTGTGTTAGAGTAGAAGCATGGGACGGAAAGCATTACTTATATTATTTGTAATAGTAGTTGCTGCGGGAGTGGCCATAAGGCGCTTTCCGCATAGTTTCTTGTTTTCTGGGAAGAACGAGACCGTAAAAACCGAATCTCAAGAAGCAAAAGTTCAGCCGGTAGCTGTTCCTGAGGCCGAAGGCAATGTCATCGACTCCGAGGTCGCAGAGACTCGAGGAGAGCCTGTCGAATTGAAAATCGAACCAAAGAGAGTTCCACAGAGTAGCCTCTTAAAGGATGTACCATTTACGGTGCAGGCGCCGTTCGGCGAGTGGAATATTTCGGTGTTTCAGAACGGCTGCGAAGAAGCGGCGCTGGTGATGGCCGCTTACTGGATTTCCGGAAAACCGCTCACCAAAGAGATAGCCAAGCAAGAAATCATGGCTCTGGCTCGTTTCGAGGACAAAAAACACGGCCAATCGATCGATACTTCGGCCAAAGATACGGAAGCGCTTTTCAGAGAGTATTATGGCGTCACTACTTCAGAAATACGGACAGACATAACGCTGACTGACATGCAAGAGACTCTGGCAGATGGCGCGATCGTTATCGTACCGGCCGACGGGAGAAAACTCATGAACCCGAATTATAAACAGCCCGGACCGATGACGCATATGCTGGTGGTGATCGGTTATGATGCGGAAAAGAAAGAATTCATCACCCATGACTCCGGAACGAGGAAAGGACAAAACTATCGTTATCAAGAAGAAATTCTCTACGAGGCGATCCGTGATTATCCGACCGGCGATCACTTGCCGATAAAAGGGATTCACAAGAATATGATCGTGGTCAGGAAGCCGTGATATAATTGCAAAGTTGATCCGATCTATTAATTATTACAATGCCACGGGCATGCCACGTTTTTCTTTTGATTCCAGTCCACAAATCTCATCAGGATTAGCGCTTCTGGTAATTCTTGTCTTGAGTCTGGTAGTTGGTTGGTTGACGATTATCTCGAGTGGGAATATCATTCGGAGCGTCAAAGAATCTTCTCTGATTCAAATTGAGAAGCGCGGCGTGCCTGTCACGGATGTGAATGGAAATAATTGAGGTTATGGAAGTGAAGATAAATCTGGGACAAGGAATAGTCTGTACGATGCGGAAGAGCCGGCGGGCGAGACGCGTGCGTCTGGCACTCTATCGTGACGGTCGGGTTGTGCTGACCCTTCCGTTTTTTGTTTCTTACCGGCGTGGTCGGACGTTTTTGGAAAGCAAAAGGGATTGGATCCGCGAAAAAACGAAAGATCTCGTCTCGCGTCCGGAAAATATTCTGCACCGAGGCAGCAAGAAGGAATATCGAGACTCCCGAAAGTCAGCACGGCAGCTCATAGAAGAAAGACTGAAATATTTTCAGCAATTCTATGCCGTAACTTGGAAGCGGGTGAGTATCCGCAACCAGAAAACCCGCTGGGGCAGCTGCTCGCGGACGGGGAGCCTTTCTTTCAATTATCGCCTGCTTCTGCTGCCTCCACATCTGCGGGATTATATTGTTGTTCACGAAATGTGCCATCTCAAAGAGCTGAATCATTCACGGCGTTTCTGGGCGCTCGTCGCCAAAACTTTCCCGGATTATAAGGAGTTGCGTCGAGAATTGAAACCTCTCTGAGTATTTGGTTGACAGGGTTGTTTTTCTTTGCTTTAATGAAGTTCTTACTCGAGGGTCTCGTACAGAGCTCTCTATTCCTTTGGTTGAGTCTTATTCTCTCAAATCCGAAGGGGAGATAAGATTTAACTTGTAAAGGGTCTTTACTTTTGGCGCATTTCTTTGCCCGCCTTGCCGTCGAGGCAGGTTGCAAGCTCCGGTACTCGCCGCTGTATGCGACATACAGCTTGCTGTGTTCCTCGCTCTTGCCCTCGCCTCGCTAAAGCTATGGCGAAGCGGGTCGAACTGCACTCAAAAGTAAAAACCCTCATTTATCAAGTATGTTTAGCAGAAATTCGCGGGGGAGAACCCCTGGGCGTGGCGTGGGCGCCAATCGATTTGGCCGACCGACGTTTCGCACAAAACGTAAGCGGCCTGCAGCGCAAGAGCTTGATTTCACGCAGTTTGTAAAGAAAGCTATTCAGACGACAGAAACAGAAGTTTTTAACCCGAAGCATCGCTTCGCTGATTTCGAGATGCACAGCAAACTGAAAGCCAATGTCGCCGCGTGCGGATACATTCATCCGACACCGATTCAGGATGGCGCCATCCCGCATATCTTGGAGAGCCGCGACGTGATCGGCGTCGCCAACACGGGGACCGGCAAGACGGCCGCGTTCCTGTTGCCGCTCATTCACAAGACGTTCAAGCACCGGACCGAAAAAGTCCTCATTGTCGTGCCGACCCGCGAGCTGGCGCTCCAGATTGAAGAAGAATTGCGCAAGTTTTCTGCCGGATCCGGGCTGCATTCCGCGCTCTGTATCGGCGGCGCCCATATGGGCAATCAGCTGAAGAGCCTTTCCCGCAATCCCAGCTTCGTCATCGGTACGCCGGGACGATTGAAGGATCTGATTGAACGGGGCAAATTGCACCTGGCTGAATTCAACAACGTCGTCTTGGACGAAGTGGATCGGATGCTCGATATGGGATTCATCCAGGACATCAAGTACCTCGTGGCGCTTCTCAAAACTCCCCGTCAATCGCTTTTCTTTTCGGCGACGATGCCGAGAGAAATCGCCGAGCTGGCCAAGAAATTCGCCAATGATCCGGTGACCATCACCATCAAATCGCGCGCCACTGCAGAAAATGTCGATCAGGACATTGTGCGGGTCATGCCCAGAGAAGAGAAAATCGAAGTATTGCACAATTTACTTCTGCAGCCAGCCTTGCATAAAGTGCTCATTTTCGGGCGCACCAAGCACGGCGTCGAAAAACTTGCCCATCGTCTGGTAGAACGTGGATTTTCCGCCGATTCTATTCATGGGGACAAATCACAGGCCCAGCGTGCCAGAGCGCTGCGCCGTTTCAAAAATGATGAACTGGCTATCCTGGTCGCAACCGACGTGGCCGCCAGGGGTTTGGATATTCCGGATGTGACGCACGTGATCAATTATGAGTTGCCGGAAAACTACGAAGATTATATCCACCGTATCGGGCGGACCGGTCGCGCTAGCAAAAAAGGAACCGCGCTGACATTCGTTGATTAAAGAAGCGAGTTTTCATTTGGAAGCCTTCATTTGGAAGCCTTGCTTCCAAATGAAGGCCATGCATTACCAAAGGAATCAGCAGTCCCGCCTTGGCGGGACTGTTTTTTCTAGGGTATACTCTAAGGGACTCGTTTGATCGGTTCTAAGTATCGTGTAATATCAAAGCCATGCACTGGCTCAATGCCGTTGAACATTTCGTAAGGGCGTATGCCACAGAGGTGCCGCTGCCGTGGTTTGTTTTCATCGGGTCATTTTTTGAAGAGGTGATCAGTCCTATCCCGGCCGCGCTCATTATGGGTGTAGCCGGATCACTGGCGCTCCTGGATGATCGGACTTTTTGGTATCTCATCCTTCTCGCGCTTATCGGCAATCTTGGCAAGACGCTGGGCGCGTGGCTGTATTATTTCCTTGGTGACAAATTGGAAGACCTGCTGGTCAGGCCGATTACAAAATATCTCGGCATCCGGCATGAGGATATCGAAAACATCGGAGCACGTTTCGTCGGGCACCACTGGAAGGATGGGGGCATACTCTTTCTTCTCAGGCTCCTGCCGCCGTTCCCAACGACGCCGGTTTCTCTGGCGGCTGGCATTATCAAGATGGATCTGCGCGTGTTTCTCGCGGCTACCTATGCGGGAAATTTTTTCAAGGATCTCCTTTATCTGTATGCGGGCTACGCGGGGCTGGCAAAATTGCACACGCTTTGGCGCAAGATAGAGACGGTCAAATTTGGGGTTGATATTTTTGTCGCTTTTTCGATTGTGGCTTTCCTTTTGTTCCTGTACTTTCACCGAGGAAGGGGGCAGCGTTTATTGCAATACTGTCAAGGGCGATTTTATGCATGGTTCAAACGTTTGAAAGGAAAGTGATAATTTTATACCCGGTAGTAGAACTTCGAAAAATTATATCCTTCTCGATGGGTTTTCAGTCTGTACACTATTTTCCGCGACCGCGGAAAATAGTGTACAGAGTAAGTATGCAAAGTAATACCACCGGGTATGTCAGTCTTTAAACTCCACAGCAATTATCAACCAGCCGGCGATCAGCCGGTCGCTATCGAGGCTTTGGTGCGCGGCTTATGTGAAGACAAGCGTTTCCAGACACTGCTCGGGGTGACGGGTTCCGGCAAGACGTTCACCATGGCCAATGTCATCGCGCAGATGGGCAAGCCGACGCTTGTCATCGCGCACAACAAGACGCTGGCGGCGCAGCTCGCCCAAGAGTATCAGGAATTTTTTCCCGATCACGCGGTACATTATTTCGTTTCCTACTATGACTATTATCAGCCGGAAGCGTATCTGCCGGTGACCGATACCTATATTGAGAAAGATGCGGCAATCAATGCGGAGATCGATCGTTTGCGCCATGCGACGACACAAGCGCTTCTCACGCGGCGCGATGTGATTATCGTCGCCTCGGTGTCGTGCATCTATGGTTTGGGCAGTCCGGAAGAATACGAGAAAGAGAATATACGCCTGGAAGTCGGGATGCCCATGTCGCGGACGAAACTCTTGTATCAGCTGGTTTCCATTTTTTTCGAGCGGACGACGGCCGATATTTTGCCCGGGCAATTCCGCAGCCTGGGCAATCGGATCGAAATTATGCCGATCTCAGAAAAATTCATCTATCTCTTGGAAATTGTCGGCGGGAAATTGGGCGGCATCACCAAAATCGATCCGGTATCGCAAAAAATCCTCGGAACGCCGCAGAGTATTTTTCTCTTTCCAGCCAAACATTTCATTACGGACAAGAACCAGAAGGAGTCCGCTCTCCAAAACATCCGCTTGGAACTCACAACGCGACTCAAAGAACTGGAGGTGCAAGGCAAGCTTCTCGAGGTGGAGCGGCTCAAGCGTCGAACCAACTATGATCTCGCGATGATGCAAGAGATCGGTTATTGTAGCGGTATCGAAAATTACTCGCGCCACTTTTCTGGCAAAAAGACTGGCGAACCGCCGGAAACGCTCCTCTCCTATTTTCCCAAAAAACAGAGAACTATACGGACTGAACGCGGACAAATACAGACTATAGAAGAACCGGATTTTTTGACCATCATTGATGAATCGCACGTGACGTTGCCGCAGCTCCGGGGGATGTACGCTGGGGACCAGGCGCGCAAGAAAACGCTTGTGGAGTACGGCTTCCGCTTACCTTCGGCTCTCGACAACCGGCCGCTCCGTATGGAAGAATTTTTGGGACGCGTCGGGCAGATGGTGTTCACTTCGGCAACGCCAGCTGACTATGAACACGAAGTCAGTGAACAAGTAGTAGAGCAAGTGATCCGTCCAACGGGACTCATCGATCCGGAAGTGAGTGTTTTGCCGATCCGAGAGAAAGGAGAGTATCCAGGACAGGTCGGAGATTTCATTGCGCAGACGGAAAAAGAAATAAAGAAAGGCGGGCGAGTGATCGCGACGACCTTGACCAAGAAGATGGCGGAGGACTTGAGCGCGTACCTGAAGGAAAAGAACATCAAAGCGGAATATGTGCACAGCGATGTACTGACGATTGACCGCATCAAGATTCTCTCGGCTTTCCGCCGGGGTGATTTCGATTGTCTGGTGGGAGTGAACCTGCTTCGGGAAGGGCTGGATCTCCCGGAAGTGACTTTTATCGGAATCTTGGATGCGGACAAAGAGGGATTCTTGCGTTCGGAAACGTCGCTCATCCAGATCATCGGTCGGGCGGCACGCAATGTGGCCGGCCGGGTGGTGTTGTATGCGGAATATGTGACCGGATCGATGCGGTATGCGCTCGATGAAACCAACCGGCGCAGGAAATTGCAGATGGCTTATAATGAAAAGCACGGCATTACGCCCCAGACGATCAAAAAAACCATCCACGATATCACCGAACACTTGGACAGCGAGCACGACAAGGCCGTGCGAGCCAACGTAATTTTGGATCGGGAAATATTCGCAGCCAATCCAGAGAAGCTTATCAAGCTGAAAGAAAAAGAGATGCAGGCGGCGGTGAAGGTCCTGGATTTCGAGACCGCCGCCATCTTGCGCGATGAGATCAGCGCCCTTGAGACAGCTCTAGACAAAGGCGAAAAACGAAAAAAGTCACGCAGGAATTAAAGTACCCTACCATAAATCATAAAAAATCTGAGAATAGTACTTTTCTTGCAATTGCAAGAAAAGTACTATCTAGGGGAAAAGATCAAAGACAATAGGTAAAAAAATGTTGACAATTTTTAGAGAAAAGATACACTGCGTAGTCGTTGATCGGTAGAGAGTAGACATACTAAAGCGGACGAGAGGAAAAGTTTCATACGTTTCTTCTCCACCGTTTTTGGTGGCCTGTTGACTTAACATTCGGAGGATTCATCATGTCTTATGATCTGAACAGCCTCAATGTCGTTCTCCTGTGCCTATTCTCCGTTCTGATCGGTATTTCACTGGGAGGGTTGGTAGTTTTTGTTCACTCCTCCAGATTGCACCTGTCAGCTGGCATTGATTCAGATTTACTCCCATTGCCCCTCTGGCGAATGGTAATGAAGGGAAAGATTGTAAGGTGTATGTGGGTATTGGTGCCATTGGCACTATTACTACCATATTGCAAGCCTGGTATGTATGTAGATGCCGGTCTCGTCTCCTTTGCGTTTGTGGGCTTTTGGACATTTGCAATCAGTCGAGATTGGTACCAATTGCCTAAAAAAGCACAGGAACTGCATGATCAAGCCTTGAAACTTTTTGGTTGTCAAAGCTTTACCGCGAGACTCTCTGCGATCGAAGAGGAAACAATAGGTGGCTCACCATATAAGTATCACTGTGTTCTGACTGATCTCAGCGGGGAAAAGATGCTATTTTACCCTACTTCGGACAAGGATCTTGCTAAGATGTGGGGGGTGCCAATGTCACAAGAGAGTCTGTCTTTGCGGCATATCGGTGAGATGTATACCATCTACTATCGTCATGACGTACTGGTAAGTGAGCCTCTGGTGTGGATGCCCGTTTCGATCATGGTTATGGAAAAAGAAGTCGTCAGACAAGCCGAACCGGCTGCAACGCCTGGCTGATCGCAGCCAACCCGTTTTCACAAAACCCCGGGTTTTATAAATAGGGTTTTTCATTTTGTTCCATTTATACATAATTTGTTAGATTCTAGAGCGTTGTTTACAGATGTTAAGTTGAAAAATCTCTTATGGAAGGTGGAAAAAAGAAGAAAAAAGGTGTATAGTGTGATTAAGAGAAAGAAATGTAGTCAATCTCTTCCATAATAATAAGAAATAACATATGACACAAAAACAGATTTTCGGTGCCGTAGCCGGCGTCGCTATTGTTGCTCTGGCATTTGTTTTCGTTTACCAACAATTTATAGGTGATGATGATGGATCAGTAGTGCCGACAGTATCGAACACGCCGTCTTCACAAAAGCAGGCGGTAACCACTGACAATAAAGCAGCGGCGCCAGTTCCGGATACTATTGATAGTATTGCCAGCAGTATAGAATCAGAATCAGCCATTGATCTTTCGGCTCTGGATGCCGAGGAGGCTGGCTCTCTCGATGAAATCAACCAAGACAGCGATAGCGTAAACAATTTAGGCACATCTTATGATGAAAACAACTTATAAACAAATTGCTTTCTTGCTGAGTGTTGTTGCGCTCCTCGCCCCCTTGGCTGTTTCTGCCACACCAGAGGAGGATCGCCAGGCACGCATAGACGCCATGAAAGAACAGCGAGACGAAAAGATCCAAGAAAGGAAAGACGACCGCCAGGAAGCATTTTGTACTAGATTTACCGAGAATGCAGCGAAGATAGTTTCCACTATGGGGGAGCGACGCAAGGATTTTCAGGATCTGAAGGAGAAGCGATCTGGAAAACTGGGAGAAAATCGTGATTCTCGTGATGGCAATCTTGATTCCAACCGCGCCAATGCTGACGCGCGACGAAGCGAGATGTATGCCAAATTGGAAGCCAAGGCTGATACTGATGCCAAAAAAGCGTCTGTAGCCGAATTTAAGGACACGGTAGAGAAAGCCGTCGATACGCGGCAAGCGGCTGTTGATGTCGCGATCAAGGCTTTCCGTTCCGGCGTGGATGCGGCTCTTTCCGGACGCAAGGATGATATGCAAAAAGCGGTTGATAGTTTTTCTTCCGCAGTCGATGCCGCTCTCGATAAAGCCAGGTCGGATTGTGACAGCAGTACGGATCCGCAGATGGTGCGTTCGAATTTCCGCTCCAGTCTTGAAGCAGCTCGTAAGTCGCTGCAAGCGGATCGAAGCGCATCCGAAAAAGTCGGCGCGCAGGTGAAAGCGTTGGCTGAAATCCGTCGCACCGCTGTCAAAAAGGCATTAGACGAATTCAAAGCGACGGTAGAGTCCGCTCGCAGAGAGCTCAAAAAAGCTTTCGGAGAAACGACGAGCACCGAAGCATCGATCACTCCGTAAATCGTTTCTTGAAGATGAAAAAGGAATCCCGATCCGTTCCCGAGCGGAGGCTTTTTTTATGGTTTGCTTCCGTGCCGCTTTTTTGCGACAATGATTTTATATCAGATTTTTCCTTTATGACAGAAAGCATCCGGGAAAGTTTCATAGTGACAGCAGATGATTACGGCATCCGCCAGACGGCGGAGCCGATTTTGCGTTTGGCACGGGAAGGGAAAATTGATCGGGTGGCAGTTATGGTTCACTATGTTTCTTCCGAACAGGTCCGGGATCTATTGGCGACCGGCGTGAAAATCGATCTGCATCTCGAACTCATCCAGCTTTTGAAGAGCGGCGAAAAAATGCAGGAAAACACATTGTTGCGGATCGGGAAGTTTCTCCTGCGGTATGGAGTCGGCATAGTGACTGCCAAAAAAGCAGAGATCGAGTGGCGTTCGCAGATAGAGCGTTTCGAAGAGTTATTCGGCCGCCTTCCCGATGGGTTGAATTCGCACGAACACGTTCATTTTTTTCCGGTCTTTTTCAAGCCGTTTCTTTCGCTGATGCGAGAATACAAGATAGACTTTGCGCGTTTCGGATCGAGAGGGATGCTGGTTGATATTCATAGCGCTTTTGTGGGGAAAATCCTGGCCTTTTTGTGGAAGCGCGACTGCCGGATGTTCAAAAAAGAAAATGTTTCTACGACCGATTACCACGTCAGTTTCGACTGGCTCGATGATTTTGATGCTTTTTTGAACTCCTTGCCGGAAGGCACGATCGAATTGGTTGTTCATCCTGAACGAGAGGACGAATATCGGGCAATTTTGGAATACTTTTGAGGAGTGAATCACGAATCAAGAATTATGAATTATGAATTGACCTATCTATTGGCAGGCGTCTTCGCCGACTAGGCAGGGAAAAACTTCAAGCTTCTCAGAAAGATTCTTGCGAGAGGTATGAAAATCCTCTTGATACTTCTGTCATTTATTGTTATACTGCCTTTCCTTTGTTTTTATCTATGCCCGGTGGGACAACTTCGAAAAGAAGTACTAGTAATGATAAAATTTATTGTGATACACATCATATATAGATTTTTGTAGCAGATTATTTTTTCGAACGTAATTCGAAGTAGTGCCACTGGGTATGCCAAAAAATACTGCACGGAAAAACGCCGCAGGCTCGCTTGACCCATCGGATCCGCTTCGCCAAAGCTACAGCGAGGCGAGGTGGATTATCGTCAAAGGCGCCCGCACTCACCCCGTAAAACCATCTGCTGATGGTCACGGGGCAAGCAATCTAAGTGACCCGCTTCGTCCGAGCTTCAGCGAGGCGAGGTGGATTATCGTCAAAGGCGCCCGCACTCACAATTTGAAAAAC
>MFSB01000003.1:0-1148 GCA_001784735.1 Candidatus Moranbacteria bacterium RIFCSPLOWO2_12_FULL_48_12
AAAAAAGTGCTCAAAGATGCCCGCCATGAAGCCAAGGCGCTCATAGAAGCCGCTGAAATTTCTGCCAAAAAGCGGGATGCCGAACGGCTGGCGGAAACGGAATTGAAAACCAAGCGGTTTTTGGAAGAAGTGCGGACGAAGATCGAGGATGAGAAGAAAAAGTCTATTGCTGAGGTCAAGCAGGAAATCGCGGAAGTCGTGGCACTGTCCGTTGAGAAGATTCTCAAAGAGAAAGTGGATAAGGCAAAGGATAGGGAGATTATTGAGAAAATGATTGAATAAATGCCAAAATCCAAATGACAAATGCCAAATCAATGACTAAAATAAAAATGTCAAAAAATCGGATTTGATATTTGAAATTTGGATTTTGAAATTACAAAGTATGCGCCCCACTATCTCACAATATGCGGAGGCTCTCGAAGAGCTTTCAGAACATGCCGCTCCGGAAAAAGTGCAGACGATGATTGGAAATTTCTGGGGGCTCTTGCATAGGCGGGGAGAGGAAAAAAAGATGGTAGCGATCGTGAAGCGTTTGGAAAAAATGGAAGCGGAGAAAAAAGGACAAGTGTCGGTGATTGTCGTCACGGTGCATGAAACGGAGAAAGAAACGAAGCAGAGACTTTTGTTACAGGCAGAAAGGCTTTTTCCTCATAAAAAGGTAGAGTTGCAGTATGTAATAGATAAGGATGTTATTGGCGGAGCGGTCTTTCGGACGGATGAGGTGCTCTACGATGCGACTGTTGCAGGAACGCTTAAGGCTATGAAAAAAAGTTTAGTGAGATAGAGGCTTCTTGAATGTCATTCCGAGTGAAATCGAGGAATCTACAAATAAAGGTACTTGTAAAAGTACTTAGTAGATCCTTCGACAGGCTCAGGATGACACGAAATAGCATAAGACTTTAGAATAAGGAAAATTGAGTCTAATCCCTTTTACTACTAATCGCTAAACGCTATTCATATGAGTAATCCTCTTATCCAAGAATTGAAAAAACACATCGCCGAATTTCACCATGAGCCGAAAGCCGAAGCCATTGGGACAGTGCTGGAGGTGGGGGATGGCGTGGCGCGGGTGGCCGGGCTAACGCACGTGATGGCGGCGGAAATGGTGGAATTCGAGAACGGGACATTCGGCGTGGCACAAAATCTCG
>MFSB01000003.1:1159-2678 GCA_001784735.1 Candidatus Moranbacteria bacterium RIFCSPLOWO2_12_FULL_48_12
GTGGCACAAAATCTCGAAGAGGGGGAAGTGGGCGTGATGCTTATGGGAGAAACGGATGATATCCGCGAAGGGATGATCGTCAAAAGCACGGGGAAAATCCTTTCCGTGCCAGTCGGAGAGGATATCATCGGCCGCGTCCTTTCGCCGCTCGGTATGCCGATCGATGGCAAGGGAGAAATCAACACAACGGCATTTTACCCGGTAGAGAAAATCGCACCGGGCGTCATTACCCGCCAGTCGGTCAATCAGCCGGTACAGACCGGCATCAAGGCCATCGATGCCCTCATCCCGATCGGCCGCGGACAGCGCGAACTCATCATCGGCGATCGCCAGACGGGAAAAACAGCTATCGCTATCGATACCATCATCAACCAGCAAGGCCAGAATATCATCTGTATCTATGTAGCCATCGGGCAGAAAGAATCCAAGGTGGCGCGCATTGTGGCCGAACTGAGCAAAGCGGGGGCGATGAAATATACGACGGTAGTGGTAGCCGGGGCATCGGACCCGGCGGCGCTGTCTTTTATCGCGCCGTATGCCGGATGTGCGATGGGCGAGTATTTTATGGATCAGGGCAAGGATGTGCTTGTCATCTACGATGATCTTTCCAAACACGCGGTGGCTTATCGGCAGATCTCTCTCATCTTGCGGCGTCCACCGGGCAGGGAGGCTTATCCGGGGGATGTTTTCTATGTGCATTCACGGTTGTTGGAGAGAAGTGCGAAACTGAATAAGGAAAACGGCGGCGGATCGTTGACCGCCCTTCCCATCATCGAAACGCAAGCCGGCGACGTGAGCGCCTATATCCCGACCAACGTCATTTCCATTACGGATGGCCAGATTTATCTGGAAACGGATCTGTTTTACAAGGGCATCCGTCCGGCTCTGAACGTCGGACTTTCGGTCTCGCGCGTGGGCTCAGCCGCCCAGATCAAAGCCATGAAGCAGGTAGCGGGGACGCTCCGTCTCGATCTCGCTCAGTTCCGCGAATTGGAAGCTTTTGCCCAGTTCGGTTCGGATCTGGATGAAAAGACCCGCTCGCTCATCGAGCGCGGCAGGCGGGCCGTGGAGATGCTCAAACAGCCGCAGTACGCTCCGCTCTCGGTGGAGAAAGAAGTGGCGGCGCTGTATGCGCTGACCCGCGGACAGGTGGATGATATCGCCGTGGAAGAGATCAGCCGTTTCGAGCGAGAGTTTATCGCCTATCTCAATAATGAAGGGAAAGAAGTATTGAAGAATATTCTCAAAGAAAAAGCATTGACACCTGAGGTGGAAGAATCGCTTAAGAAACATATTGGAGAGTTTAAGAAAAATTTTACTGCGTAATGTCATCCCGGGCTTGACCCGGGATCCAGAAAATGAAAACATTTTATGTCTATATTCTAGCCAGTCAGAGAAACGGAACTTTGTATGTGGGAGTGACGTCAGATTTATCCAGCACCTTCCAGAATACCCCGTGGTCTTGCCACGGGGATGAATGGAAACATAAAATCCTTCCCACAGGGTTTAATACCCTGTG
>MFSB01000003.1:2690-5153 GCA_001784735.1 Candidatus Moranbacteria bacterium RIFCSPLOWO2_12_FULL_48_12
TCCTTCCCACAGGGTTTAATACCCTGTGGTGAAGGTGCTGGATTTATTAAAAAGAGTATGGGAGCATAAAAATAAAAAAGTGAAGGGATTTACGGAGAAATACGGTGTTGATAGATTGGTATATTATGAGCAGACAAATGATGTACGGATCGCACTGCAAAGAGAAAAAACCCTTAAGAGATGGAAAAGAGATTGGAAGCTTGAGTTGATTGAGAAAGAAAATCCAGAGTGGATGGATTTGTATGAGAAAATAACGAACGCCTAACCTGGATCCCGCATCAAGTGCGGGATGACAAAGAACTGAAATTTATAAAGTATGGCAAGTGCAAGAGACATCAGACGAAGAATCAAGGGGGTCAAGAGCACGGGGAAAATCACCCGGGCGATGGAGATGATTTCGGCTGTCAAAATGAGGAAGGCCGTACAGTCGGTGCTCGGCATCCGCCCCTTTGCCTTGAGTGCTATCGAGCTTCTGAATCAGCTGGATATAGCTACCAAAGGGGAGAGTCATCCACTCCTCACCGTGCGCCCGGTGAAAAAAGAATTGTATGTCGTCATCACGAGCAATCGCGGCCTGTGTGGCGCGTTCAATGCTCAGGTGGCGAGGAAATTGCGCCAGATTCTCAAGGAAGATACGGATCGCGAACACGTTTTCATCACACTCGGGAAAAAAGGCGAGATGGCGGTGCGACGTTTGGGAAAAGAAATCGTAGCATCGTTTCCTGATGTCATCGGGGCGCCGACGGTGGAGGGGATGCGCGCTGTGACGCGCGTCATCATTGAGGAATTCGAAGCCAAGCGGGTGGACCGGGTGGTTATGGTCTATACGGACTATATCTCTGTTATGACACAAGAGGTGAAAGTGCGCGGGCTGTTGCCGGTCGCGATCAAGGATACGAAAAAGGCTCTCAATGAAATTACGGGGGACGTTCATCGTGTCGCTCGCGAAGCGACGGTGACAAGCGACGGTGATAAATTGCAAGCCGAAGCTGCCTCCGCAAAGCTTCTGCGAGCCGAGTATGTGATCGAGCCATCGCCGAAGAAAGTATTGTGGCGGATGATCCCGCGTCTGATCGAGATGGAACTTTATCATGCGGTGCTCGAATCGAACGCTTCGCAGGAAGCGGCCCGGATGATAGCTATGCAGAATGCCACTGACGCCGCCAAAGATATGGTGTCTGACCTGACGCTCGCCTACAATCAGATCCGCCAGTCGAAGATCACCCAGGAAATCGCGGAGCTAAGTGCGGGGATGGCGGCAGTAACGCGTTAGCGTTACCCTGAGCGTAGTCGAAGGGTGTAGAGATGATGAATCATCAGGAATTATGAATCACGAATGAGGGAAGAAAAAAACGAAACTTGAAATCACAAATTGTGACATCCAATTTAATTAAGGGGAAAATGTTCAAGGTCACAAATTGTGACCTTAAAAAGAGGAAAGAATCCTATGAAGAAACATGAAACAAAATTAAGTATTATTCCGAATGAACGCATTATAAAGCGGATATTTTGGTTACGTGGAAAAAAGGTGATGTTTGATACGGATTTAGCTGAACTTTACGATGTTCCGACCAGGAGATTGAATGAGCAGGTGAGACGTAATAAAGAGCGTTTTCCTGGAGATTTTATGTTTCAGCTTACTTCACGGGAAATGGAAATCTTGAGATCGCAATTTGCGACCTCAAGTTGGGGTGGGACGCGTTATCTCCCATATGCTTTTACCGAGCAAGGGGTAGCGATGCTCTCGAGCGTGCTCAAGAGCAAACGAGCCATTCAGATCAATATCCACATTATGCGCGTGTTTACGGAGCTCAGAGAGATGCTTTTGACACACAAGGATTTACGCGAAAGAATAGAGAAGATGGAAAGCAAATATGACAAAAAGTTTCGCGTGGTATTTGAGGCTATCAAGCAGATGATGAGTGAGAAAACTGAATCAGTGGGCAAGATCGGCTTTAGGGCAAAAAAATAAATTTCAAGCCACAATTTGTTTTTCAAGTGAATTGAAAAACATGAGTTGTTTGGAAAGTTTGAGGTCACAAATTGTGATCTCAAGATGGGGAAAGGTTTCAAAATAATCATTCGAGATTCCATTGGAAGATGAAATTTCGATAGTTGTTTGGAAAAATGAGGTTAGAAATGATTCAAGGCAATCCGCGGATGCGAACTGCCTTGTAGAAAACAGGAGTGAGTGAAGTGGCTTAGGCGAGGTGTTTTGCAGCCGCCTCAAGGGACTCCGCGAAGGTGTAGCGCGAGAGGTATCTTCCCTCTATGTTCGATTGTGTGTCAGTCGTCGATAACTGTCTTCTGACTGACTTGAGCAGAGTCACTGTTCTCCGGCTCACCGTAATTGTTATTTTTGAGTGACTTATTGATGATCCGGAGAAAGAACCAACCGAGAAAAACGAGTAGAACGGCGATGGTCAATGCGCCAATGATAGTGGGCATGATTCCTCCTTGTTT
>MFSB01000004.1 GCA_001784735.1 Candidatus Moranbacteria bacterium RIFCSPLOWO2_12_FULL_48_12
CTTTTCAGTCTTCTTTGCTGGTATGCTATAGCGATAATCCCGATGGCCGCGCCCAACCCGAAAGAGAGCGTCAGCATCGGCAACACATACGGCAGACCGACAACCGATCCGGCGACGAACCCGAGCCACACATCGCCCCAGCCCATCCACGTCTCCCTCGACAGGGAGACAAGTGCGAAGAAAAAACCGCCTACCGAAAGTCCGCCCAACAGTCCGTACCAGAAGCGCGAAGCGAGAAACGGCTCCGCGGCGAGAAAAAAATACGTTGTAAAAAAAACATAGGTCAAAAGAACGCTTATGATGAGCATACTGAGCGGTACCTCCATATGCCGCATATCATACGCTCCGATGACCAAGAGGCAGCTTATAACACCGAGCAACCAGAGTGTTTCTGCCCAAGAAAGCATATCGCCGGGAAAAAAGAAAAGGAGCCCCGCTAAGGCGAACAAGATCCCCGTCAGGAGCTCGAGCGCCGGATACTGCCAGGAAATCTTGGTATCGCAGTCGCGGCACGCCCCGCGCAGAAGCACGAAACTGATGAGCGGGATATTGTCATACCAGCGGATCTGATGCTTGCAGTGCCGGCACAGCGAGCGCCCCAAGAGCGTCTCGGCATCCTTCAAACGATACACCAAGACATTGAGAAAGCTCCCCACGATGAGGCCGAAAATAAAAAATATGAATGAGAAAGTAAGCATGCTAATCAACATCCGGCATAACTGGTAATCCCCGTCTGTTCGATTACCGCCGTACAAGGAGTGGTCAATTGCCCTGACGGAATGCTGGCATTGAATGCATCTGATCCGTTGGGACCGCAGTTTTGTCCGTTATCAACGATACCGGCAGCATTGATCGCGGCAGGGATAGTGCCAAATGACCCGGTGCCATCTGTATAATTGATCGCTCCGGTATCACAGACTTCAATGGCTTTCGTCTGCAGAGAGTGGACCGTCGCCTTGAAAGTGGCTACCTTCGCCTTTTCACGGGCGCTGCTCAAACTCACCAAAACGATGGAAGCGAGAATCCCGATGATGGCGATGACGATCAAGAGTTCGATGAGGGTAAAGCCCGCACTATTTTTACTCAAAGCACTCTTAAACTTAGCAATTATTTCAGCAGAACTTTGTCTAAAAAAAGATAACTCCCTATTGTAAAAATGGTGCGGGGTAAAGCCTTTTTGTTTAAACATAATTTTTTATTTTATTAGTTCAGATATTCCTGAATCATACCGCCTAAGCTTATACAAACAGGGGCATCCGATTCCTGTTAAGTGATAAAAACCTTCCCTTGTTCAACACCCCGCTGGAAACGTGACTCCGGTCGCCAAAAGAGTCGTACCGTTCGCGCCTTCACAGGCAGTCGCGGCCGCTGAGCTGCCGATTTCTATAGACCCCGTCGTAATCGAGAACGTTCCGGCGCCGGCTGATCCGCAGCTCTGTGCTCCAAAAGTAAGAGTACCGATATAACTGCCCGAAGCCGGCTCAGTGACATTGGCCGCAGTCAAAGTGGCATCGTCGCAGGTGAGAACCGCCAGGGCTTGCACCGAGTGAACCTGCGCCTTATACCCGGCAATCTTGGCCTTTTCACGGGCGCTGCTCAAACTCACCAAAACGATGGAAGCGAGAATCCCGATGATGGCGATGACGATCAAGAGTTCGATGAGGGTAAAGCCTTTGAATATTTTTTTCATATACTCACCTCCTTCTATTTTTGTTTTTGTTTTTTAGCTGTTTGAAAGCCTTCGAAGAGCCTCTCAAACTTACCTTTATTGTACAGCCAACCAGTGGAATTGTAAATGGGGTTATCAACAATCTGTCAATGATTTACAACTGTCCCGCAATGTTGTAAATCGGCATGAGCACCCCCACCGTCAGGATACCCACGCCGATGCCCAAGAACACGATAAGGATCGGTTCGATAAGGGTGGTGAGGTTTTTTGTCATGGTTTCCACCTCCTGGTTATAAAAACTCCCGGCGCTCTTCAAAACCTGAGTCAGAGAACCTGTCTCCTCGCCGATCCGGATCATCTGCGAGACGATCGGGGGAATCTCTCGTGACTGCAAAAGTACAGCGCTCATAACGCCGCCCGTCTTCACTTCTTCTGCGGCTCGCATAATGATTTTCTGAAAAACCTGATTTCCGATCACTTCGCTCACGATCGTGAGAGCCTTCACTACCGGGATGCCGCCGTTCAAAAGCGCGCTCAAATTGTCTGCGAAACGCGTAATGTAAATATTGCGAGCCAACTCTCCGATGACCGGAAGCTTGAGCACTATAGCTTCCCACTCATGCCGGCCGGCTTCGGTCCGGATATAGTAGATAAAGGCTCCGATGCCAGCCACCAGCACCAAAAGCACCGCCCACCAATATTGATTCATAAAATCTCCCAGCGCAACAAGCGCTGTTGTATACCAAGGCACAGCCACCTTCATATCCTTGATAAGCAAAGTAATCTTGGGGAGGATGAATGTCACCACCAAAAATCCGACGATAAAAGCGACCGAGAGGACGAAGGCCGGGTAATACAACGCGCCCTTGATCTTAGATGCCAGCTGATAATTCTTTTCTATATTTTCAGCCACATAGCCGACGGATTTGTGCAGACTGCCGGAAACCTCGCCGGCTCGGATCATATTAATGGTGAGAAGGGAAAAAATGTCCGGATGTTTCTCGAGCGCTTCAGAAAAGGGCATGCCATCCCCGACGGAATCTTCTATTTCCTTGATGATGATGCGCAGATATCTGTTCTCCACCTGTTCTCCGATGGTATGCAATGCGGCGGTGATGGGCACGCGCGCTTCGATAAGGGTCGCCAGCTGGCGGAAAAACGTCATCAGCTCTTTCTGGCTCACCCCTTCCAGCATCTTCTGAAAGCTCTTCATGAAAACGATGGATCTTTTCTGTTCCTGAACGGTAATCGGGGTCAGGCTGTTCTTCTCGAGAATCTGCGCCGCCGCTTCCCAACTGATCGCCTCCACCAGCCCTTCGCGGAGCTGACCGGCGTCATTTTTTGCCTTGAAGAGGAATTTCATACCCGGTAGTGAAGCTTTAAATTATTATGCGATGAGAGCATAAAACGCTATTTTTTGCTGAGCAGCATCTGGAGATACTCGCGGTTTTTGGCATAGACAAAGGCGTCGTTGACAGCCACAAGCCCCCGGCGCACCAAATCCGCCAAAACCCGATCCAGAGACATCATGCCTTCCTTCAGACCCGTTTCAATGACCGAATCCAATTGATGGACCTTGTTTTCCCGGATGAGATTTTCCACGGCCTGGTTCTTGAACATGATTTCCGTTGCCGGAATACGGCCCCCGCCGACGCGCGGAAGGAGGCGCTGCGAAATGACGCCGAGGAGCACGTTCGCCAGCTGCGAACGGATCTGATTCTGCTGGTGTGACGGGAACACATCAATGATACGGTCAATCGTCTGCGCGCTATCATTGGTATGCAGTGTCGCGAAGATCAGATGTCCGGTTTCAGCCGCCGTCATTGCCGTGCTGATGGTTTCCAAATCGCGCAGTTCTCCCAAGAGCACCACATTGGCATCCTCGCGGAAGACGGCGCGCAAGGCATCCGGAAAGTTTTTGGCATCCCGGCCGATTTCGCGCTGATTGATGATGGAACGATCCTGGTTGTAGACGAATTCGATGGGATCCTCGATGGTGATGATGTGTTTTTCCTGATTATGGTTGATATAATCGATGATAGCGGCCAACGTCGTTGATTTGCCGTGTCCGACCGGACCGGTGATGAGCACCAATCCCTGGGAATAATTCGCAAAACCGTACAGCGAGCCCGGGATGTTCAATTCTTCCAGATTGCGCAAACGATCCATAATGAAGCGCATCGTGACGCTCACATAGCCTTTTTGGAAGAAAACGTTGACACGAAAACGCACCCGATCCTCGAAACTATACGAAAAATCCGTCTGCCCGATCCCGGTCAGCTCCTGCTTCTTGTCTTCCGTCAAGAGCACATCGCTCAGGGCCTTCGTATCAGCCGGCGTCAAGACCTTTTCCTGGATGATAGGCTGGAGCTTGCCATCGATACGGAGCGTCGGATAGCGCCCGACCACGAGGTGCAGGTCGGAGGCTCCCTGTTGTCCGACGAGCAACAAGAGATTCTTCAAACGCTGTTCTGTATGCAGTGTCTCCATTGGAGAGGAATTATGAATTATGAATTATGAATAAAAGGGCATATGGACTTTTCTTTTCTTTATTCATGATTCATGATTCCTAATTCACTTTTTTTCAGTATAACACATCTTTGTTATTTTTCTCATTTACTTATTGCAACAAGCGAACGCCATAGCCATCACTCTTCATCGACCAAAATTTTTCCCTCCGTGACGCGCTCCACTTCCGCAAGCGTCGTCAACCCCTTGAGCGCCTTCAAGATACCATCCTGCTTCATATTGGTCATGCCTTGCCGGAGGGCTGCCTGGCGCACTTCCCCTTCATTGCCCTTTTGGTCAGAAATAATAGTCCGCATCTCAGCGTCAACCTCTATGACCTCGTAGATGGCCACCCGTCCATGATAACCGGATTCGGAACACTGGTTGCAGCCCTTTCCCTGAAAAAAAATCATTTTTTGTTTCGGATCAAGCCCGTACGCTTCTACTTCTGCGGGAGCGACCATATCGAATAATGCTTGAACGCGCTTTTTTTGGAATTCCGTCAGAGGAGACTCTGCATGGCAATTTTCGCAGATGCGCCGCACCAAACGCTGGGCAGCCACGACTTGCAAAGACGATGCCAACAAGAAAGATTCTACGCCCATATCCACGAGGCGCGGAATGGCGCCGATCGCATCGTTGGTGTGCAGCGTCGAAAATACGAGATGTCCCGTCAGAGCCGCATGGATGGCCAATTCCGCCGTTTCGGAATCACGAATCTCACCTACCATAATGACGTTGGGATCCTGCCGCAGGATAGACCGAAGCCCGTTCGCAAAGGTATATCCGATTTCCGGTTTGATCTGGCTCTGATTGATGCCTTCGAGGTAATATTCCACCGGATCCTCCAGCGTCACGATATTCCGCTCTTCTTTGTTCAAGATCCCCAGAAACGCATAGAGGGTGGTCGTTTTTCCTGATCCCGTCGGTCCGGTCATCAGAATAATGCCGAATGGTTCGCGAATGCGCCTTTCCAAGACAGCGCGATTTCTTCCCCATAATCCGAGCTTCTCGATATCTGTCGAATTGGAAGTCTTGTCCAGCACGCGCATGACGATTTTCTCCCCATCGATGACCGGCAGACTGGAAACGCGCAGGTCGATAGAGTGTTCATCCTCACCCTCGAAGCGGAAACGGCCATCTTGCGGCTTGCGCTTCTCGTCGATTTTGAGATTCGCCAGAATCTTGATACGCGAAATGACTGCCCGGCCGATCTCAAGCGGAAAAACCAATTGAGAGCGGAGAATCCCATCCACGCGGAAACGCACGCGGAAACTCCCTTCGATCGGCTCAATATGGATATCGCTCGCCCGGCCATCGATGGCATGTTTGACGATCACCTCTACCAGCTTGGCGATCGGCGCATCCTGAAAAACCTCCACAGCCTGGTTCTTTTTTTTCTCTTCCGCCAGGTCTGCCCCCTCTTCAGAGTCTTTTTTCAACGAGTAGATAGCGTCCTTCAGGGCGAGATCCGCTCCGGTATAGTGTTTGGCGATATCGGAAAAAACCTGCTCCGACGTCAGGTAGATCTCGATGCTCACCTGCTCTTTCTCAGCCAGAAAGCGCAGAACGTTGAGCGCCTCGAAGTCCTGCGGATTCGTCATCGCCACATACAGGATGCCGTTCTCCTTGCGAAACGGTATCATGCCATGCCGCTTGGCAGTGTCTTCAGGGATAATCGGCAGCAAGGTTTTGTCCACCTCTTTGGGCGCCTCGGCCAGAAACGGCAGTCCGAAAGTTTTCGCCTGCGCCGCCAGAGTTGCCGTATTGCCAGCCTCGCTCTGGACGTCTTCTGATTTTTTTGCTGATGCTTCCGGCATACCCATTTGATTACTGGAAAGGATTGGGTCTGCCGGTCTGGCCCTTCTCAAAGGTCGGTATGGCGCTCGTCATCTGCTCTAACAATCTGTTCGCGTTTGAAAAATCAAATTCAGCATTGCGGGCGATAGGCATATTGAGCGCCGACGCTATCGGCTCCGGCGGCAAATACCCGAACTCCGCTTCAAATGTGCCTACAAGAAGATTCTGATTCTTATCAAGAGGCTGAGCGCTCCCAGCCTTTTCCTGAGACTTTTCTAGAGAAAAAAAGCTCACTTTTTGATACCGCTCCGCATGAGCGAGACGATCGAAAAATGCTTTGATGTTTTCATACGATCCGATAACGCTTCCGGTAAAAATAAACGTCTTCGCAGCCACAGGGGCGGGCGCTTCAGACCCAGACACAGCGGAAACCTCCATACTGCCTCCTCCCGGCGTCGTTGTCTGGCCCGCCGGCGCCCCTTTTTGGTTCGATGACTGCTTGAGGTCCATTTTCACGATAACCACCCCGGACTGCGTAGCGAGAAAATTGAAAGCATCTATCACCTGTTCCTGACTCTGCGTATTCGGCAAGTAGCGGTACGCCAATTTTTCGAATTCCTGCCGCGTATCAAGAGAGCTGTTCAGAGCATCGATATTGGCGATGATCGTACCCATGTTTGCCACCGCCTCTTCTTTGGCATGGATATCTGCTTGCTTCATCTGCATAACTTCGAAATCGGGTTTGATATACCCGATGGCCAGAATCAGTATCGAAACTATGAAGAGAGGTGGGATGAGTATTTTCAGTCGCATAATAATTAAAAAAAATTAAAATTGAGCCTTGAGAGAAAATTCTATCTGTCCTGCCTCGGTCCGCTGGAGCGATTCCACTTTGATGCCTGTAAACAAATCTTCTGACTTGAAGCTGATGATCTGCTGCGCGACATATTTGAAGTTGTCCGTTTCTCCTGACACCGCTACAAACTTTCCCGTTTCGTTATATTCATATTTTGTCAGCCGGACATTGGGCAAGATGAGACTCTCCATTTGGCCGAGAAGAATCTTTGAATCAACGGCGCCGCCATTTAATTGCTGTTCGATAAGTCTCAAACGGGCATCAAAATACGCCACTCGGTTTACTTTGTCCCCGCGCAACTGAGAGGAGTTCTCATCAAGCGATGCGCTGAGATCCGTTAGTTTATTATCCAATGTCTTGATATACCAACGCAGGCCGCCGAAGCCGGCCACCACGAGAAAGAAAATAACTGAGATGACAGCCAGGGAACTGTCAGAGATCGTGATTTCCTTTTTTTCTGATATTGATGAAGAAAGGTTCAGTCCGACCATCGCTTTATGTTTTAATGTTTATTCGCGTATAGTATAACACTTAAATCTTTTTTATGAAAAGCTCCTTCAAAGAAAACTTTTTTTTCGGGCTTGGAAACAGCTCCTCTTTTTTCTTCGTGAGCATCTCTGTCCCGCGGAGCGCCAGCCCGATCGCTATAGAAAACGCCCCTCCCGATTCTTGAATTTTTTCGGTAAGCGCCCGGTCGTACTCTAGATTCCTCCACGGATTGCCGAGGACCACCGGCAATTTGAATATATTCGCGTAATACTCCGTAAGCCCGGTCAACTGCGCTGTGCCACCCGAAAGCATCACGCTCTTGCATTGTGAACCAGGATGTTTTGTCCGATAAGAAGCAAATATCCTCGTGGCTTCGCTGACAATCATTTGAAGGACAGGAAAAACCAGAGCTGACTGCGGATTGGTGAGAAAGTTCTTGTCGCTTTTCTTGAGTATATTCGCACGCTTCTCCGTAATATTGAGACTCTCTGCCAAAGCGCGCGTGACATCTCTTCCGCCGATATCTATATTGCGGCTCACTTTGACTAAGCCATTCTCAACCAGCACCAGGTTCGTCGCCCGCGAACCGATATCAATCATCAAAGAAAGGCCCGGTTCTTCTCCGACGATCGAACGCACCAAAGAAAACGTTTCCAATTCCAAAAAATCGACAGAGAGCCCCGCCCCGCTAATATACCGCTCATAGCGCGCCACCTCTTTGTTGAGCGCCGCCACCAAGAGTACTTCCATTTTCTCGGTGGCGTCCGGAGCACTCTGTCTCCCGATGACTTCCCAACTGAGCGCTATATCATCCAGCGAAGAAGGGATATATTTATGCGCTTCAAAACGCACCGCCTCCTCTAGCTCCGATTCTTCCATCGCAGGGAACTCCACCAGCGATATCAGTCCGATGTAGGCCGGCATCGCCACATAGGCCAAGCGGCTCTTGGGTTTCATACGCTTCATGAGCGCCCGAAGATGAAATATGATCTCTTCATCATATGAACGTCCCTGCGGCGGCGTGCCATTTTCCAGGTCTGCCAAACTTATTTGCCCATAATTCATGAGCACCAGGCGGCCATCTTCGACAGAAAGCTCCACCGCCTTGATCGAAGCCGTACCGAAATCAATGCCCAGAAAATGTGGTTTTCCGAAACCGAATGCCATGTGTTTTTATTTGTTTCAGTTATGCTTCCAATATAACACATTTTCATAGACACATAAAGTCTTAGCAGCCAGATGGAAAATTGACCACCGTCGCTCGCTTGCCACGGTCGTTCGCAAAACGACGTTGGCAAGCGACGTGGTTGACATTTGTCTCGAGAAAAAATAGAATGGATGTATTCATCTTCGCTTATGCCCAGCAGTGAAACTTCGACTATGTATAAAAAATTTAATAAGAAGAGGAATATTCTGTGAATAAACGTTAATCGAATTTTTGATGGTTTGTACGAAAACTGTCGAAATTCTACTGACCGGGTATGCTTGAAACGAATTTCAGCCAAAAATTGACCCTGCACGCCAGGCACAGCTTGAAGGAAGCTCGGGATATCGCGCGCTACACTCGCCACGCGGCTATTCTACCGGAACATTTGCTCATGGCTATTTTTCTCGAAAGCACGAGCCTCGGAAGCATTCTTCTCGAAAATATTGGCTTTGAAAAAGAGACCCTGGCCAAGCTCTGTCTCAAGAAAAAAACGCGCGGCAAAACGCTCCCGGCCGCAAGCGCGCTCCCCCTCTCTCCTTCGCTCAAGGACATCCTGCGCCGCGCCTATTTCCTCGCCAACCAATTCCATTACCCCTATGTCGGCACGGAACACCTCCTCTATGCTCTCTTCGAGTCGGAAAGCGAGGCCCTCGAACACATCCTCATCGCCCTCAAAATGAGTGACGCCAAAGTCCGCACCACTCTCGAGTCGCATCTGAACTTCGATCACTTCCCGCAACTCTCCAAAATGCTCGATCTTCCGGAAAATCTCCTCACAAAAAACAAGGCGGCCAAGGGCAATACCACGCCTTTTCTCGACCAATACGCCGTCGACATGGCGAAATCCCCCATCTATGCCCAAGAAACCTTGATCGGAAGGGAAAAGGAACTTGACCGGATCATCCAAGTCCTCACCCGCAAACGGAAGAATAATCCGCTCCTCTTAGGCGAACCGGGCGTCGGCAAAACCGCCCTTGTCGTCGCGCTGGCTAAAATGATTCTCCGCGGCGCCGTACCGCACACGCTCCTCGGCAAACGCATCCTCTCGCTTGATCTGACGCTCGTGGTCGCCGGCACGAATTTCCGCGGGGAGTTTGAAGCCCGCCTCAAAGAAATCATCCGCGAAGCGGCCCGCGAGAGCGATATCATCCTCTTCATCGACGAACTCCATACCATCGTAGGCGCCGGCAACACCCAAGGCGGCCTCGATGCGGCCAATATCCTGAAGCCCGCCCTTTCGCAGGGCGTCATCCAATGCATCGGTGCGACGACCTTCACCGAATACAAGCGCCACCTCGAAAAGGATCCGGCTCTGGATCGCCGTTTCCAGTCCATCCTCATCGCAGAACCGACTGTCGATGAGGCAAAAGAGATCCTCTGGCATATCAAAAAGAGCTATGAGGACTTCCACCATATCGCCCTCTCCAAAGAAGTCATCGATCTGGCTGTGGAACTCGGCGTGCGCTACCTCCCGGATCGCTTTCTGCCGGATAAGGCGCTCGACATCATCGATGAAGCCTCAGCTCTGGCGAAACAAAAACGAGAAGCGCCGGAAACAACCAAGATTCTCTTCGAACTGGAAGAAGAACGACGCACTGTAAGAGAGGAGAAAGATTCTCTCATCAAAAACGAGAATTACGACGATGCCGCCAAATGGCATGCGCGGGAAAAGACCCTTTCTCAGAAAATTACCGCGCTCAAAGGGGAGTTCAAAGAAAATCCGGAAAATGAACGCATCACGGTTTCTGCGGAACACATCCTGAAGACCGTCTCCCAAATGGCGCATATCCCTTTCGCCAAACTTTCCAAAGAAAGCCCGCGCCAGAGACTCACTCATCTCCATGAAACGCTCGGTACCCTCCTCATCGGGCAGAAGGAAGCCGCTCTGGCTCTCGAAAAGACATTGACCCGTTCCCTCTCGAATATCGGCGATCCCAGCCGTCCCTTGGGATCATTCCTTTTTCTCGGTCCGACCGGCGTCGGCAAGACCCTGGCCGCCAAGATTCTGGCCGAGGAATTTTTCGGCGACCAGAACGCTTTGATCCGCCTCGATATGAGCGAGTTTATGGAACGCCACAGCGTAGCCCAGATCCTGGGCGCTCCCGCCGGGTATGTCGGCTACGGCGAGGGCGGGAAATTGACCGAAGCAGTGAGGCGCAAGCCCTATTCGGTCATCCTCTTCGACGAAATCGAGAAGGCCCATCCGGATGTTTTCAATATTCTCCTCCAGATCCTCGATGAAGGGATGCTCACTGATGCCGAAGGACGCCGCGTCAGTTTCCGGAACGCGCTCATCATTCTCACGTCCAATATCGGCACCGCTACTTTCACCCAGACCGCCCGCATCGGCTTCGCAAAGAATATCGACAAGCGCGATCTCCAGGAGCAATTCGAAGCCATCAAGCGCGAGGTTCTCGGCGAACTCAAAAAAGAAATGCGACCGGAATTCCTGGCGCGCCTCGATCACATCATCGTCTTCAACGCCTTGAGCGAAGAAGCTATCAGTGATATTACTCGTCTGGAACTGGATCTGCTTGTGAAGCGCTTGAAATCCCAAAGTAATATCACCCTGAAATACCCTCTCTCGCTCATACGGTATATCGCCAAAAAAAGTTTCGCTCCCGAGCAAGGCGCCCGATTGGTCAAAAAGAATATCCAAGATTTCATCGAAAAAAGCATCGCCGAAAAACTGCTCGATGCTCTGGAAAATAAATCCCTTCGCCTTTCTCTAAAAAATGACGTCGTTGTGTGCCTCTGAACATACAGTTCGCATTAAAGAAAGTCAGCACAGGCATATTGGATACGCTTTTCCCTATTCGTTGCCTCAGTTGCGATGCTCCGGAGGAATATCTCTGTGGAGCGTGCCTCGCTACTTTTCCCCGCCGTTTGCGTGAGCGTTGTCCCACGTGTCTGAAAGCCACTACTCCGCAGGGCGAAGTCTGTTTTGCCTGTTCTGGAATAAAAGCCTTGGATGGATTATTCGCCGCCTCTGTCTATCGCTCTCCCCTCGTCGCAGCATCACTGCATATATTCAAGTACCGCTTCATTCCTGCCGTGGCTACTCCGCTCGGCGGCTGGCTCGCGGAAAAAATCGTCGAAGCTGATTTGCTACTCCCCGATTACTGTATCCCGGTGCCGCTCCACCCGCGGCGGCGGCGTTTTCGCGGCTTCAACCAATCCGCCCTTCTCGCTCACACTCTGGCCAATACCCTTACGCCAGGACTCGATATGCCTGTCTTGGAAGACTGCCTCCTGCGCACCCGCTTTACCAAACCACAGATAAAAACCAAGTCCCGCGAAGAACGCCTCGGCAATCTCAAAGGCGCCTTTGCCTTCACCGATGAAAGCATTCCGCTGATACAAAACAAAATGCTCTGGCTCATCGATGATGTGGCCACGACTGGCACCACCCTGGAAGAATGCGCCATGGTTCTCAAAAAAGCCGGCGCCAAGAAAGTTTTTGGAATCGTTTTGGCTCGCTAAAATTTGAGCGAAAGCGGCTTTTGCCAGATTTGGAAGCAAGGCTTCCAAATAGCGTCATCCTCATTCGCTGATACAGGAAGAGTTACATAACCAGTTACGTAACTCTTCATTTCTATGGGCAATATGAGATGAAAACTAGTACTGCGTGTAATAATTGATGACGGCTTTGGCTCGCAGGTCATCGATCAATTGCGCCGCTTCCTTGTTGAATTTCTGTCCTTTCAATTGTTCGCGTGTCTGATTCTTCAGGTCGTCTGAACTCACCCCTGTCGTCGGGAGTATCTTATTCGTACTGAGGTACTGATCGACCTCCTCATCGCTAACCAGAAGCTTGTCCCCGAGAATCTGCTCCAATTCTTTGTTGATTGTAATTTGTTCCCGGAGATCCGCTTCCGTCATACCCTGTCCAGCCAAAGCCTGCTCCAGAGTCCCGCCCTGCGCCACAACCTGAGCTTCAATTTTTTTGATTTCGCTATCGATGTCCTCGCTCTTCACGATGACTCCCTGATTTTTCACCTCATCCTCGATGAGCTTCTTGGTAATCATGGTATCCAAGATATTCTTCCCGGCTTTCTTCTCCAGCTCTTGGACAATACTCAGCCTGCTGATCGGAGTCCCATTGACCGTCGCCGCCACAAACAAACTCTTGAAATAGTACACGCCGCCCAAAATGATGGCAGCCACCACCAATACCACAATGAAAGTCTTAGTCGTCCGGCTCATCTTCGCTACAGCACCCTTCAACTCATTCACCTTTGCGCTAAAAGATTCCTTTTTTGCAATCGCTTCTGCTCCCGTGGCTTCTGTCTTCGGCACTTCGTTTTCCATAAACGTGCTCTTTAAACAAATTAATTTAACCTACATTAGCGAAAAACCCTCCCCCTGAACACAATCCTCGCTTCGGTTTATGATAGCTAATTTTTCCTTTTTCTACAAGGCGCCGTCGCTCGTCACCGTCGTTACGCAAACGACGTGACCCGAAAGCGGCATGCCAGGCCAGGCAAGTTTTCCAGCGCGATCAAGTGTTGTTTTTTCGAGCGACATAGTCCCAGAGCTTTCGAGCGACATTGACCGGCTCGCCGAGAAGCGGATCATGGTGCAGATTTATGAACGGCAGGGCATTGCATTCTATTATGCCCCAGCGGACAGTGCCCGGATCCAGGGAAACATCTTGGGCAATGAAATCAAAACCCAGCACCGGATCATCCACCGCTTTGGCGGCGCGTTCAAGTTCGGCACGCAGCTTCGGATGCACCTTTGGAGTTACTTCCCTGCTCTTCCCTCCATACGCCAGCCCGATTTTTTCAGAGAGATCGATAGTGACGCCGTCAGAGAGAACATCGCCCAGCGTATAATTTTGCCTCTCTAAAAATGAGATCAAGGCATCCGAAATAACCACCCCGCTCACCCGTTTGTTGCGGTTTTTATTTTTTATTTCAATGAGCGTCCGAATAGTTTTTACGCCATCGCCGGTGATGCGCGGCGGGTCTCCCGCCAGGACGCCGGCGAGCATTCCGTCAATCATCGTGGCTCGATACACGCTCCCTTCGAGATGCTCCTCGACAATGACAAAATAACCCATTTGCTTGGCGACCCTGAAAGCTTTTTCAAAATCATCCGCCTTGGTCAGGTTCGTCGTCGTATGCCGGCCTCGAGATCCGAGCCGCGGCTTCACGATCATCGGGCTCTTTGCATTATCAAAATAGCGCTTGGCTTTCGCCCAACTGCTGAAACTGCCCCCTCTCGGCACCGGAATATTCTCTTCTTCTAACGCTCGTTTGAGGAGCGCTTTATCATCCATCCAGCCGACAGCCGGACTCTCATAGATCTCCGGCCGAGGCAGCCCGCTGAAAAAAAACATCCTGCCATTGGGAAGCGTCACCCGATAGGTATCCATCGCTCTGCCATAAATCATGGCGGCCTCTATTTTCCAACCGCGAACGATGGCCTCATCGAACATCACCCGCCCTCGGGGAGCGAGAACGCTCGATGGATGAGGATCGAATCTCATAATTCCAAACAAGGCGAATGCATCATACAGACACGCCTGTACCCACTCTGCAAGCCTGAAAAGAATCCTTCCGACACGAGTGCAAAATAGCCTCTTGGCGAGAGGATTGACGATAGCTATGGAAACAGTCGAGACAATCCATTCAAGATAATGCGTTGTTTGGCTATTGCCGCAATAAAGGCACGTTTTTTTCTTCTTTAGTTTGGCAGTGATTATCTTGTACGCATCAGGAATAATGCTGTCAATCGCTTCTGCAACCGCGGTTTTATGTATACAACGACTGAAATCGGACTTTTTTACCGGATTATTCAAAACATCAGCCAGAGTGATATCGTTCCCAAGATATTTCGGCAAATACATAAAATCACCTCCCATAAAACCAGTGAATCCCCATACGTGCGTCTTTTCGCCGGTTCGAGAAAAAACTTTTCGAGTCTTCCTTACGAGTTCCGGCAGATAGTCCACCTGTGAAAATCCCCCGCCCAGAACCAGGCCATGGTACGAAAGAATTATCAGGCAAAGGGCCAGATTGGGAAATATTTTCTCTTCTAAAAGAGCGGTTTCAATATGTTCCCTATCAAGAACGACGTGTGTATTTTTACCGGCATCAATCAAAACGCCGTCTCTCTCGCGCAGCGAAATGCGCCGACCATCAATCAAGCCCCAAAAGAGTACCGTCGTATTTTCTCTCGCAAGGTCATGCGATGTCTGGATGCCATCGGTCTCTTTGAGAAAAGTGTCGCGAGTTTTCTTATGAAATAAGATTCTGGAAATGGGCGTGTCCTTTCCAAAATGATGAACCAGTAAGATTTCACGAGTAACATCTTCGATCGGCAGACTGACGAAGTCGCTGCCGCCCAGACCGGCCGCTTGCATCAATCTATGATTTATAAGCGTCACCTGAGAACGATAACTTTTCAAGCCAGAGAGATTTTCATCCAAGAAAGTCGGCGCCAGTTTGGCGTAAAGCTCTTTATGGTTTTCCAATCGTGATAGGAAAGTTTCAGCTTCTTCACGAGAGAAACTGCGCTGCCCATACACACAAACACGGCGCTGACGCACGCCAAGTATCGGCAGGTACACCTTTTCACCGTCCCGGTTATGAAAATAAAGACCCTGTGGAAAA
>MFSB01000005.1 GCA_001784735.1 Candidatus Moranbacteria bacterium RIFCSPLOWO2_12_FULL_48_12
GAAAAAGTACAGTTGTCATTCCCGCGAAGGCGGAAATCTAGGCACCACCTTTTCTGATCAAGCTGAAATGAGTTTATTGTATAAATCTTCCCACTTGGGATTGTTTTTCTCAATCAAGCGAATTTTCCAACTACGATTCCACTTTTTGAGTTGTTTCTCTCGTTCTATGGCGCTTACTACATCATAAGTTTGTTCATAATACACGAGGGAATGAACCCTATACTTTTTTGTGAAACCTTCGGCTTTATCGTTTTTATGCTCCCACGTACGCTTCAAAAGATTATCAGTAATACCGATATACAACGTTCCATTACGTTTACTCGCAAGAATATAGACAAAGTACCACTTCATTGTTTTGTGGTAACTGGATTCCCGCCTTCGCGGGAATGACAAAAGAAAAGTTTACTGTAGCTTCTTCTTTAATATTTCAGAAGCAATTTGAGGGTTGGCTTTGCCTTTTGTCTCTTTCATAATCTGTCCAATGAGGTATTGAAAAGCATTTTGCTTACCGGCCTTGTAATCAGCGACTGATCTTTCGTTAACTGCGAGCACTGTATCTACCGCTTCTTCAATGGCTGAATTGTCGCTTACTTGAGCCAAATTCAGGCGCTCTATGATATGCGATGGATCATTATCACCACCCTGGTACATTTCCGCGAGCACTGTCTGAGCGGCACTGGAATTGATTTTTCCGTCCGCCACGATACCGATAAATTCCGCGTAGTTTTCGGGAGTGATGGCGATATCAGCTACTTCCTTTCCACTCTCTGCTATATGCTTGCGCAGTTCCGTCAACATATAGTTCGCGGCAAGCTTTATGGTGCGTTCCAACGGCACGATAATTTCTTTGGCCTCGATTTTTTCTGCCAGTTCGCTCACGACGTTTTCGAAATATTCTGCCAATTTGCAATCTTCAGTAAGAATCACCGCATCAGCCTCTGGCAGCGCATACTCTGCAATAAATCGTTTCAGTTTGGCATCCGGGAGTTCCGGCAATGATGCGCGCAGCTGCTCCACATACGCTTCGGTGAATTCAAACGGCGGAATATCCGGTTCCGGAAAGTAGCGGTAATCATGAGCCGACTCCTTCTTCCTCTGGGAGACAGTGACATTCTTTACTTCATCCCAACCTCTGGTTTCCTGGACTATCTTTTCCCCTTTTTCGAGCGCTTCTGTCTGACGTTTTATTTCATACTCGATGGCGCGCTCGACAAAGCGGAAAGAGTTGATATTTTTGACTTCGACTTTGGTTCCGGAGAGACGCTCTGTTCCTTCGGGATAGAGCGAAATATTCACTTCACAGCGCATCTGACCCTTTTCCATATCGGCATCGGATACTTCGAGATACCGCAGGATCTGCCGCAATTTCTGGCAGAACAACCTGGCCTCTTTGCCAGTCGAAAAATCCGCTTCCGTCACCAGCTCCATTAAGGGCACCCCCGCCCGATTGAAGTCCACCAGCGTATAATCCGTACCGGCCGGATGCATCGACTTGCCCGTATCTTCTTCAAGATGGATGCGCGTAATCCGGAATTTTTTCGCTGTTTTTCCTTCTAAAATCTCCATCTCGCCCTTCTCGCAGAACGGCTCGTCATACTGGGAAATCTGGTAGCCTTTCGGAATATCGGGATAGAAATAGTTCTTGCGGTCGAATTTGGATCGGAGACGGAGCATACAGCCGAGCGAAAGTCCCACGCGCTGCACCGCCTCGATTGCCTTACGATTTGGCACCGGCAAAGAGCCAGGCTGGGCCGTACAGACCGGACAGATATGCACATTCGGTTCCTTTTCCAAGCCCAGGCCGTTTTTGCACGCGCAAAACATCTTGGAATCCGTTTTCAGTTCCGCATGCACTTCCATCCCGATCGTAACGTTGTATTTCATATGGAGAAAATGAATAAAGAATATTGTGTGAAGAATTTAGAAAAATTTCTCACTTCCTTATAAGTTCTTCAGAAAAATGATCTTGAACTATGGTTATTATATCATGTGAAACAGCCTCGATACTCTGATTCGCTGCTACCTGTTCCCAACCATAATGTTCCCCGAGAAGCAAATGAAAATTTTTACAAATTTTTATCCTTTCATCAGCCATTTCATTGCGGTGGCCGACCTCGGTCGCCGTTTGGAATCGCTCACCATGCATGAGAATATTCAAATCTGGCTGATGCAAACCTCGATTAATCTCCTCCAAATACTCCAGATCCGCTCCCCACGTCAGCCCCCAAGCGATTCCCGTACCGGCATAGTCTTCAGCAACGATCCATTCCCCTGCCGCAAGTCTCTTCCAGAGTTCTGGTTCATAGCGTTCACGATTTTTAGCGTATTTTTCTTGCAATACCTCCGTGGTCACCTTATTCTTCTCCCGAAACTTCACGTCATGCAAATATTTATAAATAAATGGCCCCTCTGGTTCCAAATCATAGACAGGAATCTTCAAACGACTGGCTTGTTTCCCTTGCGATTGTAAAAATCTCACCAGAAGCTCGGCCTGCGTCGTTTTCCCGATGCCATTGATGCCATAAAGAGCGATCATTCTTCCTGCCATAGTCGTCTATGAGCGAAGCGAGTAGCTACGACTATGAGCATCCCGCTTCAATTCTCAGTTAAAACTTTCCTTGACTCGTACAGAGCAGTAAGGCGTTTCCGCACATCTCCGCACTCTATTTCCACTTTCTCTTTTCGGAATTGTGGCGGGATAACATTCGATTTACCGTTTCTTCAAATCTTCCACAATCTTGTCAACCTGGGTTTGGAGCTCTTCCAATGTCCCATCGTTGTTGATCACAAAATCCGCCCGCGTCTTCAGATCGCCGATCTGCAACTCCGTCTCCAGCTTGGCATCCTTGTCGAACTGAACAGGCGTCTTGGTCGCGTCATCCACGTTCTGCCGCCGCTTGATAAGCCGTTCGTAGCGCTTTTCCGAAGAAACTTCCACAAAAACAAAATAGAAATGTTCGTCCGTTTCCATATGAATTATATCCGGCAGTCGGCGCACGCCATCCACTACCACGAGATTGCTTGAACTTTTCTCCGCCTCAGTAAGAATTATTTTTGAAAGAATATCTTCTCCGAAAGCTTTGCGTAAATAAAGCGAAAGCTTGGCCATATTTTCCCGATTCTGCTCCAGCCCCATACGATCCAGGACATCCCGCAAAGGCTGCGAAAACCGGAGTGGCAAAGCCCCATACTTTTCCGCTATATATTTTCCCACCGTATCCTTACCGGAAGCGATCTCCCCCGCGACACCGATGATAATTTTTTTGCATACCCGATAGTGAAACTTTAAGAATTACAATGAAATATCCTTTATCGGCGGCCGTCGATAAGTGAATAAATCAATAAGATCTATTCTTTTTCTAATGTTACAAAGATGAACTGGTGTTTCCCATTATCGACTTTTTCTTCGCTGACTACTTTCGTAAATTCGCTATACTCAGGGAAAAAAGTATCGGCTTCGAAACCGCCTTCCACCAGCGTCAGATACAGACGTTCAGCATACGGGATCATCTGCTTATACACGCTCGCTCCGCCGCAGATGAAAATCTCTTCTGATTCGTGTTCCTTGGCTGCAGCCAGCGCCTCATCGAGGGAACGCACTACCAGACAGCCCTCCGGTGCGAAATCCGGCGTCTGCGACAGCACGATATTGGTACGATTGGGCAGAGCCTTGCCGATGGATTTGAACGTATTCTCCCCCATGATGATGGCATGTCCGCTCGTCATATTCTTGAAATGCTGAAAATCTTCCGGGATATGCCACAGAAGTGCATTATCTTTTCCGATAGCGCGATCTTTTTTCGCCACCGCAGCAATCATACTGATACGGGGGTTTTCCATAAGAATCAAATTTTACGCTCCCTGCGAATAATCTGCCGCGCTTCTTCTACGGCATTTTTAACATTCGGGAGAAAACGATTAATTTTCACAAAATCTTTCATCTTTATCCATTGCGGTCTCGTTTCTTCTGATGCCCTTAGTCTACCACTATACCTGCGACAGATATAAACGTCCCATGCAAATTTTTTTGTCCCCTCTTTCTGTTCTATAACAGCGAAATAGCGCTTGAGAAAAACCATATCCCGAGGAGTTGCGAGCAAACCTGTCTCCTCCTGCATTTCCCTAACAGCCGCATCTACTGAAGCCTCTTCCGGTTCAATCTTTCCTGCGGGCAACCCATAGGTACCGGTCATATGATGCGCTCCCGCGAGATGCTCCACCAAACATACCGACTCCAAATCATCGTTTTTAAATATCACCACGCCAACAGTTGCCACTATTTTTTGCTTTTCATCCATTACTTTACTTCTTCATCGTGAAAAGTTTCGGATCTTTTTTATCGAAACCTCCGATGTTAGCAATTTCAGCCTTTATTGGTGGATGCGGATCATAATTTTCTATTTGAATATCCTCAAAAACGAAATCATCTATTTCTTTTCTTTCTTTATTGAGTTTTAAGGTTGGGAAATCTCGCGGTTCTCGCAACATTTGTTCCTTCACTTGATCGATATGATTGCTGTAAGTATGAACATCTCCGAACATATGCACGAACTCTCCGGCTTCAAGCCCTGTAACCTGCGCTACCATTTTGTGCAAGAGGGCATAACTCGTGATATTAAATGGCACTCCGAGAAATATATCTCCGCTTCGCTGGTATAAACCGAGATTCAGTTTGTTATCTCCTGTTACCGCGAATTGGAACGTCGTATGGCAGAATGGCGGAACTTCGTTGGCATTTCCCGAAGATGCCATCGAATAGATGAAGTCCGGATTCCAAGCGGAAACGACATACGATTTCCGAAAGGGCTTGTCTCGCAAACCATCTATCACCCACCCCAGCTGATCGATTTCTCGACCATCGCTGGCCGGCCAACGACGCCACATCCGTCCATAGATCGTAATCAAGTCGCCCCATTCTTTTACAAACTCACTGTCTGCTGATTCTGTTTTGATTTTCTCGATGAACTCTTCTTGAGACATATCCGGAAGCCCTCTCTCCTTGCAGAGCTTGTGGTACCTTTTCCAGACCCACTCGTCCCAGATATGGACGTTATTGTCGACAAGATACTTGATATTGGAATCCCCGCGCAAAAACCAGAGCAGTTCTATGATGATGCCCCGCGTGAATACCTTTTTCGTCGTCAAGAGAGGAAACCCCTGGCTCATATCGAACCGTATCTGCCTACCGAATACGGAACGGATAGTTGGCGGATTTTCTCCCCTCTCCTTGTATTGGGCAAGGATTTCTGGCGTAAAAAACAGCTCCTTATCGGTTCCATTCTCCAAGATATCTTTCAAGAGATCGAGGTATTGATATTCCGGATGCCGTTTTGTTTCCATATATTGATACTATTTCTTTTTCTTAACGACTCGCGGCTTGGCGGTCTTAAAATGCTCCCAATTATTCTTATGAAAGCGACCGACGTTCTTGTAATTGCTGTCTACTGGACTGGTCAACATCGAAAACACGAATTGGGCGATCTGCATACCGGGACGCAAGATAATCGGAACACGATTGATATTGGAGAGTTCCAGCGTCAGATTCAAGTAATGCCCGGGATTGATAAGACCGGCGGTATTGTGGACGACGAGGCCAATGCGCGCCAGGCTGCTTTTCCCGGAAATCTGGATGAGGTATTTGTCGCTGCCGACAAAATCACGCACTTTACCAAGTACCGTCTCTCCGGGGAAAAGATAAAATGGCTCTCCATCTTTGACATGATGTTCTTTCGTTTGAGGAAACATTTTTTTCACAGGATCGATGACGAGCGTCCGATGCACATCCGTCACGATGAAATCATTATCGAGGATGACATCATAGCTCACCGGCCCCAAACGCTTCGAGTCGAAATCACGGATGGTGATTGACCCTTCTTTCACCGCCTGCCTGATATCACGATCGGATAAATACATACTGTTTCGTTAACTTACAACTGACGACTAACAACTAACTACCTACAACAGACTTTTTATTCAAGTAAGTTTTGGTTTTGTTGTAAGTCGTAAGTAGTATGTCGTAGGTTATTTTATGGTAAATACTTTGTTGGTACCATAATATTCCGACCAATGAACGTTATAATACGCAAACATGCGCTCGAGTCGTTCCTGAGAAAGTTCTTCAACTCCCAATTGACTCATGACGCTGCGCAGCTCATCGCGCGTCTTCTCTGCGACCTCCGCAGATTGAACCACTTTCTCAAATTCGGCCAGATAGCCATATCCGGCGTTCTTGTCGATACATAGTGTCATCTCATCAGTCTCATATTGCTCCCGCTCCCGTGACCATTTTGCCTGATAGGTGAAGCCTGCCTCCAGTAACAGTTGATCCAGCGCGTCAAGAGTAAGTTCTGGAAACGCCACTTCACATTCCATACGCGAGATTCCGTTGGCACTGGTCGTATCATCAATCGAAGCTTTGATAACCAAGATAACCGTTTCATCCAGTTGTCGTGTACGAACGGAATGTTTTTTCCCGACCCGGAGAATATTCTCAAAAGCTTCTTTGTGATCAGCCGGAATATGCTCTGTAAATTTTTCTCGCAATTTTACAAAATCTCCTCCTGTAAAGTAATGATTTAACTGATTGTTTTTGCTGACTAACTTGGCTTGAGGAAACAAAGCAAAAAGACGCTCTATTAAAGTACTGGCGTTTTCTTTGCTTCCCAGCAAGCTTTTTATTTCAATCTCAAAACCAGCAGCCATAACTGTGTATATGATGTCTGCTTCAGTATACCAAAAGCGAAAAAGCCGGTCAACAAAAGCGAAAAATCAGCCTTTATAGCTTGCAAGAACCACGAGAAGCTTTGTATAAAGATCCTTCTCATTTTCTGCCTCAATACGATGTTTGACACTTGGATTTCCCAAAGCCATGCGACTAACTTTTTCCCCCTTGAAGTACCACAAAACAATGTCAGAAGCAGTAGCCCTGGCGATTTCCAATTCCGCACCAACACCCAAAGATGGAACCCCAACGTAAGCAATCACCAAATCAGCAGATGCTACATGACGATGATCATTGTGCCAAACAACTTGAGGGGTAACTTCGGGATTTTTAACTGGATCCATTCCGGAGAGATGCGGTGCATAAGCTTCCAGCCCTTGCGATACACACAATTTTCCCAACTTCTTGTATATATCTTTAAGATGATAATTTCCGATATTTGTCAACCCGCCTGCAATATACACTTTCATATATATTTTATCTAATCTAGATTTTCACTTTCAGGCTCGGACCCATCGTCGAGCAGAGGGTGATGGACTTGATAAGCTTCCCCTTCATATTCTCCGGCTTTATCTTGCCCAGCGCCTCACGGAGAGCCTGATAGTTTTGGAGCAGAGCCTCGGCCGCGAAAGAGAGCTTGCCGATGATCTGATGCAGATTGCCCGTATCATCGTTCTTGAAACTGATCTTCTTACCCTTCTTGAGCATCTCGACGGCTTCCTTGATCTTGGGCGTGACCGTTTCCGTCTTGGGCGACGGCATCATACCTTTGGGGCCGAGGATCTTGGCGATGGGAGCGAGTTTCGGCATCATTTCCGGTGTCGCCAAAAGAACATCAAACGCAGCCCCAGGAATAACTTTCCCATCTTTAATCTCCTTGATCAATTCTTCGCCGCCCACAAGATCCGCCCCTGCCTCTTTGGCCTCTTTTTCCTTGGTGCTGGTGACGACAGCCACCCTTTGAGAACGGCCGGTGCCTTCTGGCAAAACGATCGTCGCGCGCACCATTTCATCGGATTTCTTCGTATTGATCCCGAGGCGCACATGCACCTCGACGGACTCGTCGAATTTCGCGGTCTTGTTCTCCTTCAAGAAAGCGATGGCCTCTTCCGGGGTATATTCCTTCTCGACATCGAGTTTTTTCGCTACGCTTCGGTACTGTTTTCCTCTCGACATAGTTTTACGTGGTAATGACGAGTTTTTTATGATAACTCTCCCACATGCTTAAAAATGAATTATGAATAATGAATTAAGAATCATGCCAAGAAATGAGGGAAGTATTGTTTCTTTTTTCGTAATTCTTGATTCGTGATTCCTTATTCCTGCACCCGAATCCCCATCGAACGAGCGGAGCCTTCGATAATCCGCATCGCCATCTCCACATCATTGGCGTTCAGATCCGCCATTTTCTTTTCAGCAATCTCCCGAATTTGAGCCTTCGTCACAGTACCTGCTTTATCCTTCAGCGGATTGGCGGCGCCCTTGTCTATTTTGGCGGCTTTCTTCAAGAGATCAGCGGCCGGGGATGTCTTCAGCACAAAGGTAAACGTCCGATCCTCATACACGGTGATTTCCGCCGGCACGACATCACCCATGCGATCCTTGGTCGCTTCATTGAATTTGCTGCAAAAATCCTGGATGTTCAAGCCATGCTGACCGAGCGCCGGGCCGACCGGAGGAGCCGGATTGGCCTTGCCGGCAGGAATTTGCAATTTGATGACCGTCTTAATCGTCTTTGCCATAATTGTCTATGAGCGAAGCGAGTAGCTACAATTATGAGCATCCCGCATCAGTTCATTATGTTAACTTAATATTACTTCTTGACCCAAGCCGCAGGCGATTCCGAGAGCACAGCTGAACACTTTTTCAATCATATTCGGAACTGGTGCTGGGATAGCCGTACCTTTCGAACTACGCTTTCCGTACCTGGAGAAAATCCAGTTCCACAGGCGTCTCGCGCCCGAAAATGGAGACGAATACCTTCACCTTGCCCTTCTCTTCATCCACTTCATGAATTTTTCCGTCGAAATTCTTGAAGGGGCCGTCGATGATCTTGATGGCATCGCCCACCCGCACATCGATTTTGTATTTCGGCTCAGCCACGCCCATGCGTTTCTTCAAGGCTTCGATTTCTTTGGTATCAATCGGGGTCGGGGTCGTGCCCAAGCCGATAAAACCGGTCACATTGGGAGTGTTGCGTACGACGTACCACGAGGCGTCCGTCACCATCATATCTACCAGCACATAGCCGGGATAGATGCGCTCTTCTACGACCACGCGCTTGCCGCCCTTGATCTTGATCTTCTTTTCCTTGGGTACGAGGACATCGAAGATGAATTCCTGCATATCCATCGATTCGATCCGCTGTTTCAGGTTGCGCGCCACATTGTCTTCATAGCCCGAGTATGTGTGAAGCACATACCACGCGCGTCCATGATGCTGGGTTTGTTTCGCCATATTTGTCATTGAGCTTTGCGAAACGCTACAAATATGAGCGTCCCGCACTAGTTCATTGTATTAACTAAATAATTTTTTCAGACTAAGCCACAGGCGATTCCGAGAGAACATCAATACATTATCTCAGTCCAATTCGGAACTGGTGCGGGATAGCCATACCTAATGTACTTATTTGATGAGATATTTTTCAACGAGAGAACTGAATACAAAGTCCAAACTGCCGAGAAAAAGCGCTACGACGAGGCTGATGATGATGACCAAAACGGTATAGCGGATGATCTGCTTCTTCGTCGGCCAATTGACGCGGGCCAGCTCGGCCTTGGCTTCCAGAAGAAACGTAAATAGCTTGTTCATAAAAGACTTCAACTTTCCCTCTTAAAAAAAGCCCCGAGGGCTTTGTAGACTGATAGTATCAAAGGATCACTTTATTGTCAATTTACCCTGTGTAATTTCGCCAGAGGCGAACCAGCCAAAGCTGGATTACACAGGGCAAGCTTAAAACAGCTCCACTTCAACGAAGAACGCGCGATAGGCGGCCACCCATTTTTCGGCTTCCTCGCGAGAAAGAGCAAAGTCGATCTCATGCACGATACGATTGCGGACAAGGTGGGCTTCTGTCAGGAGGTTTTTCGTTTCCAGCTGACCCTCTCGGACGCCTGCCAATTTCTCAGTCATCGTCGCGCCCTTATACCCGATACCCAAGAGAATCTCATCAGCGAAGGCATCCGCCTCGAGTATGGCCGCCTTATACTGCGATGGGTTGCCACTCTTCAGGCGAGCGAGGATCTTTTCGAAGCGGCTGATGGCCGTGGAGCGCAAGAGGAGCGGACGAGGAGCGCCGAAAAGCGCTTTCTTGAGATCCGTAGAAACTCCGCGCAACATGAGAAGCAGGACGATATCGATAAACAAAACTACCACGTAGATAAAGAGAAAGAATTTCACCGCCGCCACCAAGAAAGAGTTAGAAAGAAACTGGGCAAGATTTTGCCAGATGATATACAAAATATTGAAAATATCAATCTCCATACCCGGTGGTACTACTTCAAATATATTAACTCGAATGTAAGAATTAACAGCGTTATGTATAGTTTTGATTTTTCTTTGTCATCTCGACCGAGGCTTTGCGAGTGGAGAGATCTTCCTCTAAAATGCTCTCTACGGCGAAAAATGACATTGAGATTCCTCGACAAGCTCGGAATGACACATTTGATTGCTTTGTAAAAAATGTAAACAACGCTGTTAATTCTTACAACTTAAATGTATTTTTACACACAACTGTAAATAATCATACAACCATTATTGCTTTAAAAAAACTAGAAAACCTTTTGAAGTTGTCCTATCAGGCATATTCTATGTTATTTAAAGCTTTTTTCAAAGGCGTCCGCCGCCCGCAAAAGCGTCTCCTCGTCAAACCATTTGGCAGAGAGTTGTCCGCCGATCGGAAGCGCCTTGCCACCCGCCTTGCTCTCGCTCCGGCCAGCCTCGCCGAGTCTAGGCGGGCGAGGCAGGCCCTCCTCGATAGTACCCATCGGAAAAGAAATGGCCGGAATACCAGCCAGATTCGCCGTTACCGTATAAATATCAGAGAGATACATCTTGAGCGGGTCATCGCCTTTTTCGCCGAAGCGGAAGGCCGGCTCCGGAGTGGTCGGAGAGAAAATCAAATCCACTTGTTTGAAGGCTTCTTCGAAATCCCGCTTGATGAGAGCGCGCACTTTCTGAGCCTTGAGATAGTAGGCGTCATAATACCCGGCGGAAAGCGCGTACGTCCCCAGCATAACACGCCGCTTGACTTCCGTACCAAACCCGACCCGCCGCGTATCAAGATATGTTTCTAAAAGTCCGTTCGTATGAGCGAAAGAATTTTTGATATCATTGACGCGCATGCCATATTTGATGCCGTCAAAACGGGCCAGATTGGAACTCACCTCGCACGGCATAATGATATAGTAGACAGGCAAAGCATACTGGCTGTGCGGCAAGGAAATTTCTTTGACCGTGACGCCAAGAGTTTTGAAACGCTCGAGTGTTTGATCCGTAACCGCCCGGACGCGCGGATCCAAACTTTCAGAAAAATATTCTGTTGGTATGCCGATAGAGAGTCTTTTTATATCGCCAGTAAGATACTCTTCAAAGGGCTTATCGTTACCGCTTGGAGCGGTCGTCGCGTCTTTCTTATCAAACCCGGCGATCCGAGAAAAAACGATAGCTACATCCTCCACACTGACTCCCAATGGACCGATTTGATCCAAACTGGATGCCATGGCTATGAGGCCTCTGCGCGAGACGCGCCCATAGGTCGGCTTCAGCCCTACCACGCCGCAAAACGAAGCTGGCTGGCGAATAGAGCCTCCCGTATCCGATCCCAGAGCCCATACCGCCTCGCCAGCCGCTACGGCCGCTGCTGATCCGCCAGACGAACCGCCTGGCACCCGCCCGATATCGACAGGGTTCTTGGTTTTCTGATAGGCGCTATTTTCTGTGGATGAACCCATGGCGAACTCATCCATATTGGTTTTTCCCAATACAACAGCACCCCTTCCTTTGATCTTTCCGATCACGGTCGCATCGTACGGAGCGATATAATTGTCGAGGATTTTTGATCCGGCCGTAGCCCGGACATGAGCTATGCATATATTGTCTTTGATGGCGCCGGGAATACCTGCCAACAAATCAATGGTTTCTCCGCGCTTCAATTGTTCATCCACAAAGAATGCTTCTTCTAGTGCTTGCTCGCGGAGCACCGTCAAATACGCCCCTATCTCGCCGTCTTTCGTATCGATGGCCTGGAGGTATTTTTCTGTGAGTCCAACAGCGGTTATCTCGCCTCCAACAAGTTTTTCATGCAGGTCACGAATCATATTTTCTACTACGAATTACAAATATAACTACAAATATACAAATGATGCAAAAACAGTAAACACAGAGGGATTTGTATATTTGTAAAAAGATTTGTAATTTGTAGTGAGTTAAAACACTGACTTCACTTTCACGAATCCATCTTTCATTTCCGGAACATTCTTTATGATCTCCGCCTGGCCCTCGCTTTCAAAATCTTCCGCCTGATCCGTCCGCGCCACGCCGACCCTCCCGGTAATATGACCGATGGGCTCTACATCATCCGTCGCCACTGTCTCTAACTCACGAAAAAAATCAAGTACCGCTGAAAGATCCTTCTGGTACTTCTCTACCTCATCCTCCCTGATTCCGATGCGGGCCAAGAGAGCGATGTTTTTTACTTCTTCTTTCGATAACATAATGAAAAGAATCATGAATTATGAATCATGAATTATGAATAGGAAAAGAAAGATCTTGATTCCTGATTCCTGATTCCTGATTCTTCCTACAATTTTAGCAGATTTATAAATTCATTTTCTGACAAAACTTTGACTCCCAACGTTTGCGCTGCGGAAAGCTTGCTCCCTGGATTTTCTCCAGCCACCACATAATCCGTCTTCTGGCTCACAGCCGAGGAGACAGCGCCGCCTTTTTCCTTAATCATAGCCTTGGCGGCATCTCTTGTAAAGGAAGAAAGCTCGCCCGTCAGCACGAACGTCATCCCCCTGAAAGGCTGTTCGGAAACGCTCTTCTTCTCCGGCAGAATAATCTCCACTCCTTCTGCCGCTAACATCCGCAGAAGCTCCTGATGTTTCTTATCACCAAACCATTCTACCAAACTTTCTGCTGATTTTTCTCCGATACCGTCAATAGTCAGCCAGTCGTCTTTCGTAATTTTCGGAAAAACTCTTTCAATATCCTTCAAACCTCTGATTCGTGATTCGTGATTCATGATTCCTTTCATTACGCTCTGCATGATAAGGTCGGCCGTCTCTTCTCCGACGTAGCGGATGCCCAAAGCGAAAAAAAACTTGCTGAGCGGTACGCACTTGGCAGCGGCAATAGCAAGAGCCAGCTTGTCGGCCGATTTTTCTGCGAACCGCTCGAGCGGCGCGAGATCGCCCGGCGCCAGCCCGAAAATATCCGCCATATCCTTCACCAGCCCTTCATTCATCAGCGACTCGACGATTTTCTCTCCCATACCGACGATATTGAAGCCCTTTTTTGATACGGCATGGATGATCTGCTCTCGCAGAACGGCAAAGCAGCGCGGATTGAGACAGTACAGTGCCGCACTCTCTCTAGCTTGTAGCTTGTCACCGTCGCTCGCGAGCGAACGTGATGAGTAGCTTGCTTGCCTCGCCGACAGGCGGGTAGCTTTCTCGCCTCGCCCGCCTAGACTCCCGTCTCGACTCAGTCGATCCGAGGCGGACGGCGAGGCTGGCTGAAGCCTTGTCGAAGCGGGTAGCTTGTTTCCTACTGCCATTCTCTCCACCGGTGAACCGCAAATGGGACATTTTTTCGGGGGAATAATCTTCTTTTCCTTGCCACTCCGCAGATTTGTCATCACAGAGACTATTTCCGGTATGATGTCCCCCGCTTTCTGGATGATCACCGTATCCCCCACTCGGACACCGAGGCGCGCGATCTCATCGAAGTTGTGAAGTGTCGCCCGGCTGACTAGAGAACCCGCAACACGCACCGGTCGCAGATGCGCCACCGGCGTAAGAGCGCCAGTCCGGCCGATCTGCACCTGCACGTCTTCCACGACCGTCGTCGCCTGCTGGGCGGGGAATTTATAGGCTACGCCGAAGCGCGGCGCCTTGCCCGTATAGCCGAGCCAGTCCTGCAGCTTCCTCTCGTTCACTTTGATCACGATGCCATCAAGCGCGTACGGGAGGCTATGGCGTTTTTTGTTCCACTCCTCATAGTAAGCTTGGATGGCTTCCACCGTCCGGCACAGACGATATTCGGGATTGACCTGGAAGCCCAATTTTTTCAAAAGATCTAATTCTTCGATCTGTGTTCCTGGTATTCCTGATTTCTGCTCGCCCGCCAAAGCCTTGGCGATGGAGGGATTCCTCCCGCCTGCCGGACGGGCAGGGATTCCTGATTCTATCTTATCGATATCGTAAATGAACGAGTCTAACTTTCGACTGGCCACCACCCGTGGGTCCAATTGGCGGATGGATCCCGCTGCGGCATTGCGCGGATTGGCGAACAGCGCCTCACCCTCCCTTTTGCGCTCGGCATTGATGCGCGCGAATTCTTTCTGCGAAAGCCAGGCCTCGCCGACAACGATGACGTCCGCCGGTTCGCTCAAACGAAGCGGGATGCTCCGGATGGTGCGCAGATTCTCCGTCACCTCTTCGCCGGTCTCCCCGTCGCCCCGCGTCGCGCCTTGTTTCAAGATACCCTTCTCATAGGAAAGCACTATTTTCAATCCATCGATTTTCAGCTCGCAGACATACTCAATGGCCGAATTTCCAATTTCCCCTGGCCGCGTGCGAGATACGTCTCGGGCAGGCAATTTCCAATTTCCAATTTCTTTCTCCAAAAATCTTTTCGTCTTTCTATCCCATGCTTTCAATTCTTCGAAATCAAACACATCGTCAAACGACCACTGGCGCAGGGCGTGCTTCACTTTGCGAAATGACACAAGCGGCTCTCCTCCGACACGAAAAGTCGGGCTCGCACCGCTTCGGAGCTCCGGAAATTCGCGCTCGAGACCTTCAAGCTCCCTTACCAGCGAATCATAGACTTCATCGGAAATGGTCGGCTGATCAAGCGTATGGTATCGCTTCCGATGTTCGTCAATCTCTCGGATCAGCTTTTCAATGCGTTTTTTGGCTTGTTCTTGGGATAAATTCTTTTTCATACCCGGTGGTACAACTTTGAATAAAAATCAACAGATGCCTTAAATAAGGTATTACTCGCTGTATCGCGCTATTTTTCCTATGGGTAACTTTTTTCTCTTTTCAAAGTTGTCCCACCGGGCATATATATCCATAATATCGTATTTCGAACCAAAACAAAAGAAAAAACAGCCTCAGCTGTTTTTTGCCTGAGAGCCTGTTCAAAATCTCACCGCTATGAATAAAACCAAAAGACTGCTTGCCGGCTGAAATCCGTAAATTTCGGCTGCAAACCCACTCGGGACTCGACGGGTTATCACTGATAGCCCTTTCTCATCCTTCATGGTTTCCATCATGAAATTTCCGAATTTCAGCTCGACATGAGATTTTGAACAGGCTCTGATACAAACTGCTTGATACCTGATACCGACTACAGTCCGATATGTCCATAATCACGCAGAGAAGACGTGGTCTGGATGCGCGCCGTATGATTCGGTCCTTCGCTTATTTCGAGCGAAACGGTGACCTTTCCTACAGCTTTCGGACTTATGACAGATGGTTTGATGACAAACCCGCCTGTCACCGTTCCTATCGTCACTGCGTCATATGCCCCAAATGTTGTCGCCGCGCAACCGGCAAAATTTGCGGCTTCCGCTTTTGCCACCTGAAGCGTAGAAGCATTGGTCCGATATTCGATACATTTGCCCTGGGAGTAGTCATAAAACTTCACAGCGCTCGCCAAATTGCCGTTGGAAGACGGACTCACCAGAGAGCTGGTGCGCAACTCCTTGGCCATCAGGTTCAAAACGAACTGCGCGTTTGCCACATCTCGTTGCACTGCTTTTGCTCTTTTATACGCCGCAAAAGATTGCGTGAAGGTCTGCGACAGCCCCGTCATAATGATGAGAAAAACGAATAGCGCTACCAGCACCTCGATCAGCGTATATCCCCTGCAAGCTGTTTTTGAAAAAGAGTCCATAGATTATTTCCAATTCGTGAGAGTAACCTCCGTAAAAACGCACTTATTCAAAGCCGTACAAGAAGATGAGTTGCCATTCGTCGGCAGCGCCGTCGTTCCTCCCCAATAGACAAAGCTCCTGACAAGCGCTGTCTTCTGTCCATTATTGTAATCGATAAAAATATAGCGGTAGAATCGGGATACGGCGGTACTGGTATGGGCATACAATCCGCCCGAGTACTGAAGATAATAGCGAGACGCTGTTCCCTGAGGAGCATCGCAATCCAAGCTCACTGCCGGATCATTGTAATCCGCACGACAATGTTTCCTGCCCGGATCAAAAGCTGTAAATCCATCATTGCCGGCCGCGAAATCATTATCCCGCACATTGCGCACCAATTCGACGCCTTCCTGGGCTAGCTCCACGGCGATAACCGCATTCTGGCTTTCCAACGACTGACGCAAGCTGCTTGCCATAAGCGCGGTGAGAGAAAGCACGCCGACGGTCAAGACGAATACTGCCAAAAGCACTTCTCCGAGCGAAAAGCCTCTGAGCGTCTTTTTCTTAAAATGTTTGTGCAGCGTTGAATACATAGAGAGGATAGTGAATGGAAAATTACGGGCAAGCCGCGCCTCGTTGATCGCTTATACGGCCATCGGCATAGATGCAGACCACATAACTGCTCGACTGCTTTGTAAATGTCGCGCTTCTATTCCCCGTATTGAAATCCAAAGCGGCATGCGGAAGACTGAAAGACAAAGCATTGGTGTTGCTGAACGCCACTCCGTTTTTAAGAGCATAGCTGGCAATAGGAGTAGGAGAGGCCGCGCAGTTTCCAGACGGCGTATACCGAAAACTATATGTAGAAGCAGCCCAGACCACAGAAAAAGAGCATGCCGTATTCCCGCCTATCTGCCTCCCTGTCAAAGCATAATTCTGCGCTTCCCGGACTATTCCGACGAATTCTCGCGCATTCGCTTCGAGCTCCCTCTCTATGCGGCCACTCTCCAGAGATACGATACTTAACGCAGCCATAATGCCCATAAGAGCCACAACCACCATCACCTCGATCAGCGTGAACCCCGCACCATTTTTTTTAGTTTTCAGTACTTGGATCTGATTTGACATGGTGATTTTGATATTTTTCTCTTTCCCCTATTCTATCAGAAAACTACAAAATAAAGAATCGGAAAAAAAATGGGAATGCTTCCGACAGGAAGAGTGTCACGATCGCTCCGAAGGCGAGAAACGGCGCGAATGGCACTTGGCTTTTCAGTCTTCTTTGCTGGTATGCTATAGCGATAATCCCGATGGCCGCGCCCAACCCGAAAGAGAGCGTCAGCATCGGCAACAC
>MFSB01000006.1:0-37918 GCA_001784735.1 Candidatus Moranbacteria bacterium RIFCSPLOWO2_12_FULL_48_12
TCGCTCTGGAGAGTTGCCGCATCATCGCCGTATTTCTTCTTCTCTTCCTCTGTCCCTTCCGCGTTCTCCGCTTTGCTCAGAAGGACTTTTTTCTTGCCGTCCACCATGCCCACAACGCCGTTTTCCTCAAACAAATGCATGAGCCTGGCCGCCCGCGGATACCCGATACTGAACGCGGTCTGGAGAGAGGTCGTAGAAGCCTTCCCGGTGGCCAAGATAAGCTCTTTGGCCGCTTCATAGAGGTCATCTTCTTTGGCTCCTCCATCCAGAAGATCGAGCTCTTCGATGAGACTGCCCTGACCCACGTCTCCAAAATCATCCCCGATTTCCTCTTCACCTAAATCCTCCTTCTGCTTGCGGAGAAACGCCGTCACGCGCTTCACCTCGTCCTCGGAAACAAACGCCCCCTGGACGCGCCTCAGTTCCGTGCCTTCGGATGGCGAGTAGAGCATATCTCCATTGCCGAGCAACTTTTCCGCTCCGCCGGCGGCCAGGATCGTCCGCGAATCGATCTGTGATTTCAATTGGAAAGCGATGCGGGTCGGGATATTGGATTTGATGAGTCCGGTAATGACCGTCACCTCGGGACGCTGGGTGGCGAGCAGAAGATGGATGCCGATAGCGCGCGACTTGGCCGCCAAGCGGTTGATGAGCACTTCGACTTCCTTGCCGTGCATCGACATCAGATCCGCCATTTCATCGATGACGATGACAAGATACGGAAGGCTCTCGAACGGTTCTTTGGTGACTTTCCCGCTTTCCGCATTCACGACCGTCTTCTGCTCGCCGAGAAGCGCTCGCTCACGATAAGCTACGATGTCCCGGGCGTGGGCCTCTTCCAAAACCTTATACCGGTGTTCCATTTCTCCGACCGCCCAGCGCAGCGTGTTGACGACCTTCTTCATTTCCACAATCACATCCGTTTTCAGATGCGGGATTCCCTTGAAGATCGTCAGCTCCACACGCTTGGGATCAACCAGAATGAATTTTAGATCTTCAGGAGAATTCTGATACAAGAGAGAAACGATGAGCGTACTGATACACACGCTTTTGCCGGATCCGGTCCGCCCGGCGATAAGAACGTGCGGCATCTTGCGCAAATCAGCCAACACGTTTTTCCCGGAAACATCCTGCCCCAGTATGAGAGTCAAGTCGGATTTGCGATCCCGGAATTCCCGGCTCTCAAGAATGGCTTTGAGACGGACGGTGGCTACGGATTTATTGGGCACTTCGATACCGATGAGGGATTGCCCCGGAATCGGCGCTTCGATCCGGATAGACTGAGCGGCCAGCGCCAGCGCCAGATCATTGGAGAGCGTCGTGATGCGCGAAAGCTTCACTCCGAAAGCCGGCCGGAACGTATACTGCGTCACGGTCGGTCCCACCCGCACTTCTCCCGGCTCAACCGCAATGCCGAAATATTTGAGCGTGCTCTGGATGATATGTTTGTTGCGCTCGGTATCCCCGCCCACCGCCTGACCCGTGGTAGATTCCATGAGATCCACCGGCGGCAATTCCCAGCGCACCGAACGCCGCCTGGCTTTGCGCGGACGGATAAAGGCCGGCACCAAAACCGTATCATCCTCTCCTCCGGCTTCCTCCAGACTTTCCGGAGCTTCTCCGTCTTCTTGAAAAGCGATATTGCGGATATTATTGGCTTCCAAACTTGTGTTCTCCGCCAAAGATCCAGCTACTTCGGGAGGAACAACTTCGCTCTTGGCTTCTGGAGTCGAATCATTCATCGCCACTTCTCCTTCCGCCACTTCCTCTTGTGGTTTCCCTCGCCATTTCTCCTGCAAACGTTCAAAAGAACGGATGAGCGAAACATTGAACGCGGCAATCACCCCCACGGTAAAGAGCGCGATAAGAATAATCGTGCCGGCCGCTTTACCGGTAAAATTGCCCAGCACATACGCGAAACCGAAGCCGATGAAGCCGCCACCCTGTCCGGAGCGCGCCATCTTCAGTAATTCCTTCGTGCCCTCACCGCTATACAAATGAAATAATCCCAAGACCGCGAAAAAACCGAGAATCAGTCCGATGAACCGCACCGCATCCACCAGAGTGGTCGTCCGACGCTTGAGAAACAAGAGCCCCGCGATGATAAAAAGAAACGGTAAAAGCCATTTCCCCCAGCCGAAGGTCAGCCCGAGCCCTGTGTTCAGCCACTCCCCCAGTACCCCCGCCGTATCAAAATACGCCAACAGGAAAAGCAGCGACAAAGCGAACAAAAAAACCGCCACAATGCTCCGCTTGGCATCGCTGTGCAGGATATCTTCAAAGGTAAACCCGTCGTCTTCCGGCTCTACCGGTTTCTTTTTCTTTCGTCCCATAGTGCAGTATGAATTTTTGTTCCAATAGCCAAAGTATAGCATAAAAAGAAGCCTTTCTTCAAAACAGAAAGACTCCCTTGACAACATTTTTTTAGGTTGTGCTCGGTATCAATGAATTGTCGCCAATCGACGCTTATCCTTCTTCTCTGATGCCGATCGATTCTTTTTACCTCCAATTTCTCCATTTTCAAACTGCCGCAGCAACTCATTGACCCGTTCGAAATCGGCTTGCTCTTTTTTTAAAATTTCTACAGCACCTTCATTTTGCACGCTTACTTCAATGGTGCTCTGCATGCCTGCAGCCAACGAATGATGCGCTGCGGATTCAAGCGCTACGGATCCAGGTATCTCTAGCCCCATACCATGCAGACTGTGTGATTTAACCAACATGTTTAATCCCACATCGACGAGTTCCGGCGGTTTGTTACTGGGATGCTTGTGGCGCAGCGGTTTAGCGCCCTTGACTGCTTCGCTTTGATTTATAAGTTGTTCGTCGAATCTTTTCATATCTATCCCTGCGGACTCTGAATTTTCTTCAAAAGATCATCGGCGTGCTGTTTTTCCGTGTCTTTGACAACACTTTTGGCTTCTTCTTCAAGAGCTGAAACTTCAGTTTTAAAATCGCTTTCTGCCTGATCCACCTCGGTTATCATCGTATCAAATGCGGCCTTGTATTCTGGATCATTTTCATCGAGCTTCACGCCAGCCTCATCATAGAGCTTATCAATGTCTGCCTGCTTGCCATCAATCTGCGCCTGAAAGGCATCGGCGACAATATCCATCGTCTCAGCTGAGACCTCCGCTTCCGGTTCGCCGGGAACCAAAGCGATGATCGCTCCCTTGCTTGCCTCGTCGATATCGTACGCTCTGATTTTTTGGAGTAGATCGTTCTTTGTCATAATTGTGCATTTGTTATTATAAAGGTAACATAAAATTACATCGCCATTAACCTTACAAAAAATCCGCTCGAAGCTTTGAGCTGCGCCAGCTCTCTCTCTTTCATTCTTATCAGCTCGGCCCGCTCCTCAGCCATCTTTTGCCTTTCTTCCATTTTATTTCTCACTTGCATAATTTTTTCCAACGCCCGTGCCTTAAGAGCATTCTTCTTTTCACTGAAAGTATTCTTTGCGCTATCCACGCGCATCTTAGCATTCATATAGGCACTCATCCCGCGCTCCTGCAAATTCTGAACTTTTTCTCGTCCAGATTGATAGATTTCACTTGCACCAGCCCTGACACTTTCTCCTACCTGGAAACCTTTCTCAACGACACTTTCACCGAAAGCACGAGACATGTCAGCTGCTCTGGTCACATGAGTCTCAACACCCTGCTTGACCGCTGTCCCGGCATCACGAATCATTTCCGGTGCGGCAAACGCCGTATTTAATGTTTTCTCCGCTCCTCCCTTGAGCGCTCCACCCCATGCTTTCATCGTCTCCAACGCACCACTAATCCGGCTTTTGAAAAAGCTCTTCACTGAGTCAACGCGAGCGCCCCCGATATCTTCGTACGATTTTGGTTGTTCAATAGATGCGTCATTGGCTGCCTCTATCGGCGGCGTCATTTCTTCTCGCGCTGAATCTGGTAACTCACGCTTCACTCCAAGATTTTTACGTTCTCCCAACATACTCGTTTATCGCTAATTATTATGAATTTATTACTTCTATTCTACTCTCATTCCTCTTTTTTACAAAGAAAAAAAGAAAAACGGGCGCTATACACCCGTTTTTTCTCTGCACTAAACCCATTATAGCACAAAAAACGCTCCCCCGCAAGAGGGAAGAGCGTTTTGAGAAGTAAGGCACATGTCCACCCCAGTCACATATTTTGATAGGACTGCTATTTATTTGAGATGTGAGCCAGCCTCGACGCCCGCTTCGCCGAATCGAGGCGAGTCTAGGCGGGCCGAGAGGCGGCTACGCCTTAAAACTCACACAAAAGTTACGTTTTCCTTGAATATGTGACGGGGGTAAATTACCGAGCTCGCGGCTGGCCCGGTTCGCGGTAGCCGGTACCGGCCGGGATGAGGCGTCCGATGATGACGTTTTCCTTGAGCCCCCGCAGACGGTCCTCTTTGCCCTGCACGGCGGCATTGATGAGCACGCGCGCGGTCTCCATAAAGGAGGCGGCGGAGAGGAAAGATTCGGTGGAGAGCGCCACTTTGGTAATCCCCAAGACCATCGATTCGCCGACGGCTTCGCTCCCCTTCTTGCCGATGGCAACTTCATTGGCTTCGAGAAATTGGTCTTTCTCGACGATGTCTCCGGGAAGAAGCACGGTATCGCCCGGATCAGTCACGCGCACCCGGGAAAGCATCTGACGGATAATCACTTCGATATGCTTGTCGTTGATGCCCTCGCCCTGCGCGGCATAGATTTCTTCGATTTCGCGGATGATGTAGCGATGCACCGCTTCCTGGCCCATCACCGTGAAGAGTTTGCGAAGATCGATATGCCCCTCAGAGAGGATGGCGCCGACGGAAACGAGATCCCCTTCCTTGACACGAAGTCCCACGTTGGCCGGAGCCTGATATTCATAGAGTTTCTTGCCCTGATCCTCAACCGTGATCTTGATGACTTTGGCATTGTCTTTGATGATCGTCTTCACCTGGCCGTCCGCTTCGGAAAGAATGGCTTCCGTCTTCGGCACGCGGGCTTCAAAAATCTCTTCTACCCGCGGCAGACCCTGGGTGATGTCCGAACCGGCCACACCCCCGACATGAAAGGTCCGCATGGTGAGCTGAGTGCCCGGCTCGCCGATGGCCTGAGCGGCCACTACGCCGACGGACGCTCCGAGTTCGACCAAGGCGTTTCGGCCGAGATCGATGCCGTAGCACATCCGACAAACGCCGCGCCGGGATTTGCACGTCACCAGGCTGCGGATCTTCACCTTGACGATATTCTTCCTCTCGATCGCTTTGGCCTGAGCCTTGGAAATGAGGATGCCTTTTTTCACGATCACCTCCTTGGTGTCCGGATCCTTGAGCGTCTCGACGGTCGTGCGGCCTTCCACACGCAAAGCATAGCTATGGCCGATAGCGTCGGAATCCTCGCGGTAGAGATAGACGCCTTCCGTATCCTCGCAATCTTCTTCGCGGACGATGATGTCCTGCGCCACATCGACAAGGCGGCGCGTCAAATAACCGGCAGTCGCGGTCCGAAGAGCGGTATCTGCCATCCCTTTGCGGGCGCCGTGCGTCGAAATGAAATATTCGAGAACATTGAAGCCTTCTTTGAAGGAGCTCTTGACCGGCAGTTCGATGGTTTCCCCCGTCGGTCCGGACATGAGCCCCTTCATACCGGTCATCTGCACGACGACGGATTCGGAACCGCGGGCTTTGGAAAAGATCATCGAATATACAGGACCTTCCTTGTCGAGCGAGGCGCGCACCGCGTCGGTGATCTTATTCTTGGTTTCGTTCCAGATTTCGATGACGCGATTGCGGCGCTCCTCGTTGGTGAGAAGCCCCATATTATATTGGTCTTTCACCTCTCTCACCTGGATTTCTGCGGCCGCCATATGCGCCGGCTTTTCCTTCGGCACGATGAGATCATCCATGCCCCAGCTGATACCGGAGCGGGAAACAGCCCGGAAAGCCAGATCTTTCAGGCGATCGGCAAACTGAGCCGCTTCATCCTGACCGAGCGTCTCGAGGATGCGGGACATGAGACCCTTCAGATCCTTCTTCACCATTTCTTCGTTCACGAAACGGAGGCTCTCCGGAAGAATGTCATTCAAAAGCACGCGGCCGACAGAAGTTTCGATCAATTGGCCATTGTAGGAAAGCTTCACGGCGACATTCACATCCACGATACCGTTTTGATGGGCCAGGATGGCTTCATCTAGAGAGCCGAATATTTTTCCCTGGCCAAGGCCTTCTGGTTTGATATGCGTGAGATAATATATCCCGAGCACCATATCCAAAGTCGCCGACACGATCGGTTCGCCGGATGCCGGTTTCAAAAGATTTTTGGAAGAGAGCATGATGGTCGCGCTCTCATGGCGGGCCTGATCGGTGAGCGGCACATGCACCGCCATCTGGTCGCCGTCGAAGTCGGCATTGAACGCGGAACAGACCATCGGATGGAGGCGGATGGCCTTGCCTTCGATAAGTACCGGTTGGAATGCCTGAATAGAGAGACGATGGAGTGTCGGCGCGCGGTTCAGGAGCACGTAATGGTGTTCGATGATTTCGTCGAGGATTTCATACGCTTCTTCCGCTTCGGCGTCCACCATCCGACCGGCGGTACGGACGTTATGAGCCAGCTCTTTCTCGATCAATTTGTTGATGATGAATGGTTTGAAAAGTTCCAGCGCCATCTTCTTCGGCAGACCGCACTGATGGAGTTTCAATTTCGGACCGACGACGATGACGCTCCGTCCGGAGTAGTCCACGCGCTTCCCCAACAGGTTCTGGCGAAAACGCCCTTGCTTGCCTTTGAGAGCGTCAGCCAGCGAACGGAGCGCGCGGCGCTGACCGGTCGAAGCGGCGGTCGAGGCTTGGCCTCGACGAGCGCTGTTATCGAAGAGTGCGTCCACCGCTTCCTGCAGCATTCTTTTTTCATTGCGGGTAATGACTTCCGGAGCGCCGATAGCCATCAATTTTTTCAAACGGTTGTTGCGATTGATGATGCGGCGGTACAGATCATTCAAGTCAGACGTGGCAAAACGGCCGCCATCCAGCGCCACCATCGGACGAAGGTCCGGCGGGATGACCGGGATAGAAGTCGGAAGCATCCACTGGAAAGACAATTTCGCCGTCTCGAAACCCTGGTACACCTTCAGACGCTGCAGAAGCTTCTTCTGATCGGTCGCTTCGCTATCTGCCAGTTCGGCTTTCAAGACCTTCAATTGCTTTTTGACATCGATCTTTTCGAGAATCTTGCGCACCGCTTCAGCTCCGATGCCGGCCGTGAAAATCTGTCCGAAACGGCTGGAGAGGTTGAAGTACTCCACTTCGGAAAGAATCTGGTACGCGCGGAGATTGCGGATTTCATCTTTGGTGGAACGGTACTGTTCTTTGAGTTCCTCGAGAGACTTCTCAAAAGCTTTCGTATCTTTAGCTCCCGCTTTCAATTCTTTCTGTTTGCTCTTGTATTCTTTCTCCAGCTGTTCCAGCGATTGGGCTTTCAGATCATCATTCACCTCCATGATGATATAGGAGGAAAAATAAATGACGCGTTCCAGATCCTGCGGAGAAATCCCTAGGACGAGGCCGATCTTGGATGGCACGCCGCGCAAAAACCAGATGTGCGACACCGGCGTGGCCAGCTTGATATGGCCCATCCGCTCCCGCCGTACGATGGAGCGGGTTACCTCGACGCCGCACTTGTCGCAGACGATGCCGTTGTAGCGGATGCGCTTGTATTTGCCGCAGTAGCATTCCCAGTCCTTGGAAGGGCCGAAAATTTTCTCGCAGAACAAGCCATCCGGTTCGTAGCGCTGGGTACGGTAGTTGATGGTTTCCGGCTTGGTGATCTCGCCGTGCGACCACTCGAGAATCTGGTCCGGGCTGGCGAGCGTCAGGCGCACAGAATCAAAATCGCTCACTTTCGTAATATTTTCCATAAGTTTTGATGAAGTAAAAAATTTAAGAAAGTGAGGCGTTACACAGTGCTGTTCTGTCCTTCCAAAGAAGAGTCTTCAGATTCTGTTTTGGCGCCTTTCAATTCGACATTGAGACAGAGGCCTTTCAGCTCGTTCACGAGGACGTGGAAGGAAGCTGGCAGGTTCGGACTTTTGATCGGCTCACCTTTGATAATCGATTCGTAGGCTTTGGAACGACCCAAAACATCATCGGATTTGATCGTCAACATTTCTTGGAGCGTATAGGCGGCACCGTAACCTTCGAGCGCCCATACTTCCATCTCGCCGAAGCGCTGGCCGCCGAATTGCGCCTTGCCGCCGAGCGGCTGCTGAGTGATGAGGGAATACGGCCCGATAGAGCGCATATGGAGCTTGTCTTCGATCAAGTGATTGAGCTTCATAATATACATCACTCCCACCGTCGACTCGTTATCGAAGGGCTGGCCGGTTTTGCCGTCAGTCAATCTGATCTTGCCGTTCTCCGGAAGACCGGCCGCTTTCAATTCTTTCTTGATATCATCTTCCGACACTCCGTCTAAGGCGAGACTAGCCACTTTGTAACCCAGCGTCTTTGCCGCCCACCCCAAGTGCGTTTCGAGAATCTGACCGAGGTTCATGCGCGAGGCGACCCCGAGCGGGTTCAAAATAACATCCACCGGCGTCCCATCCGGGAGATACGGCATATCTTCGACAGCGGCAATGATGGAAATGACGCCTTTGTTGCCATGGCGTCCGGCCAGCTTGTCACCGACTGAGATCTTCCTCATCTGGGCCACCGAAACCTGGATTTGCTGAAAGACACCCATCGGCAATTTGTCGCCGCGTTCCCGGGAAAAAATTTTCACATCCACAATCTTGCCATGCTCGCCGTGCGGGAGATAGAGGGAAGAATCTTTCACGTCGCGGGATTTCTCGCCAAAGATGACGCGCAGCAACCGTTCCTCGGCGGTAAGGTCGCCTTCGCCCTTCGGCGTAATTTTCCCCACCAGGATATCACCGGAAGAGATTTCCGCGCCGATGCGGATGATGCCGTCTTCATCGAGATTTTTCAAACGGTCTTCGCCGATATTCGGGATATCGCGCGTCACGACTTCCGGACCGAGCTTGGTATCGCGGACATCGATGGAAAAGTCTTCGATATGGATGGAGCTCCACCGGTCGCCCTGCACGACGCGCTCAGAAATAATGATGGCGTCTTCATAGTTATAGCCGTCCCACGGCACGAAGGCCACCACCATATTCTGGCCGAGCGCCAATTCGCCATGATCCGTCGACGCGCCGTCAGCCAACATTTCCCCTTTCTCCACCAGCTGACCCTTCTCGACGCGCGGCACCTGGTTCATGCTGGTAAACGCGTTGGATTTTTCAAAACTTTGGAGGTTATATTCCGTATCTATGTGATCCTTTTTGGAACCGGCCCGCTTCGTCCGCCTAGACTCGGCGAGGCTGGCCATAGCTTCATCGAGGCGAGCGGGAGCCTTGGAACGCAGCACGATATGATTGGCATCCACGGCTACTACTTCGCCGGCAGCTGCGGCGAGTACCACCTGCCCGGAATCACGGGCCGCCTTGTCCTCGATACCGGTGCCGACGATCGGCGCCTCCGGCACGACGCAGGATACCGCCTGACGCTGCATATTCGAACCCATGAGAGCCCGGTTGGCATCGTCGTGTTCAAGAAACGGGATGAGCGCCGTCGCGATGGAAATACACTGCTTCACGGAAACATCCATAAAGTCCACCACCTCGGCCTCTATCGTTTCCGGGTGGCCTTTCACGCGAGCCTCTACCATCTGATCGACAATATTGCGATGTTCATCGATCTTCACACCAGCGTGGGCGATGATTTGCCGGTCTTCGACGATGGCATTCAGATATTCGATATCCAAAGTGACGAACGGCTTCACCTTGACCGTCTTGCCTTTCATTTTGTCAGCCACTTTCTTGGCTGTTTCCTCCGTCAAAAGTTCGCCTTGCTTGGCAACCGAAGCGATATCTTCTCGTAAAATACGATTTGTCAGCTCTTCTTTCTTGGCCGGCACTTCTTTCTTGACGAAAAGATACGGGGTCTCGAGAAAACCATACTCATTGACTCTGGCATAACTGGCCAAGTGGCCGACCAAGCCGATGTTCGGCCCTTCCGGCGTCTCGATCGGACAGATGCGGCCATAGTGCGAATGGTGCACGTCGCGCACTTCGAAACCGGCGCGCTCCCGCGTCAAGCCGCCCGGCCCCATCGCGGACAAACGCCGCTTGTGTTCGAGTTCGGCCAAGGGATTCACCTGATCCATGAATTGCGACAGCTGCGAACTGGAAAAAAATTCTTTGACAGCGGCGGCCACCGGACGCGGATTGATGAGCTGGCCCGGCACTACGGTTTCCCGATCGCAGGTGCTCATCCGGTCCTTGATATTGCGCACCATGCGATACATCCCGACGCGCAGCTTGTTCTGGATCAATTCTCCGACGGCTCGCACGCGGCGATTGCCGAGGTGGTCGATATCGTCGGCCCGGCCGTCCGGATCGTTGTTGAGACGGATCACTTCTTGCACGATCAAAACGAGATCCTCGGTATTCAAAATACGGTTCTCCTCTGTATCCGGCCGGTCGATGCTCAAACGCTGGTTCAGACGGTAGCGGCCGACAGAGCCGAAGTCATAGCGCTCGAAGTTGAAAAACATGGCGTTGATCATCTGCTTGGCATTCTCCTCGGTCGCCAAGTCGCCCGGCCTGAGACGCTTGTACACTTCGCGATAGGCTTCTCCTTGATTGTGCGCCGGGTCTTTGAGAAGCGTGGTCTCGATAAATTTATTCTCGCCATTATCAGTATCGGCAAAAGCCGCTTGGATGCGCTTCTCATCGAAGCCGAACGCCTTGAACAGTCCGGTAATCGGTAGCTTGCGCTTGCGATCGATCTTCACGGAGATCACTCCGTCCAGGTCCGTTTCGATTTCCAGCCAGGCTCCGCGATTCGGAATGATCTTGGCTCCGAACAGCTTCTTCCCCTTCTGATAGTCCATGGTAAAAAACACGCCCGGAGAGCGGATGAGCTGGCTCACTACCACGCGCTCCACCCCATTGATGATGAACGTCCCGCGCTCCGTCATGATCGGGAAGTCCCCTAGATAAATTTCCTGCTCCTTGACTTCGCCGGTCTGCTTCATGAGAAGCGAGGCTTTGGCCCGGAGCGGCGCCTCGTAGGAGATATTTTTGTTCTTGGCCACAAGAGCGCTGTACTTCGGCTCATCGAGATAGTAGTCTTTGACCGTCAGTTCCAGATCCTTGGTGGTGAAATCCACGATCGGATTGATCTCGGAAAAAAGTTCTTTCAGCCCCTTGTCCCAGAACCACTGATAGGAGTCTGTCTGCACCTCGATCAGGTTGGGGAGAGAAACCGTAATCCGATTATTGAAAAAACGCCGTTTGGAGAGAGAGGATTCCTTACCGAAAGAATCTTTCACCCGCAATGCTTTCTCTCGAATGGACATAAAAAGACACTCACGTGGACACTCCTTGCTTCAGGAGATCCGCCATCCGGCGGATGAAACAAGTAGGACAAATGAGATTATGGGATAAAACTATTTGATTGTGGACAGGGCCGTCGTCCGCACCATCGCGCTGAAATGTTAGAACTGATCTCAAAAATAGCTTTTAGACGCTTGTTGAGAAATTTCGAGTAGAAAATCATGAAAAAATAAGAAGGAGTATCGAGATACTTCGACGAGTTTTGAATGATTTTATGCCAAAATTTACGACAAGCAAGTCAAAGATTATTTTTGAGATAAGTTCAAGCTTCCTTCACTTAAGCAGCCATTCCAGCCCGCGTCTCGCCCTCCAGACCTGGCACCCACAGGCGATTCGAGACAAAAAAGTCTATATACTTTTCATCCTTCGACAAAAACTCAGTCATCGACTCCGAGCTCAGACTCGAGGAGGATGACCCTGAGCCCTGTCGAAGGGTCAAATAATACTCTTGACAGTAACAGGGTTCTTTTTCTTTGTCAACCCCGCACTAACTTTTGTCGATCTCTTTTTTTTCATCTCCCTCCATCAAACGGTTTAAGCTTTATTTAAGCTATTCTAATCAATTGAAGTTTCACAAACAAAGTACTGGATAAAAGTTAGTGCGGGGTCAAATAAAAACCAAAAACTGGCTCCCGGGGGCCTTTAGACTAAAAATATGTCATTTGTTTTTTTTCTGCTCCACAAAAATTTCAGTGGGAGCGAGCTTTCTTTCTCGCCACCCCAAAAGTATACCCCATGAAATAAATCTTGTAAAGCGCTCCCTTTTCTTCCTGCTCCCCTGCCCAAGGGGGACTCCCTCTCTTCGAGGGTGAAGGGTGAATCAGAGTTGGGTCAAGGTAATTAGACCATATAGTACTTTTCTTGCAATTGCAAGAAAAGTACTACGATGCAGATAAGATATGGAAGAAGTTTTTTTGTATTTATCTTTTTGTTTTGACAGCAAATGCATATACTTTCTTGACCGTTTCCGCAATGCGCATCGATGTATACCCCTCCGGCATTTCCGAATCCACCACGAAATCGCTCACATCAATCGGCTTCAAATCATTCTCTTTCAATAGTTCCTCCATCCCCTCGAACAGCCTCCGCCCCATATCCCGTCCTTCGAGCCACTCGCGAAATGCTTTTTCTTTTCCATCTTCCAAAAGAGAGAGCTTGCTTTTTTCTTTTCCAATTTTCAGATGGAATGTGTATGTCATAAAAGTACGCTCATCAAAACACAAACTAAGCACAAATTCCAAAACACAGATCCCAAAACATTTTCACGCAATTTGTGTTTTGACTATTAAACTCTGTATTTTGCTTTTGTGTTTTGGCTCCTTGTGTTTTTTACTTCAGTTTCTTCCAAAAGTTTCTCTATAAACCAGATTCTTTTCCAAACAAATCGACTCGACCTTTCTCGGAAACAATGGCGATATTATTCACTAACATCGTTCCGCTATCATCACGCACCCCCATCGAGTTCAAGACAAAATAAAGCTTTCCCTGCCTACCCGCAAGATCTTCAATATTTATGTCTCGAGTGACCTTTTCGTTGTTTGCACTTTTAAACACACGATACAGCATTGTATTGTCGAAAAATACAAGAATATAATCCTTATCATTTGGATTACCGGAAAATATATAGGAAAATCTTAATTTCTTGGCTTGAGCGGGAAAGGTTATATCATTCTTATTGTATAAAGCCGCACTCCGTATTCGAACCGAACCCACATAGCCACTCATCCCTTCAAAGGAATCAGAAAATTTCTGCACCGAGCTCAAAAAGAAAGGTTTCGCCATATTGAGCGTTGTAGTATGATTTACTTCTCGATTCAGCGGATCTCTGTCAAAAATAAACTCAAAAGAATTATTAAAACCGTCACCATCGGAATCACCGAACGGATTGACACATTCGCTACATGCGTAGAAATTTTCCTCCCAGCGCTTCCACAAGTAATCATACTTTCCTTCCTCCTGAGTCCGAATAATTACACTTTCTCGCGCTGCAAAGTCACCAAAAGATACCCCCTCGGCGACAGGCTTCATCCGAGAAAAATTATCTTGGCTTGATAAGTCTTGATCATCAAAAGTTATCGTCAAATCACGAGATTTTCCCTCTTCCCTCCACGTCAATACGACTTCATATATGTGATATGTGGCAAGATCAACCCTTACTTCAGTTCTCGTCTCGGTTAGAGAGTTATTTTTGACAATCCCACCAATGAGTTCCAATGGGATGGGAGCCTCCGTCTCTAAAATAATAGTCCTTCTGCTTTGCTCCACTTTTTTAACGTTAACTCCTTGGCTTTCTTTCTCTATCCAAGAAAGAATAGCTACCGGGGTTAATTCTAGAAAAGGAGTTACGTTTCCCGTCCTTACCGCGTAGCTGTCTTGTATAGGAATGAAAGCGAGGTCATACTGATCGGCGACATACAATTCTCCGTTCATTCTTTTTCCTTCAATACAAGTTTGTGGAAATTTTTTCTCACTAAACACTGTTGAGCCAGGTATCCGGGGCTGAAAAAACAAACACCAAGACATATTGCCATCCTTTCCTTCTATGCTTTCAAAAAAAGGTTTTGAGTCAATTTTTATCTTTTTTTCGACAACATAATCACTTTTATAGACGTGATCCAATAATTGAAAAGTGACCTTATTACTTGGAAAATACTGATTAAAAAAAGTTTTACCTTTGATGGTAAAACCAAAAAAATAACCTCCAAAAATTACTATTGCCACTGCAATAAAACAAATCAAAAATAAATTCTTATTGGGTATTTTATACATCTCTATGGCTGTTCTATCTACATTATATCATAGTCAGTTCTAGCTTCACAATTTGAAATAAAAAAATGCTCTATATATAAAACCTCTCTTCAAATCAGCATACAACTGATCCAGCATGTTGTGTTCAGAAAAGAACTATAGACTCAACTTCTTCCAATCGAAGTTCCAGGGGTCGGTCTTGCGGCCGGGGGCGATGTCTTGGTGACCAACCACGGATTTGATAGGATATTGTTTTTTGAGAGAGGCTATCAAATTATTTACCGCGGTATACTGGGCTTCGGTAAATCGCCCCGTTTCCGTGTTCATCATTTCAATACCGAGAGAAAAATTGTTGACGCTCTGCCGACCGTCCGGCATTTTGGAAACGCCGGCATGATAGGCGATGTTTTTATCTTCCACAAGACGATAAATCGTTCCTTTGCGGTCAATCAAAAAATGTGCGCTCACGCCATAATCCTCATATTCCTTGACGATACCGCTCACAGAATATGGATCCGCGCCATTCAGATCATATGAGGAATGCAGTACGATCGTATCGATACTGCGTGGTTTTGATGGCACAGAAAACCCCGAACTCATCAGACGATTTTCAATTCGGAACTCCCCTGTTTTTTGTTGATTGTTATTTGTTAGCTGTTCACTGTTATCTGTTCCCTGCTGATTGCTTGCCTCACTGGAGCTTTGTGTAAGCGGGTTATCGGCCGCCTTCTGTTCCACCAGATTTTTCACATCACGAGCAGCCTGCAGGGCAGATTGACCTTGTTCTAATTCTTCTATAATCGGTACTCTGGAAACATCATTGGTCACTGTCATCGGCGTTTTCGGCATACCAAAATAGAGGTACCCCGTTCCGAGTACCATAATAATAACGGTAGTAAGTAATCCAATGAGTCCCATGGGCTCATTATACTCTATAAAGAAAAATCCGCCTCGAGGCGGATTTTATTTCTTTAATTCCAAAGATCCTTCAGGTCACTTTTTCCCTTTTTTCCCGCCGCTCATAAGAAGCGTCAGAGCAGCACCCAAGGCGGCGCCGATGCCGGCGGCCACCATCGCGGCTTTTTCCGGATTTTTTTTGGCATAGCCCTCCACTGTCGCGTACGTACTGGCAAGCTGCTTCTTCACTTTAGCCACTTCCTTTTTAGCCAAAGCCTTGCTCTTATCCACCTGTGCCATCACCTTTCCCTTCAGCGCTTCTGCCATAGCCTCTACTTCGTTCTTTGCCATATGTTTCTTCTTAGTTAATTACTTTTTTATTAATACCTGGACGACCGGTCATCCCGATTGAAAACGTACAACACGAGAGAGATGAGAAGGATAAACGCTCCCATAAGCGTCTCGCCCACGCCAGGAAACCGATAAGCCGTACTCAAGAGCTGTGCCAATCCGACCAGGAGAAATATCAGCCCCAGAAAGGCGAACAAAAAAAGAAATACGCGCCGGGCGAGCTTTTGCGTGAATGCGTGCACCGCTTGGTGCACCCGATTCAGCGCTCCGTCGAACGATGATTGGATGCCCTTGAAGACGCTCTCCAAAAGAAGCCCCGTCCAGCCGGAGTCCATGTCATCCTTTTTTTTTCGAATTGTATTTTTCTCTTCCATACCCAGTGGTACAACTTCAAATAAATTAATAGGTTTTGTTTTTCTCTGTACGCCTTCTCAGACTTTTGAACCTTAACTATCAACAACACCACAGAAGAACTTCTTTGAAGTTGTCCCACTGGGCATACGCTTTGATTTCCGTATTCATAGTATAGCACAAGCGGTTTTATACGCAAAAATTGTCAACACTACATTCTTATGGTATGAAAAGAGTAAACAATATGAAAACAAAAATCATCTTTATCGGTGCCTCTGTTTTTTTATATGTATCTTTTCATATTCCCATCGCTTCAGCTGAAACAAAAAAAATCATCATAAGCGAAATCCAGATTACCGGAGGTAGCGGTCACACCAACGATGAATTTGTCGAACTCTATAATACAGAAAATACCGATCAGACGCTCACTAATTGGGAACTACGAAAAAAGACCAAGGGTGACGATTCTGCCCGCGGCGCGCTTTTTCATAAATTTGAAGGAAACTTAACAATATCCGCTGGCAAATATTTCTTGTGGACCAACAAAGACAGTAATGCTAATTTTATTGATCTCTTTGATATCCAAAGTAAAAATAAAACTTCCCCTAACTTGACTGATGATAATAGTCTCGGCCTCTACGACAATACCAATGTTCTCATTGATGCCATCACGTGGGGATCGGGACATAAAGGCTCATTTTCACCAAGCTCCCTCTACCCTGACAATCCTCCGGGGGGCAAAAGTCTCACGCGCGATGTCACAACTCTCATCTTGTCTCTTTCTGACAAACCCTCTCCTACCAATAGTCGAGATGAAACATACGAGGATCCACCCCCACCCATATATGCTTCTCATATCCGCCTCAACGAGATTCTTCCCAATCCGTCGGAAAAAGGAGAGGCGAACGAGTTCATAGAACTTTACAACGATTCCGATGAAACTGTCTCGCTTACCGGATGGTCAATCAAGAAAGATCGCTCTGAAAGCGGAAAATACCTTATCAAAGCGGAAGATTTCCCGAAAGGAACAGATATCCCGGCGGGAGGATTTTTTCTCATTCCGCGGAAGATTTCCGGTTTCATAATGGCAAACTCGAATAAGACCATTTCACTCTATGATCCGAGCGAAAAAGAAGCAAGTGCCGTATCGTACGCGACGACAAAGGAGGATGTTTCGCTCAATTACACCGCGACCGGCTGGCGGGGCAGCACCCCCACTCCAGGCACCGCGAACGTACTCAACAATCTTCCGGAAACCAGAGAAAAAGTTCCCAAAAAAGGCTACCGCGGGGTGGCGGTTGATTTTGATGCCCGAGGGAAAGATAGCGATCGCGATACGCTCAAATATACCTGGGATTTCGGCGATGGCCACAAAAGCTACAAAGAAAAAACCTCGCACGCGTATGAAGAAAACGGGACGTACACCGTGACACTCAAAACCAATGACGGCAAGGATGATACGGTAGAAACATTCACGATCAAAATAGAGTCCTACCCTCACCCGGAGGTGCGTATCACATCCCTCATGCCCAATCCGGCGGGAAACGACACGGACAATGAATGGGTCATGATAGAAAACAGGGAGAAGAAAACGGTCAATTTGAAAGGATACGGCATCGCCACCGGGTGGAAAAAACTTTCCAATCACCCCATTCGCGAAGATTTTTTCATTGAGCCGAAATCGGAAGCCAAGCTCACTCGCCTCTTTTCCCTTTTCACGCTCCCCAACCAAAAAGGCAAGATCGAACTCCGCGCGCCCGATGGCAAGGTACTGCAGAAGATAAAATACAAGCTGGAAAAATCCATCGGTGAAAACATCGTCTATCAGAAGAAGAAAGGACAAAGATGGAAATTTGAAGAAAGCATCATAAAAAACATTCTTTCTTCCGATACGCCGGAAGAAACAGCCGCGACAGATGAAACCGCGCCACCCGAAAACAATAATGAGGAAACTCCGCCCCCCACGCCCACGGAAAATGTTCAAGAAGAAAAAGAACCGGAAATAATTCCGCCGCCGATTTCTCTCGAACCTCATCGGCCCAAGCCTCAGGAGCTCTTGGCGTACGGGACGCGCGTCCGCCTGCCGGATATCATCACCCTCGCACCTCCTGCCACGGAAAAAGAAGCCTCGCTTCCAGAAACAGACTCTATCCCCCTCTCCCTTGCTGAGAGGTTTGCCTCACACATCAATACTTCTCTCAACGGACTCCTCAACGATTTCTAGATAGTCAAAAATCGTCTCGGGATAAGAAACTTCCGATCTTGCCCAGCATGTCTGCCATATCCCTGTAAGCAACGACAGTTTCAGACACCGTTTTCAGCGACCGTGACGGTTTGATGCCTTCTTTATAGAGACAGAAAATCGGTATACGGAAACTGTCTGCCCACCCGAGCTCGATGCCCTCGCCCGTCGCCGGATAGGAGACTTCCGCAATCACCACATCTGATTTTCCGATTACTTCTTTCGTATTGATGAATTGATCGGCCTCATGAGGCAGGAATATCTCATGCTGGGAATTGAGCCGAGAATTCCGCAAAGGCACATAGAGTTCATTTTTATAATCAAAGTTTTTTGAGTGGGCGATGTAAATTTTCATAGTGTCATCTTCTAATTTTTTGACCGAAAGACGAACCTACCAAAGGCAGCTAAAAAATCCAACTCCGTATACTGAGTCAGTATACCAATGCTGTTCGAGTTGGATCCATAGAGAAGTGTTTTGTTTAAAATTATGATAGAAATATCTAATTTAACACCATTACTCCTTATTAATTGCTCCCTGCTTCACCTAAAAAAACTTTTAGTGTCTTAGTAATTTCACTTTTTAATCCTGCCATACCATCATATTCTATTTGATCCTTGTCTACCCCCCGAGCACCAGCAAGAGCTCCCAAAAAAAAGGCTTCTGCTTGAGCTGGAGACTTTCCTTCCATAAAATCAAAAGCTGCACTCACTAAATCCGGGAACATTTCGCCAAGCTTCTTTGCTAACACTGGATCCCTATTTTTTAAGAATTCCCCAAATTCCTTGCCAAGATTTTGAGCTGGACTTTCCAAGCCTTGAGAACCTGTCCCTCTTTCTCTTATCATAATTTTATATATTACTGGTAAATATTACTAACTGTGTTTTGAGTATACCATAAAAATAACAGTACAAAAAAATAAGCTTCTCCGGAGCCTCATTTGTTAAGCCTGAGCGGGATACGAGAATCGAACTCGCGTCCCTAGCTTGGGAAGCTAGTGTACTACCATTGTACTAATCCCGCTTATTAATGTCTCTTGGGAAGTTTACCCGCCTTTGGCGGGCTAGTGTACCACCATTGCCTGCCCGCCCGAAGTCCCGATACATCGGGACAAAGGAGGGTACTAATCCCGCAACCTATACATATAAAAGCTTTTCAAAAAATAGTATAGCATACTGCTGTTTTCTTCATAAAAACTCCGGCTACACAGACAAGCCCCAGTTACATATCAGGGAAAATTCTTAGTAATGACACGTAAAACCCAGGAGACGACTACGTCTTCTGATATTTTTTAAGGGTAGCTGTTCCTAGGATATGTAACGGGGTAAACGTACATCAACCACCTTTTCAAACTGCTCTCCACCTGGTACACTAGGAAAGTATTTAATTTTTTATCTCTTGTCCATGCCTCCATTCTTTACGAAGATACGTATCGTACTCATCGTTCTTTTGATTCTCATTGTTACAGGAGGGTTTTATTTTTTTTCTTACGCCAAAACGCATAAAACAGAACTCGCTATAGGCTCTCTCAATCTTTTCCAGAAAGTCTCCCGGCTCCTTCCGCTCACTCCGGATACCAAAAAAGAAATCGAAGTAGTCAATACCCTCGTCGAGACTCTTACCAGAAAGGATGACCAGGTCCATGTTTTTCTGGTACTTTTGCAAAATAGCGATGAGCTCAGACCCGGCGGCGGATTCTTGGGCCAATATGCCCTCATCAAGGTAAAAAATGGCGAGGTCATATCGACCTTCGTGGAAGACGCCAACCTCCTGGATCAGCGTATCGTGGCCGATATCCCTACTCCTTATCCGTTTGTCCGCAAACTGCAGTTGAAAAAATGGAAATTCCGCGATTCGAATTTTTCTCCCGACTTCCCGACCAATGCCGAGAAGGCACAATATTTTTATCGTCTGGCTGGCGGTTATGAAAAATTCGACGGCGTCATCGCAGTCAATTCTCTCACCTTCAACAACATCCTCGCCTTGACCGGACCGATCCAGATCCCCGGAGATTCCAATATCTACACTAGTGCCGACGGCGCATACAAGCTGGAAGATCGCGTCGAAAGAGTCTATCTCGGAGAAGATGTCCCAGCTGAGCTGAAACAGAATCGCAAGCTGATTATGAAAAGGATCGCCGCCGAGATTATGAGGCGCGTCGCCACCGTTTCCAACATCCCAAAACTGGCTGAATTTACCCAAAAAGAGCTCCGGAATAAAGATATTATGCTTTATTTCAAAGACCCCGCCTTGCAATCGCTCGTGGAAAGCGTCCACTGGGACGGGAGCGTTGCTGAGGATTGGATCAATGATTACGTGATGCTCGTTGATGCCAATATGGGGGCACTCAAGACAGACCATTATATCAGACGCTCACTCGACTACACGGTTGATTTCACCGGTGAAAAACCGATAGCTACCATTGTTTATACCTACAGAAACACCGCCACTCACGGGGATTGGCGCACCAGCGACTACCACACCTATCTGCGCGCTTACGTGCCGAAAGGGTCGAAATTCCTCGAGCGAAAAATGATTAATGTCGTGACGACCAAAGAAGCCTTCAATAAGACGTATTTTGACGGATTCGTGGATGTGGAAATCGGGCAGAGCGATGTCAACACTACGCTCACCTATGAGCTCCCGGACACCATCACCCCTGAAAATTATCGTCTCCTCATCCAGAAACAGTCCGGCGTGGGCACCCTCCCGGTTACCGTCCATCTCAAAACATTAGGCAAGGAATACATCCAGAACGCTGACCTTCTCAAGGATCTCAATTTTTCTATCCAAACGGTAGAAGGGAAGAAATAAATCCAGCACCTTTACCACAGGATATTAAACCCTGCGGGGAAGGTTTGTATTTCCATTCATCCCCGTGGCAAGACCACGGAGTATTCTGGAAGGTGCTGGATAAATCATCTTGCGCCTTGTCATAATCGCCGATTAATTCTATCCTGTAATCATTACTATGCCAACACTTGATCCTTCAGAAGAAGTAAGCAATGACCACAAGCGCCTTGGCCGCGAGCTGGATCTTTTCGTGTTTTCCGATCTCGTGGGAAGCGGGCTGCCGCTCTGGACCCCCAAGGGGACGCTCCTCAGAAATCTCTTGGATGATTTCGTTTGGGAGCTTCGGAAAAAATATAACTACCAGCAGGTAGAAATCCCCCACATTACCAAAAAGGATTTGTATGAAATCAGCGGGCACTGGGATAAATTCAAAGATGATATTTTCAAAATCACTACTCGCGAAGGACATGAGCTCGCTATGAAGCCGATGAATTGCCCGCACCACACCCAGATCTATGCACGCAAACCGGTGAGTTACCGCGAATTGCCAGTACGTTATGCCAACACGACCATGTGCTACCGGGACGAGCAGACTGGGGAACTGAATGGGCTTTCACGAACGCGATCCATCACCCAAGACGATGCCCATGTTTTCTGCCGCGAACCGCAGGTCAAAGAAGAATTTCTGAAAATCTGGGATATTATCGAAACATTTTACAAGACATTCGGTTTTGCGTTGGAAATCCGCTTATCGTCTCATGATCCAGAACACCCGGAAAAATTCCTCGGCGACAAAGAAAAATGGAAACGCGCGGAAGACATCCTCCGCGACGTGACAAAAGAAAAGGGCACACAGACATTCGACGGAGTCGGCGAGGCGGCCTTCTACGGACCCAAACTCGATTTCATGGCCAAAGACAGCCTCGGCCGGGAATGGCAAGTGGCCACTATCCAGCTGGATATGAATATGCCGGAGCGCTTTGATCTCACCTGCATTAACGAAAAAGGAGAGAAGGAGCGCATTGTTATGATCCATGCCGCTATTATGGGGTCTATTGAAAGGTTCCTTTCAATTATCATCGAGCATCTGAACGGGGCTTTCCCAGTTTGGCTGGCGCCAGTCCAGGTCATTGTCTTACCTATCGGAGAAAAACACCACGACTATGCCAGAGAAGTAACGGAACTGCTCAAAAAAAACGCTCTCCGCGCAGAACTCAACCAAGACAATGAGTCGCTCGGCAAACGCATCCGTAATGCCAAGGTGCAAAAAATCCCCTATCTCATGGTCATCGGAGACAAAGAGGTAGAAGCGAAGACTGTCTCATTAGAACACCGCAGCAAGGGCTCGCTCGGGGTGCAGACGATCGAACGGTGCATCGAGATTCTCACAGCGGCCGTCTCTTCCAAAAAGTAATTGAAAAAACCATCTCGCCGCGGCGAGATGGTTTTTTGTTGTTGCACTCTTTCCTTACTGATTCGCCAGACTGCGGGAAAGCGCGAGCAACGCTTCAAAGTCATCATTTCCTGCTACCTTATTTTTCTTCTCATAACCGCAACTGCTGCAACGATGGATTATCACATCGTTCTTTCCTCCATGTGAAAACACCACCGGCTCCATCATCCCGCCACACGAGGCTGCTCGATCCCCCGGAAACATATCCACATGCTTGCTCCACAGACACTTCGGGCAATGGTTCGTATAGCCATCCCCACTGATCACACTCGCGCACCGTTCGCACCGGAAATCTTCTTTCTTTCTTTGAAAAGTTTTCACAAACGCGTTCCTGTTACAAGATGGATTAATTATAACAAACGAAAGCCTTTTTTGACACAACTAGCTACCTCCGTTTTCCCAAGATGCTATTGATGGCATCCTCATCCTGACAGGAATATTTATTGCTGGCGGAATAAAAACGTTTTTTCGGCCCCTCGCAGCCGCCGTTGTCCCGGTAGAGCGTCGCCAGCATCGGCATAAGAAATCCCGTATTCCGCGAGGTGAAGTAGCCATGGAGACGCCGGAGCGTCGCCTCCCGCGTGTTCTTGTCCATTCGCGTGAAGACGCTCATATCATCTCCCAACTTGCCGCTCCAATCGAAATGCACGAATACATCATTCGCTTTGGCAGAGTAGTTTGGGTGCCAAAGGAGCGCCCAGCACCAGTCCCCCGGTTTCTGCCACCAGCGCGAAAAACACGGTCCGTCTTCGATACTTCCGTCTTCTTGCAGTCCGACGCCGCCCTCGATATAGTCAAAGAGCCGCAGATATTTCTCGTCCACAATGTCATTGGTCTGCGCCCCGATCAAGATTTTCATTCCCAAAAAATCGGCATATTCGCGCATACCGATAATCACCTCCGGCATGACGCTTTGCGAAAGGTCTCCCGCATCCTGATAAAATACCTGTCCGAAGAGAAAGCTCTGAATTCCCATGTCCATGGCTTGTTCCGCTATATACTGTACATATTTGCGATATTCCGCCCGTTCCAGAGACGGTTTGCAGGTATGTTCGCCCCAAAAATTCTTGCTCCCCGGACGGCACATGTCATCGAAATCAAAATCCCGCTCTTCGGCCGGGTAGTAATAATTGGCCGTCGTATCGATAGCTTCCGCGATGAACATCCCGTAAACGGTGTTGGGTTTGGTAACTTTCTTTTGGATTTTCCCCGCGAGCTTGAAATCCGGCGGCCGGAGCCACGTCTCGAGCGCCCGATGGAGATAATAACACTGGGAGCGGTTGACAAGCGCGATGGAACTGTTGATATCACCGCCATAGCCCGAAAGAAAACCATCTGCCACGCAACCCTGTTTTTTCATCCGTTCTAGCGAGGGCGGTGGCGGCACAAGCATGACAGGAGAAACTCCTTCCGTTTTTCCTTCCTGCGAAGCGCCGCCTTCATCAAAGGCCGGCTGTTCATCCACCCAATCGGTGAGCGGAGGAACCGGCATTTCTTCCGGTGGCGCGATAGCCGCTTCTCTGTTTTTTTCGGAAAATGGCGCAAAGAAAAAAAGCCCGCCGACAACAAAAATCACGACAGGAATGGAAAAGAAAAGATGTTTTTTGCGAAGCAGCTTCGGCCGCTCCGCCGGATAGAGTGGTAACATAATATGTGCAAAGAGCACATACAGTATACACCTTTCTGGAGTAAACCTCGAGAGTAAGCCCCGTTAGATAACTTCCAGAGGTATTAGACATTGTTCTCGAATGAAAGATACGCTCCTCACAGACAGCTCGACGAAACCATAAGATTCTCTAACGGGGTAAACAAAAAACATCACGAAAGTTGTTTTATTTTTCGTATATGAGCAAAACAAAGCGTCTTAAGTTCTATGAGGTATACCAAGATGTAGCAAACTTAAAGTTTTTTCAAATCCTCAATACTAATGTATTTGAAAGAATCAATAACTTTGTCAGCGCCACCTAACTCTTCGGCTGTGTGCGTAGTGGTAATCCCAATGACTTTCATCCCTGCTGCTTGTGCAGATTTAATACCTGAAAGCGAATCTTCAAAAGCCACACAATGTATAGGATTTATCAATAATTTCTTCGCAGTCAAAAGGTAAATCTCAGGATCCGGTTTGCCTTTGGATATCTCCTCAGCAGTCACTATTTTTTTGAAAAACTGACGGATATTCAAACCATCCAAAATAAAATCCGTATATGGTTTACGGGCGCTTGTTGCTACAGCAAAAGGAATATTGTGTGCTTTGAGTTCGTGGAAAAATTCAAGTAATCCTTCAGTCAGTGCTACTTTTGATTTGAATAGGAAAATTGCGATTCCCACTCTTTCTGCTGAATATTTTTCAAGCTCATCGGAAGATAATTGCCTATGAAAAAGGGAAGAAAAGATATCCGCTTCGGTTCTGCCAAAAACATTGTGTTTAAACTCATCTTCCGTCAAACGAAAACCATACTTCTGACACCATTGCCGCCATGCCTCTTGATGAATGCGTTCATCATCGATAATGACGCCATTCATATCGAAAACAATAGCTTGAAACATATAGGTATTGTAACTTTCTTACCTTTTTCTGTTTATTTCTATTACTTTGAGCGAGAGACCCTCCTCCGCTACGCTACGGACGGGCAGGCGGGAATCGCTATTACTTAGAGCGGGGATACAAGAATCTCCGCCTGCACCCCGCCAAGGCGGGAAGCATTGCGGGCAGGGAACCCGCGTATCTCGCTTGTTCCAAAAACTGCAAAATTTATAATGTAATCAGCGGGTGGGCGCTGGTGATTGTTTTCACTACGACGTTGTATTTCGCCGTGAAGGCCCGAGTAGCGACTCGTTTATCTTTCCATTTTATTTCATACGCGGAAATTTTTTCTCCCTCTTTGACGACCAGGTCAACTTCTGATCCGGTCCGCGACCGCCAAAAATAAAGACTTTTTTTCTGTCCAGCCAGCATATTTTGCTTGGCAAATTCCGCTACTACCCAATTTTCCCAAAGATGCCCAATATCCGACCGCAACGGATTGGAGGAAAACTCATTCAAAATAGCATTGCGCACCCCCGTATCCCAAAAATATATCTTGTGGCTCTTGGAAATTTCTTTCCTCAGATTGGTGCTGAAGGCCGGTAAACGGAAAATAACAAAGGTCTGTTCCAACAAATCCAAATAGCGCTCCACAGTAGCTCTGGCCATTCTCAAGCTGGAAGCTAATTCATTGGTCGATACTTCGGATCCGATTTGATGCGCCAGTAAAGCCAGAAGTTTCTTGATCAATTCTGGAGTTTTTATCAGCCCCATTTGCAAAACATCCTTGAAGAGATAGTCGGAAATGAGATTCAAAAGATATTGCTTTTTACCGCTTTCCAAAATCACCTCCGGATAACTTCCAAAAACAACGGCCTGCATCAAAAGCTCAGATATCTGATGGGAAAAATCCCTTTCTATTTGGTCGTCAGTATAAACATCGGCATACCACTCCTTGGAACGTACTATTTCCCCGAACTGCAATGGCGTAACGAATAATTTTTCATTTCGCCCAGTCAAGCTTTCCGCCGACTGATTCAGCAAATCAAGGCTGGATGATCCTAAAAGAATAATTTTTGAAGACACATCTGAGTCATACCACCCTTTTACGATTGAGCCTATCTGAGGCAAGCGCTGCGCTTCATCGATTATCAGATAATCCGGATTGCCAAAACTCTGCATCGCTTCTTTCGGAGACAACGAGGCAGCAGAAATTATTTTTTGTTTATCGATATCTACGTCAAAATTCAAGAAAAGACTCTTTTTTGTCTTCAGCGCGTACTTCACCAGAGTGGTTTTTCCCACCTGTCTCGCTCCGATAATAATCATTATTTTTGGGGAGATAAGGTAACTCATGAACTTATTCTCCGCTTTTCTAGCTATATACATACTTTAATCATACAAATAACCGTACATTTTGTCAAGTGAACATTACAAAATGTAGTCTTCTTTAGTTAGATGAGAGAGACGGGAATCGAACCCGCGTATCTAGCTTGTCCCGAAAACTTCAAAATTTTAATTTTAGCCGTTTTTGTGACCCCGAGTCTTTGAGCGGGTAAACGGAATCGAACCGTCATCCACAGCTTGGAAGGCTGTTATAATAACCATTATACGATACCCGCAATTGCCATCTTTTACCTCGTTCCCATTGTATACTACATAAATTTTGAAGCTCGGAATCCTCGGAAATCTAGTTTTGCTTTCGCTCAAAGATTTTCGGGAGAAGCTTGCCCGCACCGCATACGCGGAGCGTTTCGGGCGGGGCTGGCGTACTACCCGCCTCGACTCGCGACGCTCATCGACGCGAGGCCGGCCATTGCCTGCCCGCCACACTGCGTAAGCTGTAGGTGGGTACTATTTACCCGTCCGTAACCAGAATGGTGGAGGAGGGCTCTCGCTTATTTTTCAGGTATCTACTTCTGATCGACGCCCCGCAAACCGGTGAAAGGATCCTTGTAACGTTGTTCTTTCGGTACGCCGAGATCAATTAACATTTTTTCCATGGCTTCGACAAACGGGAGTGAACCGACGAGATAGTACAACTTTCCAGGAATATCGTCAATATATTTGGTAATCATCGGCACACAGATATACCCGCGTTCATCGTTTATCGGCTGACAGACCTCGTCTGATTGACTGAGTACCGTGATACAGCGAAAATGCGGCAGAGGCAGAGGCTTGATCTCTTCACAGAAAGCGGCATCTTTGAGAAAGCGATTGGAATACAAAAGGGTAAAATCACGGGTACTGCCTTCATGCGCCGCTTGCTTCAAAATACTTCTCACCGGGGTGATGCCGATACCACCGACCAGAAACACCACCGGGCGCAGATCTCCTTTGGGTACGGTGAAAAATCCTACGGCTTTGGTAATGGTGATCGTATCGCCTGGCTGCATCTGCCAAAATGTCTGCTTGAAACCGCTCATTCCACGGCGCATAGCGAAATGCATTTCTGATTCGAAGGGAGAGGAAGCAATAGAGAAAGAGCGCACCGGCCCTTTGGGATCCGGAGCGACGAGTTTGGGTAGTGTCAAAGCCACATACTGGCCAGCCTGAAAAATATATCCCTCTGGTTTGTCAAAAATAAAAAGGCGGGTGCCATCGGCTACCTCGCGTGTTCCTTTGAGAGTGAGAGTGTATCCTTGCATACTTTTTTTCTCCTCCTCCCCTGCGAAGGGGAGGGTAGGGAGGGGTGGTTTACGATTCACAATTCATAATTCCTGATTCTTGATTCTATTTTCTCCTTCCCTAGTGTACTTTTTTTCCTGTCTTTCAGTATAGCCAGAGAAAATCCGACTGTCAAAAAGTATCCCTACACGATATCACGGAGGATATTCTCGTACTCCCCCAGCTCGAGGAGCATCATGAGCACTTTGGCCAACTGGTCGCTATCGTGCCGGATAAAAGCCCGCGTATGAGCAATGGCATCGGCCTTATCCAAACGCACCCGCTCCGCACTCAAAAGATTGGTTTCCAATACACGATACTGGCGCTTCTTGCGAGCCGTTCTCTCAAAAGGCACGAGCTCGCCTTCCTGCTTATATTTTTTCATCAACCGCTGGCTCGGCTTGCCGATATTGTTGGTAACGAAATCGACCCTTCCTCTCCCTAGATATTTTTCCGTGGCATCAATGTAGTCATCGAGCGTAAACCCCTCTGTCTGACCTTTTTTATTTACCAGATTGCAGTTGTACACGACTTTCGCGTGAGACTTTCGGATAGCCTCTGGGATACCATCCACCAAAAGATTCGGCACGATAGCGCAATAGTGACTTCCCGGACCGATCACAATCAGATCGGCAGCCAGAATTTTTTCAATCGCTCGCGGATTGGCTTTTGCCTTGGGGAAGAGATATATCTTGGCTACTCCCTGCTTGCTGATTTCAAAATTATGATTGATTTCACTTTCTCCCTGAAGCAGAGTCTTACTCTTCAGTTGGAGAAAAAGCTTCGTATCCGCATTGGTCACGGGGATCACTTCGCCTTTGACATTCAAAATTTGGGCGGCTTCAGCGACGCCAAGAGAAAAATTGCCAGTAATCTTTTCCAAGGCGGAAAGAAAAAGGTTGCCGAAACTATGGCCCGATAAGCCACCATTCTCAAATCGATAATTCATAAGCTTCCGAAGCATCTCTGAAGAATCTGACAGCGCCACCAGACACTGGCGCACATCGCCCGGCGGCAAAACTCCGAGTTCGTCACGCAGAACCCCCGTCGAGCCGCCGTCATCGGCCATAGAAACGATGGCCGACAGTTCGATCGGATACTTTTTCAGCCCGGACAAAAGCATGAAACTCCCCGTCCCCCCGCCGATAGTCACTACTTTTTTCATAAGATTCAAAATTATACGATATTGAAACCATAGCATGCTCAAAGTATTCTTTCAAGAAAAAAGCCTAGTCCGCAATGCGTCTAGGCTACCTGTCCATCCGGTCAGGCTCGGTATTTTTTACAGCGTCCGAGAAAACGCGAGCAGGTCTTCGAATGAATTGAAGCTCACTTTCTGCCCCAGCTCCTCCTTGACAATAGACGCCACCTTTGCGAGAGCCCGCTCGAGGTGTGGAACTTCTTTTTCCGGCGGCAATACTTTCGCCATCTGCTCAAGCTCTTCCCACGAGTAACGCCCGCGATTTACCCACCACGGAATAGTAGATGTCACGCCATAGGCCCAGTGCCGGCGGCATGCCTCTTCCAGAACAGTCCGCATCGCATCCACCTTCTTGTTTGAGACGACACGATACCGGAAGTCCCGATTGAGGTGTAATGGTTTAGTGTCTGGAAGCACCTCTATCCACTGGCCGTTTTTTCCTTCTGTTTCATCCCGACTGAGGCGCGTAACCCGATACCGACCGGCTTTGATAGTGAGGATATCTCTCCCGTACTTCTCGAGAAAAGCGATCCATTTGAGCCCCCAATGTAGCGGCTCGCCCGGAAGTCCGATGAGAAGAAAGACGTGTGTCTGAATACCGGCCTTCCTCAAATTGGACAGAATAATACCGTAATTCTCGGGCTTATTCCAGGTCTTTTCCGCTTGTGCCAAAGTCTCCGGTGCTAAAGATTCGAAACCGACCATAACATCGCCACAGCCCGCTTCGGCCAGTGCATCGCATACATCCTGTTTTACTAGGGTATTGTCTGCCGTCATATAGCAGTCCCATGTCGCGGAAAGGCCTCTCTCCTTGAGTCTTTTTCCTAATGCAATTTGGCGAGAAACCGGAAACATCGCACTGACAATCTCAAAACGAGACGCGCCTATGGCCAATATGTGCTCCGCCATTCGACGTGAGCTCATTTCACGTGGCTTACCGTGAAATGTAGCGCTTCCGGCCTCGATTGCACAAAAATCGCAGCGGTCTTTCGTGAGACAATTTGACGCCGGGTAAAGAGAGGGAACAAAATCGGGCGACCACTGACGCACGCTACCGTCAAAAACCGGCGTTGGCAAGGTTTCGAATGGAATCGGCAAGGATACAGGATTAACGATTACTCTGTTGTCGCCACTTCTCCACACTGTCCCCGGTGCGGATGATGGTGTCAAGGTTTCAGTTAAAACCTCCAGTGCACGGAAGCCTTCTCCCCAAACTATGGCATCACAGTAGTCGAACATCTCGGCGAATTGCGGAAGCAAATAGGCACCAAGCGGCCGCGCCCAAAAGTTGCCACCCATGACCACGAGTGTATTCGGCAACGTCTCTTTTATCATCGCAGCGAGGATGCAACCTTGAACGAATTGCCTTTCGTCAGCGATGCTGATCCCATACAAATGAGGACGGACGTTTTTCGCAAATGGAACTTCCGCGTGAGCGAAGTACGAATACCATAGATGCTCTTTGCGATTTCTTATCGCATCGAGCATTTTCTCGATACTGCCGTCATAGTAATGCGACACGTATGTGACGTTATTGCGCTCCACGACGAATTTGTCTTGCGTTATGATACCGCTTGAAACGCGCTCGAATGTCATCCGTGCATCGTAAAGTGCCTTGATATCGCTTTTCGAGTCGCGGATAGTTGCCAGCGCCTTGTCGATAGTCTCTCCGCCGTGCTCGCGTAAAACGTATTTTAATCCGGCGATGTGCCCATAGTGCTGGGTCACTTGGTGACCACGCTCTTGGAGATACGCCGCGAGCATCGAGATGCCGGCAGGCAAATGCCATACCGACGATACCGGCGGATAGTTGAGTATCACTCGACGTTTAGGAGTTGCTATGAGAGTGACGAGCGCAAACTCGCTTTTCACAACGTCATCGTTGAAAGTGATCGTGATGACCGGTTTAGGCGTAGTCGGTACTGTCAGCCAGCCCATCTCACTCCGATAATTAACGGTAACAGGCTCAGAAACGGTCAGACTTTTGCCTTCGGGGATGGAAACCATCCGCCCGTCAGCAAAATGCACGTACGTTACCTCATGGCGATTCGACGTGTCACGCTGGTGAACAGTCACCGCGTACGAAACATCAATGTGGAAGAGATGTAATGCACACAGAATTGCGAAAAAACAGAGAAGCTTGTTCGGTTTCATGAGTCCTCCTACAAGGGAAGTTGGTGAGTGATATTGTTAAAGAGCCTTATACAAGCCTAAACTTGTCTGTCGCTCTTTGGAAAAAATCCTGATACGACTTGCATTTATAACACAAGCCCGCTAAAAATACAATAGTTTACAAAAAAGCTGGCTTCAAGCCAGTCATATAACATTCAAAAGTTTCATAGGGTTAACCGTTTGCATCAACGGGGTGACAAATCAAACAAATGGTTTTCCCCCCGCCGATAGTCACTACTTTTTTCATAAAAATGATTTTTTTCTAAAGTACGCCCTGATTGCTTCTTCATAACCATTTACAAAGTCATAGTGTTCCATATCTGCCTCTATAATCCAGGCATATTCTGTATGTTCATGACTCAAAGTGACCTCGCCGGAGATATAAGAACAATCAAACCCAGCCAGAAACACCCACTCCCCATTCGGAAACTGGCGTCTGAAAACGTGGAACACTTCTCCCACGATAATTTCTATCGAGCCGCATTCTTCTCTTACTTCCCGCAAAAGAACGTCTATAAGCGGGGTTCTCTCTTCACTTTCCGTAATTCTTCCGCCGGGGATTTCCCATTTTTTCCCACTCGGATATTTTTCAGATGCGAACTCCCTCAAGATAAGCAACTTGCCATCCTTTGCAATAAAAGCCTTGAGACCAACAAAAAAGAGCTTGTTATCTTCCATAGCTTGCATGAGAGAATTATTCTGTCGGAGCACCCGGAATCCCCGCCTGCCGTCGGGCAGGGAACCGGAACTAAAATTTGGTCGGGGTGCTGGGAATCCCCTTCGGGCCTGGGCTATCCTGCGAGACAGGTTAGCCCTTCTCTTCCCAACGCAAGTGAAGCAGTTCACTTGCTTCACCCGCCTTCACTTCGTTTTGTCGGGGTGCTGGGAATCGAACCCAGTCAACATGCTCCCAAAGCATGCGTACTACCGGTATACGACACCCCGAAAATTTAATACGAAACTATGTGTTCCTAAACTTGCGTATTTACCCGCCATAGTTCTTACGGCGGCGGGCTGCCACTATACTACTCTCCGGATTGAGATGCGACGGGGCAAGAAGCATGCGTACTATCCGCCTCGACTCGCTTCGCTTGCCGACGCGAGGCGGGCCGGTATACGACACCCCGATAGCTATAATCCCGCCGAGGCGGGATTATAGCTCTATCTTTTTTTCCGCCATCCGCCAACCGGCGGAGCGGGGTTGCAGATCCTCAAACTATCTTACCGCTTCTTTCAAGGTCTTGCCAGCGGTGAACTTCGGAACCGTCATAGCCGGAATCATAATCTTGGCCTTTGTCTGAGGGTTGATCCCCTCGCGAGCGGCACGATTCGAAACTTTGAAGGTGCCAAAGCCAGTGAGAGTCACTTTGTTGCCCTTGCCGAGCTCCGCTGTGACACAATCGATGACGCATCCCAAAACTGCCTCTACATCTTTCTTGGCAAGCTCAGTTTTGTCAACAACCATGTGAACGAGTGTATCTTTATTTACATTTTGCATACTTTTCACCTGCCCTTCTAGTTTAGACCCGAGGCGCATTCGCCGCCGGAGCGCAGATTACTTATCACCTGCCTCTATTCTAAGCCTTTTTTCTAAAGAGTGCAATCCCTAAGCCCCGTTAGAAGTCTGTCAAAACCAACCATGAAGACTCCTTATCTGAATATCTTTAGTCGCCTGTTTTTAACCATACGCCCCAGTCAGACTTCTAACGGGGTAAGCCATTTTGCTCATCTACAAAATTGAGCACAGACGGACAAATTACCTTGCATACTCGATCGCCCTCGTCTCGCGGAACACGTTCACTTTGATCTCGCCCGGATATTTTAGCTCTTCTTCGATACGCTTGGCAATATCGCGCGCCAGCTTCATAGCGCTCAAGTCATCCGTTTTCTCCGGATTGACGAATATGCGCACTTCGCGTCCGGCCTGAATGGCATAGGATTTCTCCACCTCCGGAAAAGAGTTGATGAGCGCTTCCAATTCTTCCAAACGCTTGATATATTTCTCTGCGGTTTCTTTGCGCGCCCCCGGACGAGCGGCAGAAATAGCGTCCGCTCCGGTCACAATGAACGATTCAGTGGTTTGGTGCGGGTATTCATCATGATGGCATTTCATCGCATCGATGACGTTCTGCCCGATGCCGAACTTTTCCAAAATACGCATCCCGATCTTCACGTGTGTGCCCTCGATCTCATGGTCTACCGCTTTGCCGATATCATGCAAGAGCCCAGCCTTCTTGGCACAGGCGACATCCGCTCCCAATTCAGCGGCCAAAGCGCCCGCCAAATAGGAAACTTCCAAAGAATGGAGCAAAACGTTCTGTTTGTAGCTGTACCGGTAGCGCAGACGCCCCAGAATATAGAGCAGTTTCGGATGCAGTCCGGCAATCCCGGCATCATAGGCCGCCGCTTCGCCCGATTCCTTGATCTTCGTATCCAGCTCCTTCTTGGCCTCCTCCACCGCTTCTTCGATGCGCGCCGGATGGATGCGTCCATCGGCTACGAGTTTTTCCAGAGCGATGCGGGCGATTTCGCGCCGCACCGGATCGAAGCCGGAGATGATCACCGTTTCCGGCGTATCGTCCACAATAAGCTCTACGCCGGTTTCCTTTTCCAGCGCCCGGATATTCCGGCCTTCCTTGCCGATAATCTTTCCTTTTACTTCGTCGGAAGGAATAGTCACCGTGGTCGTCGTAAATTCAGAAACATGGGAACGGGCATATTTCTGGATGATCGTCGCCATAATGTTGAGCGAGCGCTTTTCCAATTCCTCGTGGCTTTCGTTCTCCAGCTTCGACATGCGTTTCACCAAAGCCTCCTGGCTTTCCTCCTCAACCAGAGCAAAAATTTTTGTTTGAGCCTCTTCTTTGGAAAGCTGCGACACTTTTTCCAAACGCGTCAGTTCTTCCTCCCGTAATTTTTCCGCTTCCTCGCGAATCGCTTTGATTTCCTCGGCTTTTTGAAGCAAACGGCGCTTTTCCGTGTCGATCTCCTGGATCCCTTTTTCCGTCTGCGCCTCACGCTTCTCAAGACGACCTTCCTGAATAAGAAATTTCGCCTCCCGCGCCTGCTCGTTTTTCTTGGCCTCTTCAAGGATATCGACGGCCTTGTTCTTGGCCTCGATCGTCATTTCTTTCGCCTTCATTTCGGCCTCTTCCACCATTTTTGCCGCCTGGCCTTCGGCGGTAGACAGCTGCCTTTTGGCGAGATTCTGCCTAACCAGATACCCCAACACCGCGCCGGCTATCAAAAGCCCGGCGGAAAGAAAAAAATACATCAGACTGAATGTCATATATATGCGCTGCCCGGAGCCGATAACCCGAAGAGAGCGCCAGAACGCCGCCCATGGCAAAAAGGGCTGTTCTATTTTCAGATGCAAAATGTGTCAAAAAGTTCTGTAACATAATGCCTAAAACGCTTTTACACTCTTCCTAAACCTCGCTATCGAACTTAAGGCAGATATCAACTATTTAATGCTGTATGTCCATCATAGTCGCAGAGGAGCCTTTTGTCAAAGGAAGAAGAATGTTATCATACGAAAAGAATCGAAAGTAAAAAACCTTACATATAAAAAAATGTATAAACCGCTTGTCCTCATTGTTCTTGATGGCTGGGGCATCTCGAACAGCATCCAAGGCAATCCTATCCGGGAAGCCACCCTGCCGACTTTTGAAAAATTGAACCGTTTCTACCCAATGACGACGCTTCAGGCTTCGGGAATTTCGGTCGGCTTGCCATGGAACACCGCGGGGAATAGCGAAGTCGGCCATATGACGATGGGCGCCGGGCGCGTCATCTACCAGAATATGCCCCGCATCTCACTTTCTATCCAAGACGGCAGTTTTTTCAAAAATGAAGTGCTCCTCGATACCATCAATACAGTCAAAAAAAACAAAAGCAAGCTTCATCTGATGGGGCTTATCAGTTCCGGTTCGGTTCACTCGCACCGAGATCACTTGCTTGCGCTCCTGCGCCTCGTCAAAAATGAGGGGCTGAGCGAAGTCTATGTCCACGTCTTTACCGACGGCCGCGATTCGGCCCCGACCGCCGGAATACAGCAGGTCAAAGAGTTGACTCGCGAAATGCGCCTCGTCGGCATCGGAAAAATCGCCAGTCTTTCCGGCCGCAATTTCTCCATGGATCGCAACAATAACTGGGATCGCATCGAAAAAACCTACCGCATGCTAACCGAGGGATCGGAGAAAACAGCCACGGATCCTCTCATCGCTCTCGAACAATCTTATATCAAGAACATCACCGACGAATACATCGAGCCAACCGTGATCACCGAAAAAGATAAGCCCATCGCGCTCATCAAAAACAAAGATGCGGTCATCTTTTTCAATTTCCGCGAAGATCGGGCGCGCGAATTGACTAAAGCCTTCACTGTGCCCGATTTCGACGGCTTCCAGCGGAAACTCCTCGACATCCACTTCACCACTTTCACGGAACATGAGCGCGGATTGCCGGCCCACATCGCATTCCCGCCGGAGGACGTGGAACACTCTCTCGGCGAGACCCTGAGCCTCCGCAGCAAGAAACAGCTCCGCATCGCTGAAACGGAAAAATACGCCCACGTTACCTACTTTTTCAACGGCGGCAAGGAAAAAGCCTTCCCCGGAGAGGATCGTCTCCTCATCCCCTCCCCCACTGTTTCGCACTTCGATGAGATTCCGGAAATGAGTTCGCCGCAAATTACCGAAGCGCTCATCGCCGCAGTGGAAAAAAATGAATATGATTTCATCCTCGTCAACTATGCCAACCCGGATATGGTGGGACACACCGGCAATGAAGAAGCCTCTATCAAAGCCGTCGAGGCCACCGACAAGAGCCTCTCGATCGTCGTCCCGGCTGTCCTCAAGGCCGGCGGGGCGATGATTATCACGGCTGACCATGGCAACGTCGAGGAATTGAAGAAGGCTTCTACCGGAGAAGCCGATACCGAACACTCTACCAACCCGATCCCGCTCTGGTATATCACCCCCGAGAACCACCGTGAAAAAGCCGCGGAGCAGATGATGCGCGAACAGAACGAAGTCAATGGCCTGCTCTCTGATATCGCTCCCACCGTTCTCGATATTATGGGCATCGAAAAACCCGCTGAAATGAACGGCGCCAGCCTCCTCCCGACGCTGAAATAACAGACAGTCAACAAACAACAGAAACGAAAAGCAAATTCTTAAATTTAAAAAACGAGCCAATTTCAGGCTCGTTTTTTGCTGACTATGAGTTGCTTGCTTGTTAATTGTTAGTTGCTGACTGCCTACTCAATCACCTTGTCGACGATGCCATACTTCAAGGCTTCTTCCGCGCTCATGAAATAATCGCGTTCGGTATCCTGTTCGATCTTCTGGAGCTTCTGTCCGGTGTGCTTGGCGAGGATCTTGTTCAGACGGTCGCGGGTCTTGAGGATATGGCGAGCATGGATATCGACGTCGGTGGCCTGGCCTTGGGCGCCGCCCAATACCTGGTGGATCAGCACCTCGCTGTTGGGAAGAGCCATCCGCTTGCCTTTTTTCCCGGCAGCAAGCAAGAGCGCCGCAGCCGAAGCCGCCATGCCGATACAGATGGTCTGCACTTCCGGCTTCACATACTGCATCGTGTCATAGATAGCCAGCGCCGATGTGACGGATCCGCCGGGAGAATTGATATACATCTTGATATCCTCTTTGGTGTTCTGCGATTCGAGAAACAAAAGCTGGGCAATCACCGCGTTGGCGACACCGTCATCGATCGGCGCACCGATGAAGATGATGCGATCCTTCAGCAAACGCGAGTAGATATCATAAGCGCGCTCGCCGAAACTCGTCTTCTCCACCACCATGGGAATGAGATATTGGCTTTTCATAATGCAAAATGTAAATATCAAAGAATGAATACTCCTCGCGGCAAGCCGCGAGGTATCTTTGACAAATTTGTCTTTGATACTCGCCGCAAGCGGCGGGGAATTAGACCCTAATTGAGATTAAAATGACAATGTAAAATACAAAATTATTTTTTGCCACTTAGGACCATGGTACTTGAGACAGTAATACTAGCAACCTTAATCAATTCTTTCAAGGGTATCCCTACTATCTTAACATTTTTGAATTTTGATTTGTCATTTTCCATTTTGATTTTTGCACTTTGATTTTTTAGAGTTTCTCCAAAAACTCGAAGGTTTTTCCGTTCCGCAATTGGCCGCGGGCGGCGCTATAAAGACGCTCCATATCGATATTTTTCTCGATATCTTTGGTGTTCTTGTAGTGTTGAAGCGTCTTGTTCATTTCTGCCTCAACATCCTTGGCATCGATTTCAATTCCTTCTTCATACGCGAGCGCGTCGAGAAGGATATGTGCGGCCAGACGATTTTTGGCCTGCGCTAGCCAGTCCTTTTTCAGTTCATCTTCCGTTTTTTTCATACGAGCGAGATAATCAGAAAAATTGAGCCCCATCGACTGGATCTGCAATTCAAATTCGCGCACCATCCGATTTGATTCTTCCTTTACGAGAATCTCCGGATACTCGACTTCCGCATGTTCCACCAGCGCATCGAGGATCCGGGTGCGGTGTTCTGCTTTATGCTTAGCTTTCTGTTCCTCTAGCATCCCAGATCTCAGGTTTTCTTTCAGCTTTTCCAATGATTCAAATTTTCCCAGCCTTTGAGCGAACGCATCATCGATTACTGGGATTTCGCGCTCCTGTACCACTCCCACTTTCACCTGAAAGGTCGCTGGTTTTCCTGCTAGATGCTTGGCATGATATTCCGCCGGAAAAGTCAGTTCGAAGGTTTTTTCCTCGCCCTCCTTCATCCCCACCAATTGTTCTTCGAAACCGGGGATGAAGACGCCCTTGCCCAATACGAGCGGATGCTTTTCGCTCTTGCCGTTTTCTATGAGTACGCCATTCTGCAAGACGGAAAAGTTCACCAATACGTTGTCGTCGAGGCACGCTTCGCGATTCACCGTCACCAGCTTCGCACGCATATCGGCCAGTCTTTTCAATTCTGCATCGACTTCTTTTTCTTCAATGGTGGCCAGTTGCTTGGCAAAAGCTTTGTTCGCTTTTTTTACCGCGTCTCGCCAAGACCCGAGCACTGGC
>MFSB01000006.1:37978-39830 GCA_001784735.1 Candidatus Moranbacteria bacterium RIFCSPLOWO2_12_FULL_48_12
CTTCTTCTCCTTGAGCGCCTTGGGGTACGAATGCGAGATGGCATGCTCGGCGGCCTCCATCAAGAGCACCTCTTTGCCGAAGCGTTTTTCGATCACATCGCGCGGCACTTTGCCAGGACGAAATCCCGCTACCTTCATATCTTTCCCGAGATATTCTACGGCATGTCCCATCTCCCCCTGCCATTCTTCCCACGGCACAGTTATGCGGAGCTCCACTTTCGATACGGGCAACTTTTTGACGGTAATATCCATAAGTAAGCAAATTTTCAATTATCAACTTCCAATCAATAGACAATTTTACAATTTTCAAATACTGAAACATTGAGTCATTGGAAATTCAGTGTAAATTGGTTATTGTAAATTGAAAATTACTGAAATGTTATTTCTTGAATTTCTCTTGATAGAGGCCTATGCCTTTCTTTACCGCCTCATAGGCTTCCTGCTTTCCCTTGAAGCCCTGAACAGTTACCTCATCGCCTTTGAGCTGTTTATACGTTTCGAAGAAGTGCTGGATTTCCTTCAAAGTATGCTTGTTGATATCAGACAGATCCTGCACGTCCTCCCAGCGCTTGTCTTTGAGGGGCACGCCGATGACTTTGAAGTCAGACTCGCCGGTATCGATCATCTCCATCAGCGCTACCGGCCGCACCTTCACCAGGATGCCGGTAGGAATGGGAAACGTAGCCAGGACTACCACGTCGAGAGCATCGCCATCTTCCCAAAGGGTTTGCGGCGCAAAGCCGTACTCAAAAGGGAAAGCAGCTGCCGAATAATTGACGCGGTCCAGCTTGATGAGACCAGCTTCCTTATCGATCTCGTATTTATTAGAAGAACCCTTGGAGGTTTCGATGATAACATTGATCTCTTCGGGGACATTATCGCCCAACGGAACATCGTGCCACAGATTCATAAGATGAAATATCTAATACCTAATTTCTAATTTCTAATGAATGTCAAAAAATTAATTCGGAAATTGAGAAATTGGATATTAAGATTTTTATTAGGAATTAGTAATTAGAAATTGGTCTCTTCATTCTTTTGTTTCAGCTCCTTCAGTAGCCACTTCTTCAACCGGAACTGCTGGAGCGGTTTCCTCAGTTGCGATTTTTTCGCTCGTTTCTCCGGATTGGTCATCAGTCGTCAGTTGTGTGTCGTCAGTTATCTTCGGCAGGTCATCGCTCATCACATCGATTTTCCAACCGGTCAGCTTGGCCGCCAGACGGACGTTCTGCCCGCGCTTCCCGATCGCCAGCGATAGCTGATCATTGGGGACTTTTACAAGCGTCCGTCTCTCCGCCTCGAAAAGTTTGGCTGAAAGGACCTTGGCCGGCGACAAAGCGGCAGCGATGAATTTCTCCACATTCTCATTCCATTCGATGATATCGATTTTCTCGCCGCCCAGCTCATCAATGATGGCCTGCACACGCGTTCCCTTCTGCCCGACGCAGGAACCGATCGGATCCACGCCTTCTTCCGCTGAAAAGACAGCAATTTTCGTACGCGAACCGGCTTCGCGGGCGATAGCCTTGATTTCGACAGTTCCGGTAAAGATTTCCGGCACCTCGAGCGAAAAGAGATGACGCACCATTTCCGGATGAGCCCGTGACAAAAGCAACCCCGGTCCCTTGGTGTCCGATTCCACTCGTACGAGATACACCTTCAAGTGCTGGCCGACACGGTAATTTTCTCCCTCGATCTGCTCCGAAGGAAACAGGATACCAACGGATTTGCCAAGGTCGACAAACACGTTGCGACCCTCCACGCGCTGGACGATACCATTGACCACCTGGCCTTCCTTATCCTTATATTCTTCGAACATCGCTTAGCGCTCCGCTTCACGGATCCGCTGGAT
>MFSB01000007.1 GCA_001784735.1 Candidatus Moranbacteria bacterium RIFCSPLOWO2_12_FULL_48_12
AGAATTGAAAGATGGAGCTATTATTGAGAACATTCTCTACGAAGGGTACGGGCCAGGCCATGTCGCGATGATAATCCAGACGACGACCGATAATCGCAACCGCACCGTCAGCGAAATCAAATCTCTCTTTACCAAGGCCGGTGGAAAAATAGGCGCCATCGGATCAGTCGCCTTTCTTTTCAAGCAAGCCGGAGAAATTATCATCGACTACACGGGGAAAGACCGCGATACTGCGGAGCTGGATACCATCGATGCCGGAGCGGAAGATACGGAAACCATCGAAGAAAACATCCTCGCCGTCTACGTCCCTTTCGAAAACCTGAAGACAGTAAAAGATATTCTCGAAGCGAAAGGCTACACCATCAAATCCGCCGAGCTTTCCTACCGCCCCATCCAGACCACCGTGCTCGATGCGAAATCCCGCGAGCAGTATGATGCTTTCTTCGAACAGATCGAAGACCACCAAGACGTCCAGCGGGTGTGGGACAACCTTAATTAACTAACAACAAACGACTCATGACCAACGACAAGAGTAAATGAAAAATCTTTTGTCATAAGTTGTTAGTCGTCAGTCGTAAGTTATGCGAATACTCGGTATCGACCCCGGGACGGCCACGGTCGGTTGGGGCGTAATAGAAGTAGATGGGAGCAAAAACGTGGCCGTGGCTTTCGGACACATCAGTACGTCAAAAGATCTCCCGCTCGCCGAACGACTCTTGGAGATTTCAAAGGATCTGACTACTATCGTCAAAAAATATAAGCCGGAAGAGGCGGCTGTGGAAGAACTGTTTTTTTTCAAAAACCAAAAAACCGTCATTTCGGTCGCCCAGGCACGTGGCTCTATCCTCTTGACTTTGGAAAATTTATGTGTTAAAGTTTTCGGTTACACTCCGCTCGAAGTGAAGCAGGCCTTGACGAATTATGGGCGAGCAGACAAATCCCAGGTACAATTGATTGTGAAGGCGCTCCTCAAACTCTCCGCTATTCCGCAACCGGACGATGTCGCAGACGCCCTGGCACTGGCGCTCTGCCATGCGAGCCGCCGCAGGATGGACGCCATCCGAGAGAATAGGGAATCATGAATCATGAATCAGGCTTAAATCAAATGCAAACAGCGAAGCATTCTCGTATTATTTTTTATTCTTGATTCCTAATTCTTAATTCCTGATTCTTCCCTATGCAATATCATCCGCTGATCGCATTTTTTGTTGAGCAAGGCGTACCGGTACAGACGGTACTCCTCCTCCTCATGCTCCCGGTCATTGCCACGCTGGTGGCTTTTTTCCGCCAAGTCATCGGCATCAAAGCCTTTGGCATCTACACTCCTTCCATCATCACGTTCGCCCTCTTGGCCTTCGATCCGAACGGCGTGAAATACGGCATCGCTATTTTTGTGAGCGTCATCGTGGTCGGCATGCTGGCGCGTTTTGTCCTGAAAAGATTCCGCCTCCTCTACTTGCCGCGCGTCGCCATTACGCTCTCCATCATTTCTCTGGCTATCCTCATTATTCTCGTTATCGGCGGGATGTATCAGCGCACCGGCCTGGCAGCGGTCAGCATTTTTCCTTTGCTCATTATGATTACGCTGGCGGAAAAATTTGTCGCCACGCAGATTGAAAAAGGCAGTCGCGCGGCCTTCATTTTGGCCGTGGAAACCCTTATCATCTCCGTCATCGGTTATTTCCTCGTCAGCTGGCACGCTCTCACCGCCCTCATCCTCCATTTTCCTTGGATCATCCTCTTCACTTTTCTCATCAATTTCTCTTTGGGGAAATGGACGGGCCTGCGCGTAACGGAATATTTCCGCTTCCGCAAAATCACCCGCTACTTGTAAATGTGAGCTAATAACTAACGACTTACGACCAACAACTCTTTGCTGCCGCTTCTTTCATTTCTGTCGTTAGTCGTAAGTCGTCTGTCGTAAGTTAGTGCCTATGTTCGATTTCTTCAAAAAAAGCCAGGGGCTTCTCGGTATGAACGCGAGAAACCTCGATTACATCCGTCCCTCCAACCGCAAACGCGGGATGGAAATTGCCGATAGCAAACTCCTCTGCAAACACCTCTTGAAGAAAAATGGTCTCAGCGTTCCGGAACTGATTGCCAAGATCAAAAGCCACGAGGATCTGGAACAGTTCGACTTTGCCACCCTCCCGAACAGCTTCGCCTTGAAACCCAATCGCGGTTTCGGCGGTGAAGGGATCATCATCGTATACGGACGGAAAAAACCTGCCCGCAATGCTGCACCTGAAAATTCTACAGAAAATCCTTTACAAAAGTCCATTACAAATAATTATCAAGGCAATGCTCAGGCTGGCGCTCTAGACAGAGAGGCTGGCGAATGGATCAAGGCCGATGGCTCCGTGATCACCGTCGATGATCTGAAAAGCCATATCCGTAACATTCTTGATGGCTCTTTCTCTCTCTCCAACATTCCCGATATCGCTTTTTTTGAGGAGCGCTTGAAGCTTCTGAAGCTCTTCAAACCCTACACATACAAAGGCATCCCCGATATCCGCGTCATCGTCTACAACCGCGTTCCGGTGATGGCGATGCTCCGCCTGCCGACCAAGCACTCCGACGGCAAGGCCAATCTCCAGCAGGGCGCCATCGGCGTCGGCATCGACCTCGCCACCGGGACGACGACGACGGCCATTCTCGGCAAAGGCCACATCATCGAATACGTGCCCGGTACCCGGATGGTGCTCTCGGGCATCAAGATCCCTTACTGGAAAGATATCCTCCGCATGGCCATCGATGCCCAGGCCATTTCGCATCTCGGCTTTCTCGGAGCCGATATCGCCATCGACCGCGAACGGGGGCCCGTTGTTCTCGAATTGAACGCCCGCCCGGGGCTTTCCATCCAGCTCGCCAATTTTTCCGGGCTGAAGGGGCGCTTGAACCGCGTTAAAGGCCTGAAAATCAAAACCACCGACCGCGGCATCCGGGTCGGGATGAATCTCTTCGGCGGCGAGATCGAAGAAGAGATCGAGGAACTCTCCGGCAAACGCGTCATCGGCACCGTCGAGAAAGTGAAACTCATCGGCAAGGATGGCAAAGAAATCGAAGTGGAAGCCAAGATCGACACCGGCGCTTTTTCTACTTCCATTGATACAGACCTGGCAAAAGAGCTTGGCTTTGAAGACGTAATAAATTATTTTAACTCTCTCGAGCTTCCCAAAAATTTCAGCCGAGAGGAAGCCGGTTCCATTGAGGCAAGCTTAAGAAAAAAATATATTGGGGCGCATCCAGATCTTGCAGATATAGTAATTATTTATTCCTCTCACGGAATGAGCATGCGGCCTAAGGTTAAAATCAGTGCTATGCTTGACCAAGTTGAACTCTCTCTCCTCGCAAATATCATAGAAAGAGACGAGTTGAGTAAAAAAGTAATAGTAGGGAGAAAGAACCTCGGAAGATTTTTAATTGATGTAAATAAAGTCAGCACAGCCTATGCAAAGAATGTATAAAAGAGATATCGCCAAATTTCAAGCTGGGACACGGTCGCTCTTAATGGCTGCGCTTGAAAAGAACATACGGGTATACAAATTCATTAAAAATGAACGTATTTTTATTTTAAAGAAAAATAATAAAACCGTCTGGCTACGTGGTCCCCGATTATCAATTTCAAACCCTGTTTCGCTCTGGATTATCAAAGACAAGCACCTCACAAAAGAAGCACTAAAAATCTTGAAAATTCCCACGCCTGATGGGTATACGGCAAGAACTTTAGACGAAGCCATCGCAATAGCCAAAAAAATAAAATTCCCTCTTGTCATAAAGCCTCGGCGACACGAAGGTGGAGAAGGAGTTTTTTTGAATGTTGACTCGCTCCCCAAGCTAGAGGAGTTTTTCAAAAAAAGCCTCTCTTATGGACGAGACGTGATTTTGGAAAAAGAAGTTTACGGAAAATATTACCGCGTCACCATGGCCGGCAACAAAGTCGCCGGTATACTCGAAACGAGTGGCCTTTTTCTGCCTGGAGACGGAACCAGAGATATAACTCAGCTTATCCACAATTACAACAAAACAGCCCTCCCTGTATACAAAGTTACTCAAAAAACAAAAGATATTCTGGCATTCCAAGGCTTCACACTGAAAAGCGTCCCCAAAAAGAAAGTCTCCGTGCAGTTTAGTTTCAGCGGTTCGGAGGGAGGGGTATGGATCGATAGAACCGAAGAAATCTGCAAGGAAAACGCCCTCCAATTAAGCAAACTCACCAAATATCTCGATTTAAAAATTGCCGGTATTGATATCATCGCCAAAGATATTTCCCAACCAATTGTCTCAAAGCATTCTCCAGGATATGTTTTGGAAATCAACGGTGCCCCAGAGTTTCTTTTTCATTTGAATCCATCCGCGGGGAAACCAAGAGATATTGGCAAAGCAATCATAAGTACGCTTTTTTAAATTGGCATTTCAACTCTATGAAGATTTGTATTATCTCGGTCAACAAAAGCGATTACGCTCCTCGCCGCTTCTTTGAAGAAGGCAAGAAAAGAGGACATCAGATGTATTTGACCACGTGGGCATCTCTCGTTTTTAAGTTAGATGAAGATGGTTTCTACCTAGGGGATGGAAACAAAAAAATTGACGAGTTTGACGCTATCATTCCGAGAAGCCCCAGCTTCAGCCTCAAAAACAAAAGAGGGATAACTTCTTATCGTCTAGGAACACTGTTAAAACTTATTATCGAACACGCGAAAAACAAAAAGATCTTTGTCCTCAACAGCAAGTTTTTTGAATCCTATCAAAGCCTTGATAAATTAGCGCAGCAATTTTTCTTATTGAAAAATAACATTCCTGGTCTTGATTCTTACTTTTTTTCGCCAGAGAAAAGTCTCAACAAAAAAAATATTTTGCTATTTCCCTTCATTGTGAAAACCACCCAGGGCAGCCTAGGAAAAGGCGTATACAAAATAAATAGCCCGCGCGAACTCAAAGCATGTATCACAAAAAGCAGAAAAAATAAAACTAGCCTTCTTTTTCAAAGGTATTACCCTATAATTTATGACTATCGCGTTCTAATAGTAAAAAACCGTCCGTTGGGCGCTATGCGACGTTCTTCTTCCGGAAAAGAATGGCGCACCAATGTTTCTTTGGGAGGAAAGGTTGATTGCGCACCAAAAGCCGAAGAGAAAAAACTCTATGCCTTAGCAAAAAAAACTGCTCAAGCAATGGGCTTGGATTACGCTGGAATAGATATCTTAAAGGATGGTGATTCTTTCCGCGTTATAGAGATTAACGCACTTGCTCAATTTAGAGGCTTTGAAAAACTCTATACCAACATCAATGTTGCACGAGAGGTTTTAAAGCTAGCTGAAATCAAGACAAAAAAGCGTAAAACCTCTTAATAATGTTGGTTCTCTTTAGCACTACCCCCTTCCTCCACTCTTTATTTTTCCTCTTTTTTATGCTATACAATAGAGACCCTTGTCTATGAATTTCTATGTCATTTTTCCATAAAAAACGCTCTCTTCCGGGCGAAACAAAGCCTAAAAGCCGGGTCTGGCCAGTCCTCTGGAAAACCGCGCTTTTTCTTTCTGTCTTGGCGGCGCTCGTAGCCATCGGCGCCTTTGCTTATATCGCCAAAGATCTGCCTTCGCCTGGAAGCGTGAACACCCGCGTCATCCCGGAATCGACCAAGATTTACGACCGCACCGGGACCCATCTGCTCTATGAAGTGCACGGCGAAGAAAAGCGCACCGTCATCTCATTTTCCGATATGCCGGACGTCATCAGGTACGCTACGATCAGCCTGGAAGACCAGGATTTCTACAATCACTACGGCATCAAGCTCACTTCTATCGTCCGTTCGGTGCTGAAGGATGTGGTGAGTTTCGGAAAAACCCAGGGCGGTTCGACCATCACCCAGCAATTCGTCAAGAATTCCCTCCTCACCAACGAAAAGACCCTCATCCGCAAAGTGAAGGAAGTGATTCTTTCGCTGGAAATGGAAACCAAATTTTCCAAAGACGAGATTCTGGCTATGTACTTGAACGAGATCCCCTACGGATCGAACGCCTATGGTATCGAGGCCGCCGCTCAGACTTTTTTCGGCAAACCGGCGCGAGAACTCACCCTGGATGAAGCGGCACTCATCGCCGCCCTCCCCCAAGCCACCGCTTACTATTCCCCGTACGGATCCCACCGGGATGCGCTCATCGGGCGCAAAAACTTTGCCTTGAGAACTATGGCAAAACTGGGCTACATTACGGAGACACAGGCAGATGAAGCCATCAACACAGACACGCTTGACAAGCTCCAGCCGCAGAAGGACGTAATCGCCGCTCCGCATTTCGTGATGTATATCAAAGATTATCTCCAGCAAAAATACGGCGACCAGTCCGTGGAGCAGGGCGGGTATAAGGTCATCACCACGCTGGATTGGGACAAACAGCAGATTGCCGAGCAAGCCGTGCGCGAGGGCGCCGAAAAAAACAAGAGGTGGAACGCCTCCAACGCCGCGCTCATCGCTCTCGATCCGCGGACAGGTCAGGTGCTCTCGATGGTCGGTTCCAAAGATTACTTCGATGCCTCCATCGATGGGAATGTGAACGTGACGACCCGCGATCGCCAGCCGGGTTCGTCTTTCAAGCCGTACGTCTATCTCACCGCTTTCACCAAGGGCTACCTCCCGGAAACCATCCTCTATGACACCAAAACGCAGTTTGAAACGGCGGAAGGCAAAAGCTACGAACCGAACAATTACGACGGGAAGTTCCATGGCCCGCTCCCCATGATGAAAACGCTGGGCGGGTCGCTGAATGTCCCCGCCGTCAAAACACTCTATCTCGTCGGAGTGAGTGACGCCATCCAAATGGCAAAAAATCTGGGCATTGCGGGTTTGAGTGACCCGAGCAAGCTCGGACTCTCGCTCGTATTGGGCGGCGGCGAAGTCAAGCTCATCGATCACGTCAGCGCTTACGGCACCCTCGCCCAAGGCGGGGTCAAGCACAAAGAAACCGCTATCCTGCGCATTGAAGACGCCAAAGGAGCGGTTTTGGAGGAATTCAAGCCGGATGCCGGAGAACGGGTAGTGGATGAAAAATATGTAGCCATGCTGGATTCTGTCCTCTCCAACAATGACAATCGGGCCTGGGTATTCGGAGAGAGCTCCCCGCTCCGCTTCGACAATCGTCCTGTGGCTGCAAAAACCGGTACCACCAACGAGTTTCGCGATGGTTGGACCATCGGGTACACTCCGTCGCTTGCCGTCGGCGTCTGGGCGGGGAATAACGACAATTCCCCGATGACAGATGGCGCTGACGGTGTCAATGTAGCCGCTCCGATTTGGCGCGCCTTTCTCGACAAGACTTTGGCAAACTACGCCATCGAGGAGTTCCCCAAGTACAACCCGGACGATGAGATCGGGGATGGGGAAGGAAAAACGAATAAATTAATGATCGCCGGCAAACTGGAGCAGAAAGAAAACCTCAAGGTCTGCGGCATTCCCGGCGACAAGGGCAACTACTGCCTCGCCAATAAATACTGCCCTGACAACGAGGTGGACAAAAAAGACTTCGTGAGCTCCCATGATATCCTTTTCTATGTCTCTCGCGATGATCCGCGCGGGCCGATTCCTGACAAACCGGATCGCGATCCGCAATTCAAAAACTGGGAGAGCGGAGTGGAAGATTGGTACAAAAAACAGAAAGGGCTTGTTTCCGACGCTCCACCGACGGAGGAGTGCAAAGAAAACGACTTCAAGAAGTTCCAACCGGACGTAGACCTCTCAGCTCCAGGGAACACCGCAGTATCTTCATCGGTAACGTTCAGCGCGAGCGTGGATGCCCCCTACGGGGTAGATTCCGTCACCTATTCCGTCAACGGTTCTTCTGTAGGCTCCTCATCCTCAGAGCCGTATTCCGTGTCATACACTACCCCCGCCAGCCCTGACACCCTCACCGTAGAAGTCGCAGTAAAAGACAAGAACGGGAATAAAACCACCGACAGCAAGACTATGAGTGTCAACTCTCCATAAAAAATGGCTCCGCCTGAGCAAAACTCCTTGTATCTGTTTCCGTCTGTGATTTATACTTTCAGTTACGAAACTCCCATTTTCTGTCATCCTCGCCCGCCTAGACGTCGAGGCTGGCGTAAGCGGGGATCCAGAATATGGCTTATTTTCGAGAACCTGGATTCCCGCCTTCGCGGGAATGACAACTGAGAGTTGAGTTTCGTAATTCAAAGATTTATAAGAATCCTGCTTTTTTCAAGCAGGCTTTTTTCTTAAAGTAAAGTGTTCCTCTGCCTTACAAATGTTCTAGCGGCCGCTAGAACATTTGTAAGCGGGAGCGATTCAGCTCTTCTCCCTTGTTTGCGCCCAGGCCAACTCGAACATCGTACGATACGAGCTTGCGATATGACTGCTTTCTACAACCGTGGCGAACATGGTTTTCTGGGTGGAAAAAATAACCAGCTTATTGCCAAAAATAGCGTTGTCGTTCTGGAAACTTTTTGATGCCTCCGGTAATAACCGTATTTCATGCTGGAAGTTTTCATTCTCGCTTAATTTTTCCCTATATTCTTTATGAAACGCGTCATTGTTAACCAGTTCCCGTATCCGGAAGGTTTTATTCTTCGTTTCCCGCTTCCAGGCTTTGAGTAAATCAGGATATGTCTTGAGATGATCAACTCCCCCAAAAAATAGTACCTCTTGCTTCTCTTGTAAAAAGGAAATGATCTCTTCATAGACGTGTTTCAGCCCAGCCTCTCCTTCAAACACCTGGATATTCGGTTTTTCCGGTTCCACATTATAGAGCGCTGAGAGTTCCGGCAGTAAATCGTCAAGAATCTTCTTTTGGTGATCCACGTGGATGAGGAGGCGGCGAGGGTGCGCTGGAGAAAAAAGGACGGCCTTCTTGGTTTTCTCCGTAGCAATGAGCCCTCGTTCGGCCAAGCTTTTCAAAATAAAATATACCGTAGTGCGCTTGATACCGGAGCGTTCGGCAATATGAAAAACCGTGTCTTTGCCAAGTTGCAGACAAGTTAAGTAAATCTTCGCTTCTTTTTCCTCCAAGCCCAAAGCGTGGAGTCTTTTTTCTATGTCTTCCATAATATCAATGATATCAGAAAAGCAAGCTACTGTCAATATTTTAGTCAACAGTAACCACTAATATACCTATTTTACCTTATTTTAAGCATACAATCGTTCTATCTATTGACTGTTTTCATTGACAGTATTGACATATTTTGCTATACTTCAGCGTTCAAGAATGAAAAGGGTTGATTCTTGATCCAGTTCTTCTCATCTACAGCCAAAGGAGAAGTTATGCAGAGATTTCACAGATGGTCAGCACAAAGCAAGTGGGGGCGGTTCCATAACTTTTTCACCCTCTTGCGCCGTAGCCTGCTAAAAAAAACGAGAATTATAGGAAAGCTCTCATGGTTTCTCAACAAGGAGAGCGAACTTCTCAATAAGATTTACAGAGAAATTCTTGACTCCAGGCGGTACGCTACGGAACATGTAATGGAGGGTGGCTCTACCTCTCCGCAACAGAGCCCGTTAACCGATTTTCCCAGACAGTACTCAGCAATAAGACTCTATTGTGAGGTGCTTAGAGAAATCGGCGAGCAATCTGCCGCAGACGAGCTTTCTCGCATCAAAGAGGGGCAGCAATATGATCCCGACATGATACCGCCACTGCGAAAATTGCTCGGCCTCGAAGATTGACCAACGCTTCGTCTCAAGGTTGACGTAAAACACCTTCGCGATCTGGATCCGCGTGTAGGCCAGAAAAATGGGGAAGTTTTGTAACATCAATTCTTCCTCTCCCTTTCAGAGAATTCTTCCTAAGAAGTTTCCGAAAGGGAGCCATCCCGAAGTTCTTTACAAGATGTGGTTAGTGGAATTAGTTTGTGTCTCAAGAATAGATGTTAATTAACTCCACTAACCAAAGGAGATGTACATGAAATTTAGCCATGCTGCTTTCTATTACCAAATGGTAGTCCTGTCCGATGAAACAGTCGGAAAGAAAGCAACTAAAGATGCCTACACCATCTATACAAAGCTAGAAGAGGCATTGGCACGTGCCCAAAGCGAAAAAGAAAAGGTTCGCACTGGCAAGAATAAAGAGTGTTACCTCACACTCACAAAAAAACCTTTCGTGCCCAATTGGGAAACCCGTTTCGATGAAACGGTACTAGACGAAGAATATCTGTCCCGATAGGCACCGTGGAGAGAACCACGTTAAACCTCTTCGCGATCTGAATCCCGCGTGTAGGCCAGCGGTTACGGAGAGACATTGTATCACCAATGTTTCTCCTCCCTTTCAGAGAATTCTTAGAAAAGAAACTTCTGAAAGGGAACAATCCCGAGGTTCTTTGGAAAGTTCTTGATTGGTGAATTCAGCTCGCAAAAAATGTTGGCTGTCTCCACCAATCAAGGAGGTAATAATTATGGATAGTCGTAAGCCCGACTGGGCAAAAATCCGCTTTAAAGCAGCTTATAGTAATCTCCGCCTTAAAGTGAGGGGGGTGTGGGAGAAATTTCCTAATAGCTACTATTTTCCTGGAGAAGATCTGGCTGAGAGATGGCAACGAGGACGTGATGAATTCCATGCCTTCTCCTGGGCGCAAAGAGCCGCTGGCTTTGCCTATCTCAAGTATAGAAGTTATGGAGGCGCTGACTACTTCTTTATAAAACGGATGCAGCGGAGAGGTCTTTTGCACATGATTGCCGGAGGAGGAAGTCGTTATTCTTTCCCGCCTCATTATGAGCCAAAACCCAGACTTCCTTAACTCTACCGACATTTTGGAGAAGCCACGTAACGCCGTTGTTTCTCCTCTCTATCAAATCCTCAAAAACTTTGAAGGTTTTGAGAGGGTGTCTTTATACCTTTATCGACGGCCGTCGATAAGTGCTAAACCTGCTGGGCAATCTTTACTTCTTTCACTTCCTCGCTGCCGAGGATAGCGTTGATGCGCTTGGCTATGTGCTCGCGCATGAGATATACCTCGCTCCCCCAGAGCGAGCTCCTGGGTGCCAAAAAAAGTTTCTTGTCCTTATAGAAGCTCGGGATGATGTTTTCTCCGCCACGCACCCCATACTCTTCGACCAAAACCTGCTTGGCGATGTGGAAAATGGTTTTTTCGTCGATCTCTTTTGGCACAGTGAGCTGTTTTCTGGGGAGAAGCTCTTTGAGGGTGCGCATACTGTTCTGACTTACAACTAACGACTTACGACTAACAACCACCCCAAGATTTCTACTCTTTTGTTTTTCTTGTTGTAAGTTGTGGGTCGTGGGTCGTTCGTCATTTCCGGATCGGCATCATAATATAGAGGTAATTCTCCCGAAACGCGGCCGTCTCCGGATCATATGCGCGAAGGGCGGCGGGGCTCGAGCTGTTATTGGCGAGAAAGAGGATTTTTTCTCCCGGGAGGGCGCTCATCCCTTCCAAAACATAGCGGGGGTTGAAGACTATCGTCAAGGGAGCGCTTCCCTTGAGTGTTTCTATCGGCAAAAGAGTCTTGTTCTCGCCGGTTTCTTGGGACTCTGACGAGACCACGCATTGTTTTTCTCCCGGCTGGAAAGTGAGGACTATCTCGCCGGAGCTGTACGAAGAGAATCCACTCGCGATTTTTACCGCTCGCTGGAAGGTCTCTTTCTCCAGTACTACAGAAAGAGAGAATTCTTTCGGGATAATTTGTTTATAGTCCGGGTATTTCCCATTGATGATGCGGGAGATAATCTGCACTCCGTCTATCTCAAAAAATATCTGGTTCTCCTCCAAGGCGATTTTTACCTCCTGGCTTTCGGGAGTGATTACCCGAATAATCTCCTGCAGCGTGCTTCCAGGGATGATGAGGCTCTGATTTTTGGTAAGAAAATCGCTTTGGTTGCTTCCGGCTCCAGCGAGAGGAATGATTTCTTCGGCCAGGCGGAAACTATCCGTCGCCGCCAAGTGGATCTGATCCTTATAAAGGAAAATGTGGACTCCTGTCAACTCGAGGCGGGCATTATTCAAACTGACACAAAACAGCAGTCGGGAAAGGGCGCTTTTCAATTCTTGGGCTGGAAAAAAATACGGGTATTTCTCTTTATATTGGGGAATGATGGGAAAATCTTTCCCATCCACGCCTTTTATTTTCACCTGGGTTCCGGCACTTTCTATTTTCAAGCCCTCTTTATCGCTTTCGAGCTGTAACACATCCCCTGAGGGGAGATTATAGATAAAATTAGAGAGTACCTTGCCCGGAACGGCTATTTTCCCCTCTTTTTCTACCTTTGCCCCGATATAAACAATGACTCCTATTTCCAAGTTCGTCGCTGAAATTTTCAATCTTCCCATTTCCGTCTCCAAAAGAAAATTACTGAGAATCGGCAGGGTTGTTTGTCTCCCGGCGATTCTTTCTAGATAAGAGATAGTGCGACTGAGATTCTCCTGAGTGCAGATACATTTCATAAGAGTTTCTGTAATAGTTTCTTAATTATATTATATATAATTTATTATTATGATTAATCCTGTGGATATCTGAATAAGTGAATTATTTGTTTTAGAGAATGGTTTTTTGGAGTGCGAATACAAGAGAAAAAAAGTGTGAAGATTTTTAGTGTTGTGTATAAATAGGAATCTTTTTGAAGGATATATTTTTATTCACCGAAACTAATATCTTATACAGGGAGAATGCACGAGCATTACGGTGGTTATACACCGATATACACCCCGTTAGAGAAAAACAAGCATTATTTCAATACCCAGCAGAAGTATTTTGTCGAAAAAATTTATTCAGGGCATTTTAAACGATTAGTGTTTTTCTCTAACGGGGTAAACTAAGCTGGGTAATAGAGGCGATCCTTGAGGGTGTTGATTTCTTCTTTCAGGCGCGCGCGGGTCTCTTTATTGGTGTTGATTTTTTCAAAAGCATGGAGAGCGGTAGTGTGGTCCCTCCCCCCAAGAATTTCCCCGATAGCGGAGAAGGGCGCTTGGAGCTCCGTGCGGAGGAAAAACATCATCACTTGGCGGGGATGAGAAATTTCTTTTTTCCGTCCCTTTTTTATCAGATCTTCCTTGGTAACGCCATAGAACTCTGAGATGGCTCGGAAAACATCCTCCACCTGGATCGTTTTTTTATTGTTTTCGATGAGCTGGGAGAGGATTTTTTCCGTGTTTTCGAGCGTCGGAGAGATTTTATGGAATTCAGAGAAGGCGATAACGCGGTTGAGAGCCCCCTCCAGCTCGCGGATGTTCTGGGTGATGTGTTCCCCGATGAAGCGGATGGCGGGGGCGTCGATAATAAACCCCCTTTCTGCGATTTTGGATTCCAGAATGGCGATCCTCGTTTCCAGGTTCGGACGGCTGATATCGGTGATCATCCCACCCTCAAAACGGGAGCGCAGTCGCTCTTCCAAGGTGGGGATGGCCTTAGGAGGGCGATCGCTTGATATGACGATCTGCTTGTTGATCTGGTAGAGGGTGTTGAAAATGTGGAAAAACTCATTTTGGGTCTTTTCTCGCCCGGCGAGGAATTGAATATCGTCGATAATCAGGAGATCCATCTGCTGATAGTACTCTTTGAATTTATCGACCTTCTGATTTTTGATCGAATCGACCAGCTCGGTGGTAAAGCGCTCCGAGTTGATGTATTTGATCCTTTTTTCCGGAGAGCTTTTTACGACTTCATTGCCGATGGATTGGAGGAGATGGGTTTTTCCCAGGCCCACGCCGCCATAGATGAACAGCGGGTTATAGGCGAGCCCCAGGTTTTGGGAAACAGCATAGCAGGCGGCTCGCGCCAATTCATTGTTTTCCGCCACAATGAAGTTTTCGAAAGTGTAGCGGCCGTTGAGGTTGGTTTCGTGGAACGCCGGCGCGGCTGACCCAGTGGCGGTAAAAAAAGGTTTTTCAATGAGCTTTTTCCGGACAAACCCGGCGCTTTCGGGCGGTTTTATGGCATCGACGTTCTTCAGCGAGTCGCCGCTCGGCACCATACTTGCCCTTTCTGGCGCAATAACGCAGTGGATAGTTTTGATATTCTCATCAAAACTTTTTAGGGCGCGCAAAATATACAGATTATACTTGTTTTCCAGCCATTCTTTTGCAAATCCGTTGGGGACGCCGATAGTTATCACCCCATCCTGATTGTTCAAGATAAGCGTGTTTTTGAACCAGGTGATAAAGTTTGCTTTGGAAATAGAAAGCTCGATTTGGCCAAGCACAGCCTTCCAGAGTTCTTCATTGGTCATATGATAGCGCTTAGCTCCAGTCCTACAAAAACAGTGAAATTAATTATATCATGCATCAGGAGGAGGAGCCAGAGAAGGAAAGTGCATGAAGAGTGGATAAGCGGTGCATAACCTCAAGCGTGGTTCTAAAATTGACTTCCGTCGATTTTCTGGTACACTGAAAAAACGTTCAGTCGTCTAAGACATAACTTTACTATCGTATGCCGAAGAGAACATACCAGCCAAAAACTCGTAAACGCGCCCGGCGACATGGATTTTTGAAGCGTATGAGCACAGTGGGGGGCAAGAAGGTAGTCGCCCGGCGACGGAGGGACGGAAGAAAAAAGCTGACCGTCGCGTAGAATATGCCCGGTGGCACAATTCTGAATGTTTTTGATGGGAGAAGTCATATGGGGCGCCAACTTTTTACTCAAAAAGAGGCCTATAATAAGGGACATTTCCTAATAAGTTTTCAGAGTTGTTCCACTGGGTATGTTAAAAAAATGCTTACGTTTGCGGAAAAAAGAGGATTTTGAGAGGGTCTTTCGCTTCGGCAAGCCTCTTTTTTTTAGCGAGATTGCCTGCCGGTGTTTGGCAGGCGACCCGGGGGTTCGTCTGGGGTTTTCTTTCAGCAAAAAACATCTCCCCCTCGCTGTCGACCGGAATCGTCTGCGACGCGTTCTTTCCGAAGCATTTTTTCAGCTGAAAGAGGAGTGGCCGAAGGGCGGAGACATCGTATTTTTTACTGTAAGAAAGCCGGAGAAGATAGATATGGAGACGGCTCGGCAGATAATGAAAAGCCTTTTCCAAAGTTTAAAAAAAGCAAAATAATCCAAGCCCTATGATGTACGTTTTTGATATTCTCATCTACCAACCGCTCTACAATACCCTCATATTTTTTTACAATTTTATCCCCGGGCACGATTTCGGCATCGCGGTCATCTTAACGACACTTGTGCTGAAGGCTCTCCTTATTCCTCTTTCCAAAAAGCAGATCGAATCGCAGAAGAAAATGCAGGAGCTGCAGCCGAAAATCAAGGCATTGCAGCAGAAACACAAGAATGACAAGGAAAAGCAGACCAAGGCGATCATGGAGTTTTACAAGGAAAACAAAACCAACCCGTTTTCCGGCTGTTTGCCGCTGATTATCCAGCTTTTCTTCCTGATCGCCATTTATCGGGTGATTATCAACATTTCTCAGGCGGGATTTGTTATCAACCCAAGCGATTTATATGCTTTTGTCCCTGATCCGGGGGCGATCAACCACTTCTTCTTGAGTTTTATGGATCTCACCAAGCCGAACTACGTTCTGGCTTTCCTCTCGGCGATTGCGCAGTATTACCAGACAAAAATGTTTTTCCAGAATCAAAATACACTGCAACCCAAGGAAGCTGTCTCCACAGAGCCGGACTTTGCCGCTATAATGAATAAACAGATGCTCTATCTCGGCCCCGGCCTGACTTTATTTATTGGAGCCACTTTTCCGGCCGCCCTGGCTCTGTATTGGCTCTTTTCCACGCTATTTATGATTTTTCAGCAGATGGTCATTTTTAAGCCGAAAGCATAAGCAACGGGGTATGGAGAAATCACATCAAGAAATTATCAAAGAAACCGTCGCAGGCCTTTTAGAGAAGCTGGGGTTTGAGGCATCTGTCGAGGTAGCCCCCCAGGAAGGCGGCTTGAACGCGTTCTTCTGCAAGGTAAGGGTGGAGCAGGATCAGAATTTTTTGATCGGCCAGTATGGCGTGAACCTGGCGGCTGTTCAGCATCTGGTACGGGTGATGCTTCGCAAAAAAACAGAGGAAAAGCTGAATGTCATCGTGGATGTGAATGATTATTTTTCTGAGAAGAAGGTTCTTTTGGAAAAAGAGGCGGAAAGGGCGGCGGCAGAGGCTTTGCGGGATAATATTTCAGTGGCGCTCAGGCCGATGCTTCCCTATGAGCGCAAGATCGTCCACTCTTTCCTTTTTGAAAATCCGAAAATAGTTACGGAAAGCATCGGCCAGGGCGCGGAAAGAAAAATTATGGTAAGCCCGAAGCCAAAGAGCGATTCCGCCGCCGCAGGACAGGCAAAAAGCGTTTGAACGGGCTCGTAAAACAAGAACACCATGGCCATTGCGCGTAAAATCGCTTATAATGTCATTTCCAATTCTTTTTTGAAGGTGTTTTCGACGGTGGCGCTTTCCTTGCTCTCTATCCGCCTGATTACCGGATACTTGGGACAGGACGGTTTCGGAAAGTACTCGACCGTGCTCGCCTTCTTCGCTTTTTTTTCCGCCCTAGCCGATCTGGGGCTCAGTTCTGTGACGGTGCGGGAAATTTCCCGCGGGGGCGCTGATGAAAAAAAGATCCTGAGCAAAGTGCTGTCTCTCAGGCTCACATCGTCGCTCACCGTCTTCCTTTTGTCGCCGCTTCTGATACTGTTCTTCAACTATTCGCGTGATTTGAAAATCGGCATCTTCATTGCGGCAGGCGCCATTCTCTTCTCCACCCTTTCGCTCATGCTGAATGGCGTCTTTCAGAAGCGCCTGGCGATGGACAAAGTGGCGCTGGTGGAATTCCTCGGAAAACTTTTCCAAGTCGGCATGGTCGTGCTCGCCGTAAGGGAAGACTGGGGGTTTCTCGCTATCGTTTCGACGCTCCTCGCCTCGCTTTCTTTCAACGCGCTGATCGTTCTTTTTTTGAGCCGCCGCTACGTGAAGTTTTCCCCCAGCTTTGATGTGGCATACTGGAAAACCTTCCTGCGCGAATCGCTGCCTATGGGAGCGACCGCCATCATCACCTTCGCGTACTTCAAGATGGATACCATCATCCTCTCCGTCTTGCAGCCGAGCGCCCACGTCGGCATCTACAATGTTGCGTATAAGATCATGGAGAACCTCATCTTTTTCCCGGCGATGCTGGCGGGGCTCATCCTTCCCCTTCTTTCCCGGTTCATTTTTACCGAGCGCGCCCGCTTCGAAGAGATCGCCGACAAGACGTTCAAGGTGTTCTTCATCATTATCATGCCGATCATCGCCGGGACGCTGTTCTTGGCTCCGGATATCATCCGCATCGTCAGCGGGGATGATTTTCAGGAATCCGTTCTTGTCTTGCGTGTCCTTATTTTCGCATTGGGATTCATCTTTTTCGGGCACTTTTTCAATATGCTCCTGATCGTGGGGAATGCCCAGAGAAAACTCATGCAGGCGCTGATGATCGCGGCAGCTTTCAATATCCTTCTCAACACGTTTCTTATTACGCGCTACTCGTATGTCGGCGCAGCGGCCGCATCAGTTGCAACAGAGATACTCGTCGTATCGCTGACGGCGTTCTTGGTAAGGCGGCATATCCGCTATGCGCCATCGCTCGACCGCATAGGGAGAATTTTTCTCTCTGGCGCCCTGATGGGCGGGGTGCTTTTTCTGCTTGAGCCGTACTCGTTCTTCATCGCCGGAATACTGGGCATCGCGACCTATCTGGGGATGCTCTGGCTGACGAAAGCTATCAGTCCGGAAGAAATCACCAGCCTTTTCCAGAAAGGGGAAGGAACCCCCCTTTCAGAAGTCGAGCGGATGGAAACGATGGTTCCCTAGCTCGCGCGCCCTCCTTTCAGGTAAACATCCTAACCCTATGGCTGCTCTTCCCAGGGTCGGTATCATTGTTTTGAATTACAACGGCAAGCGCTGCCTGCCCGCCTGTCTCAATTCTCTGAATCGGCTCGAGTATCCCGACAAAGAAATCATCATTGTTGATAATCATTCCTCGGATGATTCGCTTCTTGCGGCGGAAAAAACTTTTCCGCAATTCATTTTTGTCCGCAACAGGGAAAACGAAGGTTTCGCCAAAGGAATAAATGTCGGCATCCGCGCGGCGCTCGCGCGTGGCGCGGAGTACTGCTGGCTCATTAACTATGATACGGAAGTAGATCCGTCCGCCCTCACACGCCTGATTGCCGTGGCGCAAAAATATCCTCAGGCGGGCCTTCTGAGCCCGGTGATTTACCCCGTTAGAGAATGTCATGCAGGGTTGTCGCAGGACACATTCTCCTCTTCAAGTATAAAGCCTCATACTATACGAGAGTTCTCTAATGAGGTTTATGAAAAGGAAAACCAGCGTCCCTGGTTTGCCAAAGGGAAGATAAATTTTTTCCGGATGCGTGCGCTCCATACCCAGCCTGCCAAAAAAGAGCTTGCGAGAGAGAGTTATTCGAGCGAGTTTCTCACAGGCTGCGCGCTCCTGGTAAAAAAAGAATTGGTTGAAGCTATCGGCCTCTTGGACGAGCGCTTTTTTCTATACTATGAGGACGCGGATTATTCCTTGCGGGCCGCTTCAGCTGGATTTGCCTGCCTGGTCGTTCCTGGGGCGCGGGTGTGGCACGCTGAAGTCAGCCGGGCTCATCCGAAAAAAACCTATTTTTTGGTGCATTCGGGGCTCTTGTTCTTTGAGAAACACGCCCCATTTCTTCTGCGTCCCTATCTATGGGTCTATGTTACAATACGGAGAGTAAAAAACCGTCTTGATCTGACCCGCCGAAAGGGCGCCATCGCCTTGGAGGTACATCAGGCCTATGAACACTTTTTTCATGAGCGCTAACCCGTCCATTTCTCTCATTTTCGTGAATTACCGGAGCGCTCGGCACCTTGTGGCGGCTTTGGAGAGCCTTTTTTCATTTGAGCAAGCGTCTGATTCTTTTGAGATCATCGCGGTGAATAATGATCCTGCGGAAAGTGCCGCATTCCAAGCACTCAAGCAAATATTTCCGCTTCTACTCATAGAAAGCGGCGAAAATAGCGGGTTTAGCCGAGGCAATAATCTTGGCGCTCGGCAAGCTCGCGGAAGAATTCTCGGGTTCATCAATCCAGATGTGTTGTGGACAGGCGTTCATCTTCAGAAAATCGCCCAGGTTTTTGATAAAGATACCCGAATAGGTGTTTTGGGCATGACCCTTCTCGATACGAAAAGGAGACCGGAAGCCTGGAGCAGCGGGAAGGAGCCGAGCCTCACCACCCTTTTTCTTAATAATTTTTTTCCTGCGCGGCGGGCTGCCCGGCAAGAGCGGGAACCATTTTTTCCGGACTGGGTCAGCGGCGGAGCGCTTTTCATCCGGAAAGAATTATTTGCGGAAATCGGAGGTTTCGATGAACGGTTTTTCCTGTACTTTGAAGACGTGGATCTTTGTAAAGAAGTGCGCCATCGCGGCTTCTCAGTGGCGCGTCATCCTGAGTTCTCGCTCATCCACCTCGGCGGCAAGAGCCGGGAATCAAGGCGCCTTCAGAAAAAATATTATGCTCTCTCGCAAAGGGAATATTTTCGCAAGCATCGTCCGAAATGGGAAGGAGCCGTACTTGGTTTTTTGCAATTCTTTTTTCGTAAGGGGTAGTTCATGTCTATGTTAGAAAAAATACTTCTTCTTTTTATTTTTTTTCTCCCTTTCCAGTTTGCTCTGCATCCGGCCGAGGGCATAGATTTGGCGCTCGCGCGCGTCTTTGTGCTTGTGCTCTTTTTTTTGTGGGTAATGAGAAGCCTTTTTAACAAACGTCTTATTTTGCCGCGGCCGCTGATCCTCTTTTTTTTCACTGCTTTTCCCCTGTGGGCAAGCTTTTCTTTCCTCTGGGCAGAAAATATGTTGTGGGCTCTGCGAAAAATCGCCTTCCTCCTTTCATTTTTCCCCTTGTTTCTTGTTTTTTTTGCCGCCCTGCAGAAACCACTTTTTCGTAAAAAAATATTTCAAGGACTAGTCATTACCGCGAGCGCGGCCGCCCTCCTGGCTCTCGTGCAGTTTTTTTCACAGTTTATTTTCGGGGTTTCGCGCGTCTTCGCTTTTTGGGTGAGCGATGTCCTGCCCTTTTTTCTCGGGCCGGCTTTGGGCGAGGCAGTGGCGAATTATCCGAGCCTCCTCGTCAATATTTCCGGGGTGACAGTGATGCGCGCTTCTTTATTTTTCCCCGACCCGCATATGTTCGCTTTTTTTCTCGGAATGTCATTTCCTCTGGCCCTGGCTTTTGCTCTGGAGAAAGACTCTCAAAAACGCGCAGCGTGGATGGCCTGCGCTGGTCTTATTTTTGTTGCCGATCTGCTGACATTTTCGCGGGGCGGATATGTGGGGCTTATTTTTGGATTGATGGCATTTCTTATTCCTCTGGCCTGGCAATCTTTCTGGTGGAGAAGACATCGGATCGCGACCGGCGTTCTTATTTTTATCGTCTTAGCAAGCATCCTCGCGAGTCCGATAGGCGCGCGCCTCTTTTCGAGCTTTTCGCAAGATGACAATTCTAACGTTGAGCGCCTGCGGTTATGGCAAGAAGCAAGCGTATTTATTTCCGAACGCCCATGGCTTGGCACGGGACTGGGGAATTATCCTCTCTTGGTCAAGCCGAGCGCTCTTTACCGCGAACCGATCTACGCCCACAATCTTTTTTTGGACATTGCTCTGGAGACAGGTCTCATCGGGCTTTTCCTGTTTGTTTCATTTTTTTTCTTGGGCATTTCTGCCGCTTGGAAAAAGTGGCGGAAGGGGCGGGATATTTTTTCACTGGCGCTTTTTTCTGCTCTGATACTTTTTTCCGCCCATGCATTTTTTGAAACACCCTTGTTCTCTGTCCATGTCTTACCTATTTTTCTCCTGCTTATGGCAGCGAGTGTAGTATAATCGGAAAAGATCCAAAAGTTTTTAGATGAACCTTACCAAAGCGGTAATGCTTTCGGTTCCCTGCCCGAAGCGCTGCATCGTCCTAGGCGGGCCTAAAAAACTTTTGGAATCTTTTCCGGAACTGATTTAAAATAGATATATGTTGAAGGAAAAATCTATCATTCAGATTTGTATTGTGGCCGTTATCTTGCTTTTGCCCCTGGCTCATCTTAAGGTAATTTTTTTTGGGATGCCTCTTTACAGCGTTGAAATGCCCATTGTTGCAGCCCTTCTTATCTATGGATATGGATGGTACCGCGGCGAGTTTTCTCCAATGAGGAAGATAAATTTTTGTGACCCGTTCGTTATCGGGATAATCTTATTTTTTCTGGGAGCGGTAATTTCATTTGTTGCCAACCCCTTTTCTTTGACGGGGCTCGGGATGCTTAAGATGTGGTTTGTCTTTCCTCTTCTCGTCCTATGGTTGTGGGTTGAGACCAAGCCGACAGCGAGAAATATGGATTGCATACTCCTCGTCTGGCTGGGAGTCATAGCTGTCTCTGCGGCCGTGAGTCTCGCATACCTCTTTCAGGGGGTGCTCACCTATGACGGTCGACTGGCGGCGTGGTATGCGTCTCCGAACTATCTGGCTCTATCTTTGGTTCCCGGGGTGCTTTTGGCACATTATTTTTACTTTCATTCACCATTCCCAAGAACAAGAATTATTCGGCCGCTCATTTGTCTCATGCTGACGCTTCTTCTCACGGCACTCTTTTTTACTCATTCATACGCCGTCTGGATCAGTGTCGCTTTGGCTGGGCTCCTGTTTCTTTTTCTTGATACTGCCGATATACCTTCTTGGCGCAAAAAACTGGCAGCCATATTTTTACTTCTGATTGTTTTTGGCACCTTTGTTTTATTTGAATTAGGCAGTGAAAAATGGCAAGCACTGACGCAGTTTGAGAATCGGTCATCATTTGCCTCGCGTATGATGATCTGGCAAGCGGCCGGTAAGATTATTTATGACCACCCTATTTTAGGAATTGGCCTCGGGCGCTTCCAAACAGTGTATCTGGAATATCAGAAATATTTCCTGCCGTACTTGGAGTGGGCCGTACCCCAGCCACACAATCTCTACCTCGCCGTCTGGCTACAAACGGGATTGCTCGGACTTGTCGGTTTTGTTCTCCTCATCGCCCGTTCTATATATATATTGATAAAAAACAAAGGCCGAGAATCGGTGTTGCTTCTCGGTCTCTTGGTGCTCTACCTTATCTACGGAATTTTTGATACCCCCTTCTTCAAAACCGATTTAGCTTTCTCCTTTTGGCTGGTTATTGGGCTTTCTCTCGCTCTTAAGTCAGAGACAGAACTTTGAAAATACTAACTTTTTTATTGTTCCGAATTTGCCCTTGATATTTGGGAAGCAAACTTTTAAGCGCGAGTAAATTATCTGCTTCAATAATCAAGTTTTCGTCCTCATTTTTTCCTTTTACAGATATTTTTGTTTCCATTCATGCTGATGGCAACAGTGATCCCTCTATCTCTGGGTACAAAGTAGCGGCACCGCGTCGAGATCATACTGAAAAAGCAGAAGAGTTTGCTACTCTTCTTGGTATAGAATATCAAAACGCAACCAAACTCCGCCTTGATACCAATATCACCCGTACTATGCGTGGCTACTATGCCTTCAATTGGCGACGGTATGACCATTCACTTCATCCCCTGACAGTAGCAACTATTATAGAAACTGGTTTTCTCACTAACGCGAACGACAGACGGGTAATCGTTGGCAGCCCAGACAAACCAGCGAATGGCATTGCGAGCGGCATTCTCAAATTCCTCGATGTCACAACAGAAATGACCCAAGAGAGTGACACAAAGAACCCCACACTCTAAATGAAAGTTAGAGTATGGAGTTCATCTTTCCTTTTATCCAGCACCTTCCAGAATACCCTGCGGTGAAGGTGCTGGGTTTATTGAAGGTGCGTCTTGAGAAACGCTGTTGTTTTCCCCCAAGCATCTCTTGTTTCATTCGGAGCGTAGTTCGTACCAGACGGATTGGCGAAGACGTGTCCTGATCCTGAAATTTCTTTCACCCAGATACAAACATTACTCAGGCTTGCCATCGGGTAGACCCGTAGCAGACAAGGCCTCGCTTTCTTGACGGTGCAAAGACACTCTGTAAAAGAATTTTCTTATTTCCTCTACTACAACGATTGAGAATGCTACAGGAATAATAATCAACCAGTCATCTCGATCAAGCGGCACTGTTCGGAGCACTTTTTGAAACAGCGGACTATACACGGCCATGAGCTGTAACATAATAATAACTCCTGTCGCCCCCAAAAGAAACTTGTTGGAAAACGGATTCATGGAGAAAATAGATTTTTCAGCTGACCGACAATTCCAGGCATTGAACCACTGGAACACAGCGAGTACGGTAAGTGAAATCGTCCATGCTTTCGCAATGTCATCTTGATAATACTGGCTGAAAAGAAAAAGCGTCCCTATCGCCATCGGTAGCGCCATGAGAAGCATCCGCCGTATCATCAATGTATCAACCAGCGTTGTCTTCGCAAAAAAAATCTTCTTTGGCTCTTTTGGTTCCATCGCCAACGCGACGTCTAAGAATCCATCTGTCACCAGATTCAGCCACAAGATTTGAGCCGCGAGAATCGGGAGAGGAAAACCGATGAGCAAGGCTCCCAGCAGGACAAACACTTCGCCCAGGCTGGTCGAAAAAAGGTAGAGAATGACCTTCTTGATAGTCGCAAAGATATTCCTTCCTTCTTCAACGCCATGGACGATATTTCCGAAGTTGTCGTCGAGCAAGATGACATCGGAAGCTTCTTTGGCAACGTCTGTCCCGATTTTCCCCATCCCGATGCCGATATCCGCTGCTGAAAGCGAGAGAGCATCGTTCACTCCGTCTCCGGTCATCGCCACCACCAACCCACTCGACCGATAGGCCTGGATAATTCTCAGCTTATGTTTCGGCGTGACCCGAGAAAAAACGCTCACATCCGGTATTTTCTCTGCGAGCTTCTCGTCGTTCAGCCGATCTATCTCTTCGCCGTCGAGCACCATATCCCCGCTTTTATAAATCCCCGCTTCCGTTGCAATCGCCTGCGCCGTCACGGCATGATCCCCAGTAATCATCACCACTTGTATGCCTGACACTTCCACTTGGTGCACGGCATCCCTCACTTCTGCTCGAAGCGTATCCTTGATACCGAAAAACCCTCCAAAGACCAGGTTTTTCATTGAGCGCTCTTCATCAATACTTGTATCTGACGTGAATTCGTAGGCAAACCCGATGACTCGCAACCCATCTCGTGACAGAGCATCAAACACTAGCTCTAGTTCCCTTCTCTTTTCATGAGTAATCTTTTTCAATCCGTTTTTCCCAGATTCCCTTCCAGACAAAGCAAGAATCTTTTCCGGGGAACCGGTAAGCGCGAGAAAATTCTCCGGTTTCGTACGATGGAGCGACGCGTGAAACTTCCGTTCATAATCAAAAGGAAGCTCATCGATCATCGGCATCTTGGAAAGCAAGTCTTCATGATTAAAACCAATTTTCTTCGAAAAAACCAGCATCGCTCCTTCGGTCGGATCACCTGCCACCCTCCACTGCTTCGACCCTTTGTGAAAGATGAGGCTGGCACTGCTATTGAGAGCCGCTATCTTCCCCGCTAAAAGCAGAGTCGGATGATTTAGTGGATCAACACTATCCCCACGAAGACTCACCTCTCCTTCCGGAAAATATCCGCCTCCTCCAATATCAAACAGATTATCACCTATAGACACTTTCTCTATCGAAAGCTCGTTTTTTGTCACTGTGCCCGTCTTGTCGACGGCAAGGATTTTCGTTTCTCCCAGGACTTCAATGGCTTGTAATTTTTTCACCAGTACATTCTTTTTGCTCATTCGCCACACTCCGCTGGCGAGCACAAGCGTTATCACGATCGGCAAGCCTTCTGGAATGATAGAAACCGATATGGCAACAATAGTTTTGAAGATATCCCGCAATGGATGCCCATTCAAAATGCCGAGGAAAAGCAGTATAAACGCGATAGCGAGAACAAACGAAATTACGAACTTGGAGAGTTTTCGAATATCGCTTTTCAGCGGAAATTCCGCATCGATTCCGAGTGTTTCCTTGGCTATCGTTCCAAGATACGTCTTGATGCCGGTAGCAACGACGACAGCCCTGCCATTTCCGGAAACGATCACTGTCCCTTTGAAAACCATATTTTCTTGATCCGAAAGAGCGATTTTCTCTCCTGTGAGCGGACGAGGGTCTTTGTGTTTCGGCAACGACTCTCCCGTCAAAGCGGATTCATCGATCTTGAGAGCATTGGAAACGATAACACGGGCATCCGCCGGAACCTTCTCGCCCTCCCGCAGAATAATAATATCCCCTGGGACGATATGTTTGTCTGAAACGATCGTCTCTTCATGATCGCGCAAGACGAAAGCGCTTCCTTTGATGAATTTCTTCAGCGCCAGAAAGGTATTCTGCGCTTTCCCCTCCTGAACTGTACCGACGATGGCATTGAAAACGAGGACAAAGAAGATAACGGAGGCATCGACAATTTCTCCGGTGAAAAATACGATGATTCCCGCAGAGAGCAAGATAAAAATGAGCGGGCTCTTGAACTGGCGGAAAAAAATAGCAAAGACACTATCACGCTTTGCTTCCGGCAATTCATTGGATCCGTATTCCGCAAGCCTCCGCTGCGCTTCGGATGAAGTGAACCCATGCTCGCTCGTATTGAAATACTGAGTAACTTCCGACGAGTCCTTATTGTAGAAATTCAGAGAAATCTTTTCCATTATCTAATTTTATCACACATATTCTCCTGTCCCATCGAAGGTATAAAAAAACAAGGCTTCCGCCAGCTAGCGGATACAGCCTCGTTTTCAGTGCTCCGGCGATAGAAACCCTTACCGCTCGCTCGTTTCACTCACTTTACTACCTATTAATGCCAATAAATGGGCTGGCTCCTCCCCAATACGTCGGTGTCTTTCCGTCCCACTTTTCTATCCAACGCAATTCCACTACCTGAGGATTGGCTGTCAGCGCCTGCGCTTCAGTTCGAATGGCTTTTGCTTTGCCTTCAGCTTCAACAACTCTTTGGTCAGCCTCTATCGATATTCTTTCCAGGTCTCTTTCGGCTTTCAACTTCAACTGCTCAGCCGTCACCTTTGCTTCAATCGCTTCATTGAAGGCTGGCGAGAAATCAAAAGAGGTTATGTTGATATCATCCACTATGATATGGGTTCTAATCAATCTTTCAGCCAGATTGATTTTAATCTGGTCTTTCACATCCTCTCTTTTGATAATCAATTCTTCCGCAGTAAATTTTGCGGTGACTGCCTTGACTGCCTCCTGAATCGATGGCGCGATAATACGACTATTGTAATCTTTCCCGACGCTCTGCCAAACAGTATTCACTGCATTCGGAGCAAGGTGATAGTTGATAGCAACTTTGGAGGTTATAATCTGCAAATCTTTGGAAGAGGCGCTGGCTGGCACCTCGTCTTTTTGAATTTTCACATCCATCGTCACCACCTTCTGCACAAAGGGTATTTTAAAATAAAGTCCCTCATCAAACACTTTGTCCTTCACTGCTCCAAATTGCAGCAGAACCCCTCTTTCTCCGGCACCAATGGTTCCTACAGTTCCAAAGATGATTATCAACAACACAAGAACACCAGCGAAAGATGAGATGCCCTTTTTGATTTTTTTGAAGATCTCCATTTTTTCCAGATCAATCACATTGTTCATACTTTTCATTTAATGTAGTAATTACGCCTTATCCATAGAGTTTGGCCACCCTGAAAAAAGCATAGCACTTTTTAATGTTAATGACCACTGGCTCACCTTGAGGTTCGAATCCTGTTTTAAGTAACAAAAAATAAGGCTATAACAAGCCTCGTTTTTAGTTGCTCCAGGGATTGGAGGAAGTTCGAACCTGTTTGATGAGTGTTTAGAATGAAGAGGCGGCATAGTCGTTAGAATGAAAAGTTACTTTTACAACACTAGCTTTCTGCTATACTATCTTCATGCCAAAATTAAGAATCGTCACTCAAGAAGGATTGGCTTCTGAAGAACTTTCTGCATATAAAGCAGTGAGCCCGGCTGACTTCAAGCAATTGGAAAGTCTTTTGCCAGTGCTCACTGGAAAGCATATCCTCCATCTCAGCAGTTCAGCGAATGGAGGCGGCGTAGCCGAGCTTCTGACGAGTGGTTGCGCTCTTGAGCGCGCTTTGGGACTGCGCAGCCAATGGGCGATTATTGAAGATGCCATGCCCTTTTTTGTCATAACCAAAAAAATTCACAATGGTCTCCAGGGGGAATCCCTGACACTTTCCCCGCTTGAGCAAAAAACATACCTTAATATAACTCCGACGCTACGCGCAGACCTTGAGACTCTGCTCCATAAGCTTCAGCCAGATATTATAATCCTCCACGACCCACAGCCATTGCCATTTATAGAAATTGCGAAACGTTTTGCTCCAACTCTTCTGCGGCTGCACATTGATCTCTCTACACCCTATCAACCCATGCTTGATTTTCTCAAACCCCTCATCCGTCAGGCCTCAACAATTATCATATCCAGTAATAATTACCGAGTTGCCTTTGGAGGTTACCCACCCGAACACATAGCAGTCATACGCCCAGCTATTGACCCTTTCACCGAAAAAAACCGCCCTCTCGATAAAGATATTGCCGAAGAGATTCTCACCAAACACAATATTGATATCACGCGTCCCTTTATCACACAGATTTCCCGCTTTGATCCTTGGAAAGATCCTCTTGGCGCTATCGAAGCATACCGATTCGCTAAACATTCTGTCCCTAAACTCCAGCTTATCCTTGCGGGATTCATCGAGGCTTCTGATGATCCGGAGGCACTTGCATGGGTCGACAAAACCAAAGCTGCCGTACAAAATGATCCTGACGTTTTTATCTTCTCTGATCTTTCTCAGCTAAAAGACAACATGAGCGACTCTCTCTTTATCAATGCTCTCAACACGCTCACGAGCTGTACGCTTCAGATGAGTCGCCGCGAAGGCTTCGGGTTGACGATCACAGAAGCCATGTGGAAAGGGCGCGTAGTCATCGCTCGCCCTTCCCGTGGTGCAGAACTGCAAATTATTAATGGTGAAAACGGTTATATCTCTGATACGTCAGAAACAATAGCTGGCCATGTTATCAAAACACTTGCTGATTCAAAAACTGCTCAAGCGATTGGCCGCGCCGCCCAAGCTTCTGTGAAAGAGAATTTCTTCCTTCCTCGCTACATCAGCCACAATTGTAAAGTCTATCAAAATTTTTTGTAAGACATCTTGCTCTTTGGTATCGGTCTCGGCAGGTTTCAAGAAGTGTATCTGGAATATCAGAAATATTTCCCGCCGTATCTGGAATGGGCCGTGCCCCAGCCGCACAATCTCTATTTGGCTGTCTGGCTACAGACGGGATTACTCGGGCTTATCGGCTTTATTCTTCTTGTCTCCCGAGCAATTATTCTTTTAATAAAAAACAAAAGCCGAGAATCAGCATTGCTTCTCGGTCTCCTCACGCTCTATCTTATCTACGGCCTTTTCGACACCCCCTTCTTCAAAACCGATCTGGCATTTTCTTTTTGGCTCGTTATAGCGCTTATTATGACTCTTCCAAAACCAGAAGCAGAACTTTAAAAGCGATAATTTCCTCTGTTGCCCCGAGGGTTGGGAGATGTTGAGCTCGTCTGGTTGCCGCATAAAAAAAAGACCCAGATGAGCAGCCTCTGCTTATATCTGGGCAAGCTTATTTTTCGATAAACCGGAGTAGTTGGGTCTTCGCGCCTAAAATGTGAAGGCAGTCTTTTTTCCAGAAGTGCCTGACGCAAAAGCGCTGGGTCTGATTGATACTAATGTCGACCAATTTTTCCGGCGGATAACCAAGGCACTTCGCAACGATTCGTCCGCTGTAATTTGGACCAAGATCTTCGTCGAGGAGAACGATATCAGGGTCAAACTCCTGAATTGCGGCGATATTGGGGTTGAGTTCAAACCAGCAGCTAAGAAGAAGAACTTCATGGCCGGCTTTCTGCAATACCCCTCCTAGCGCCTCACACAAGTGCCTGCTATCATCCAAGATTGCGATTTTCATATACCCCCCTTTATTTAGACGGTATGAATGTATGTGAGAAATGAGCTAGGAACAAAACAGAATACCCTGGAATAGGTACTTTGTCAACTTTGGCTCCGATAATAGGATTTGAACCACCAGACTACAAATCTATCCGGTAGAGGCGATGGGTGACCCGGTCGGTGAAAAAGAGGATGTCCTCTTTGGGAGACATGAAGAGGTCGGAGCTGTCAAAGCTCTGCGCAACATCCTTCAAGTCTG
>MFSB01000008.1:0-40791 GCA_001784735.1 Candidatus Moranbacteria bacterium RIFCSPLOWO2_12_FULL_48_12
GTCCTGGAAGCATGATATACTGGGGGAGAAAAGGATACATGATAAGTGATACCCGGCCGAATGTATCGTTCGATACGGGCGGTCAGGATAAATACTATGGCAAAGATTGTTAGAGTGCATGGAAGGGAGATATTGGATTCGCGTGGCAACCCGACGGTGGAAGTGGAAGTGACGTTGGAAGATGGCACTATTGCTCGGGCTGGTGTGCCTTCGGGCGCTTCGACGGGCGCATTTGAAGCAGTGGAACTCCGCGATAACGATCCGCATCGGTATAGTGGCTTGGGCGTAGAAAATGCGGTGACGCACGTGAACGGAGAGATTGCCGAGACAGTGCTGGGGATGGATGTTGAGGATCAGAAAAACATTGATAAGAAAATGATCATTCTCGATGGTACCGAAAATAAAGCCCGTCTCGGAGCCAATGCTATTTTGGGGATTTCTCTGGCAGTCTGTCGGGCAGCTGCCAAGTCCGCCGGCATTCCTCTCTACGAATATATAGGAAAACTCTATGGAAAGAGAAAAAAAATCAATTTATCGGCCGACGTATTCCCTGTCCCGATGTTCAATATTCTGAATGGCGGGAAGCATAGCGACTCCGGCCTGTCGGTGCAGGAATTCAAAATCATTCCTGCCGGTATCGCGGGATTCAAGGATCAGCTGCGGGCGGGGAGCGAGATTTTTCATGCTTTGAAAAAATTGTTGGAACAAGAACAATTTTCCACCGGTGTCGGAGACGAAGGGGGATTCGCACCGCGTCTCGAGAGCCACAAACAGGCGCTGGAAATGATTATCAAGGCTATAGGAGAAGCCGGATATCGTCCGGGAGAGCAGGTATATGTCGGTCTTGATATCGCGGCCAATTCTTTTTATGATGCGGCGGAAGATCAGTATGTGCTCAAACCGGAGGGGGTTTCCCTTTCGCGCGAGAGTCTCATCAATGTCTATCGGGAATGGGTGCAAAAATATTTCGTCGTTTCCATCGAGGACGGACTGCACGAAGAGGACTGGCGGGGTTGGGCGCTCATGCAGGAAAAGCTCGGCAAGGAGGGAACCGCGTGGAAGAAACCGCTCTTGTTTATCGGGGATGATCTTTTGGTAACGAATGTGAAGCGTTTGGAAAAAGCTATTGAGAGCAAGTCCTGCAATGCCGTACTCATCAAGGTCAACCAGATCGGTACTGTTACTGAAACTTTGGAGTGTATGAAACTGGCAGAAAAAAAAGGTATGAACAGGATGGTATCGCACCGCTCCGGTGAAACGGTGGATGATTTCATCGCGGATCTGGCTGTCGGGACGCGCGCGGAATTCATCAAATCAGGATCGCTTTCGCGCGGCGAGCGGATCACCAAGTATAATCGGCTTTTGGAGATTTGGGAAAAAACCCGGGGGCGATAAAATAATTTCTCGACAATAGACAAAAATCCAATATGTTTTTTAATCGAAAAACTTACAAAGTCATTTGCGTCGGATCGACGTCTAAAGATATTTTCTTTCCGACGGACGAAGGGATGATCATCCAGACACCCGGAGACCTCGTTTCCAAGGAGAAAATCGCTTTCGAATTGGGAGGAAAATACCGGGTAGCGGACCGCTTTGAGGCGGTGGGCGGAGTAGCGGCCAACGTGTCGCATGGGCTGACACGGCTGAGCCACAGAGCGGTCTGCTATAGCAAGATAGGCAAAGACGAGACGGGTAAGTGGATCCTTCATGAATTCAAAGGTGAGGGCGTACCGACGGAATTTTTATTTGCGGATACGGCGGTGAAGACGGACCTCTCGGCGATTATCGTGCTGACGCAGAGCGGCGAGCGGACGATTTTTCATAATCGCGATGCCAATGAAAAGCTCCAGATCATTGATGAGAAATTCGCCGGAACGGAATGGGTTTTTATGAGCGCATTGAATGGCGCTTGGCAGGAAAATCTGAAAAAAGTCCTCGCGCTCAAGGAAAAATACGGTTTTTCTCTCGCTTTCAATCCTGGGCAGCATAATATCAAAGAGGATGCCGGACTGTTGCTTCAGGTGATAGCCAAAACAGATATACTCCTTCTCAATAAGGATGAAGCTATCGAGCTCACGATGCAGGGGCAGAAAGATTTGCCGAAAGAACGTTTGGATGATGAAATGTATCTCCTTCAAGCACTCGCGCGGACCGGAGCGAAAATTATCGGTATGACGGATGGCAAACGCGGCGCCTGGAGCTTCGATGGCAGGGAATATTGGTATTGTCCGATCCATACGAAGAATGGCGTGGTGGACAGTACAGGATGCGGGGATGCCTTCGGATCAGGATTTTTTTCGGCACTTTTGGAAGGTGCTTCTATTGAGCAGGCGCTCAAGTATGGTATGGCCAACAGCGGGAGCGTGGTAGGAGCGTATGGCGCGATTCAGGGGCTTCTTGCGGCTGGCGAAATGAAAAATATCGTAGAAAAGATTATTCCGGAGCGTTTGAATTAGGGCGCGCGAAGAGATGACTTTCAACACATAACCAAGAAATAGATATGGGATTTTTTTCCAAATTACCATGGAAGCGTGAGCCGAACCTCATTTTGGCTCTTGATATAGGTACTGAGGTGGTCAAAGCCCTTATTTTTCGTGTGGATGAGGATCAGAAGCACGGGGTGGTCATCGGCGCGGGCCGCGTGGCGCAGAAAATCGGCAATATGCAGAGCGGAGCGGTATCCGATATCGGCGGCGTCATCAAATCTTCGCGTGAGGCGATTCTTCTGGCTAAAGAAAAGGCCGGAGTGAAACGAGTGGAAAAAAGCATCATCGGGATCGCCGGTGAATTGGTCAAAGGAACGACAACGACAGTCCATTACGAGCGGGTCAATCCGGAAATGCATATCGGCATTCCGGAACTCAAGATGATTATCCAGAAAGTCCAGGAAAAAGCCTACCAGCGCATCAAGCGCCAGCTCTCCTGGGAAACGGGGCAGGATGATATCGACGTCAAGCTCATCAATGCCACCATCGTCGATGTGCGCATCGACGGGTATCATATTTTGAACCCGGTGAATTTTCAGGGACGCGATGTGTCGATGAGCGTGTTCAACGCCTATGCGCCGATGATCCACTTAGGGGCTCTGCAGACGATCGCGGATGAGCTTGATCTTGATTTGCTTTCTATCGCCGCAGAGCCGTATGCTGTCGCGCGTTCCATCGAAGTGGAAGATATGCTCGATTTCAGCGCCATTTTTATCGATGTGGGCGGCGGCACGACGGATATCGCCGTAGTGCGCAACGGCGGCCTCGAGGGGACGAAGATGTTCGCGCTCGGCGGCCGAGCCTTTACCAAGCGTCTGGCGCAGGAATTCCATCTGACATTCGATGTCGCCGAACAAATGAAGATCGATTATGCCAATGGCCGCCTCAAGGGCGAAGACAGCGCGCGTCTGGCCGCACTCTATGCCGATGACTGCCGTGTCTGGCTCGGAGGAGTGGAACTTTCCCTCTTGGAGTTTGCAGAAACCGATCTTTTGCCGTCGCGCATCTTTCTGTGCGGGGGAGGCTCGGCCTTGCCGGGCATCAAGCAGGCGCTTCTCTCTCCGGAATGGGCCCAAAGTCTGCCATTTTCCAAACAGCCGCAGGTCGGATTTCTCCAGCCGCGCGATATTATCCGTATCACCGATACGACCGGCGAACTGAACAATCCGCAGGATATCACGCCGATCGGACTTGCCAACTTAGCGCTTCTCGACCATATTGAAGAGGAAAAGATGCTTTCGAGCATCCTGCGCCGGAGTATGGAATCTATTGAAAAGAACTAACAATTAAACGAACAACTGACGACTAACGACAAAAAAGAAAAAATACATGATGATTCTTTGTTGTAAGTCGTAAGTTGTAAGTTGTAAGTTACATCAGATATATGCCGCAAACATTCTATATCGAATCCGACGAAGAAATCATTTCTGTCATCGGACGGTTGCGCAAATCTTCTGCGGAAGAGAATGTATTTGTTTTTCCCAAGCGGGCTCTGGTGCTCCAGAGCATCATCAACCTCCGTCTTTTTCAGCGCGAGGCGGAGAAGCTAGGAAAGAAAATCATTATTGTCAGCCAAGATGAAGTAGGAAAGATGCTCGCCGAGAAAGCAGGGATCGAGACGGAAAGCTATTCGGAAGATTTTTCCAAAAAAACGCCGCACTTGGAACTGACTGCTCAGGAAGAGAACGCTCCAGTACAGTCGATCGCAAAACCAGTGGCGCCAGGAACGCTCCGCTCCGATGCTATCGGAAGCAGCAATTTTTATGCGACGGAAGCCGCACCGCAGATTTCTCGTGAGTCTCTGCGCGCCGCAGAACTATCAGTTTCTTCGCTCCGTGTTCGCAACGCAACGCCCCCGAAACTTATCAGTTTGAATTCCAAGCGTTTTGAAGGAGTAGGCATAGCGCCTCAGGCGATACGCACTCCTGTCCAAGCGCCCGCACCAGCAATCGTACCTGTGCCGTCTTTGCCATCCGCGCGGTCATTTACCGTGGAGTCAAAGAGCACATCGCAGGGGCAGCGCGACGAACGTTTGAAAAATTTCTATGGCAATGTTCGAAAAGCGGCGGTTGTCGCTGTTCTGAAACAGGATCCGGGACAGAGAGGAGCTGTGCCGATTACTGGCAAAAAAGCGCACAAAATTTTCTTTCTTCTGGGCGGCATATCGCTTCTGTCTCTTGTCGGTGTAACGCTTTTCCTCTTTCTTCCGAAAGCGGAAATTCAAGTGACGCCGTATGCGATCACGCAAACGATGGAAGCGGAGATGGATGGCCGATCTGATATTTCCGCCTCAGGCGACGGGACTCTCTCTGTGCGTATGCTCGAGAAGGAAAAAGAAGTGACTCTCACTTTTGCGACGACTGGCAAATCGGGAGGAACGAATCAGAAAGCGCGCGGGACAGTGGTTATTGAGAATAATTACAGCACTGATGCGCAGCCTCTGGTTGCGACGACGCGCCTGGAAACCGCGGATGGCAAGCTCTTTCGCCTAGTGAGCGGCGTAGTGGTTCCGGGGATGACGAATACAGGCGGCAAAAAAGAGCCGGGAGCGATCGAGGCCAGTGTGATGGCTGACCAGGCCGGTCCGGAATATAACATTGATGCGACGACATTCACTATTCCAGGCTTCAAAGGCGGGCCGAAGTACGCTGCTTTTTCTGCCCGATCGGCCAAAGCGATGATAGGCGGCGGAAGCGGCGGCCTATCGGATGTGGCCGTGGTGGCCAAAGTGGATCTCGAGACAGCCGAGCGCGAAGCGAAAGAAAAAGCCAAAGAGGATTTCTTGGGCGAGATGCGCAGCGATCTGTTGCCGGATGAGAAGGTGCTCGACGAAGAGGTAGAGGTGGCGCTCCTGGCACCGGCCACTCTGCCCTCGGTTGGCACAGTAGCCAACACTTTTGATTATAAAGCCACTTTCAAGGTGCGGGTATTCATTTTTTCAGAAAAAGCTGTCAAGGAGAGGGTTGAGGCGATGAGCGAGAAAAATCTAGAGGGGATGAAATTCAAACCGGTATCTTCGGATATCACCTATAGCGATTCCGTACCGAATTTTTCCGATGGCACGCTCCGCCTCAAAGCGCATGCGCTCCTCGCGATGGAGTCGGATATCGACCGTGACAAATTGCGGGGAGCGCTCTTGGGAAAAAGCGAGGATGGTATCAAGCAGGTGCTGGAGAGTTTTCCGGAAGTAAAAAAGATAAAAGTGGTTTTCCATCCGCAGCTATTCATGAAAAGCATCCCCAGTTCCAGTGATCGCGTTTTCGTTCTTCTTGAGCCGGGTGAGAAGATGGAGTAGGTTTCTTGCTTTCGTCATTTATTTTTGTTACAGTATCTTTTAATAATCGTCAATAAAGGAGTATGCGTGATGACACAACCGAAAGAGAAAGAGAGGCAGAAGAGCGGAGAAAAAAAGAAAAACGTACGAAACAGGCGCATGAAATTGAAGCTAGCATCAACATTCTAAAAAATGAGAGAACCGACAAAAATAATAAAAAGAGAGGCCTAGAAGATGTTATTCGTCGTTTGAAAGATGATCTGCATCTCAATAAAAAAGAGCTAGAAGAAAAAAAACAGCGGATGAATCAACTTGTCAGCCAGCAAGGTGTCTTGACAGAAGAAATTCATCGGATTCAGACAGCACATGACCGCCTCACAGCGGAACTTAATAAGAAAGAAAAAGAGCTTCGTTCAGAAGAGGGGGAGTTAACAGAAGTGGAAGGGGATTTATCACGCACAGAAAGAGAGAGGAGAGATTTGTAATTACTCTGGAATGACACAAGGTATGCGAGCAGGCGACATACGTAAGGCTTATCTGAATTTTTTTGCTGAAAGGGGACACAAAATTGTCCCTTCAGCTTTGCTTGTTCCGGAAAATGATCCAACGACGCTTTTTACCGGATCGGGCATGCAGCCGATCGTTCCCTATCTCTTGGGCGAACCGCATCCGCTCGGCACCCGCATCATGGATTCGCAGAAATGTTTCCGGGCGGGAGATATCGAAGAAGTCGGCGACAATCGCCACACGACATTTTTCGAGATGCTCGGGAACTGGTCTTTCGGGGACTATTTCAAGCAGGAGCAGATCACTTGGATGTGGGAATTTCTGACCGAGAAGATGGGACTCGATCCACAGCACCTCTTTTTCACCTGTTTTCGCGGCAATGCGGAATTAGGCATACCCAAAGACACTGAGTCGGCTTTGCTGTGGCAGAAACTTTTCGCAGCCAAGGGTATCGATGCGAAAATCGGAGAGAATCCCGAAACAGACGGGATCCGCGAGGGCGAGAAAATATTTTATTATTCCGAAAAGAAAAACTGGTGGAGCCGTTCTGGGATGCCGGGCAATATGCCTCTCGGCGAGCCGGGCGGGCCGGATACGGAGATGTTCTGGGACTTCGGCGCGGAGCATGATTTCCACAGAGAGTCGCAGTGGAAAGATGCGCCGTGCCATGTGAACTGCGATTGCGGTCGGTTTATGGAAATCGGCAACAATGTCTTTATGGAGTACCGGAAAACAGCCGTCGGCTTCGAGAAGCTCAAGCAGAAAAACGTGGACTACGGCGGAGGGCTGGAACGCCTGATAGCGGCCAAGAAGAACGATCCGGATATGTTCCTTGGCGATATATTCGATACATTGCGCGAAACATTGAAAAAGCTTTCCGGAAAAAAATACGGGGAGGATTCGAAACAGACTTTCGCTTTTCGGGTGATAATGGATCATATGCGCGCCGCGACGTTCCTGATCGCGGACGGCGTCCTGCCATCCAATACCGATCAAGGCTATGTCTTGCGGCGGCTCTTGCGGCGAGCCGTGCGCTTCGCGGACATGCTCGGTATGGTGCCGGGATCGCTTTCTCTCTGTGTAGCAGCTGTAGTTTCGGAGTATCAGGAAGCCTATCCATACCTGATTGAAAAGAAAGGCTTTATTGTCTCCGTTATCGGAAATGAAGAAGCTAAATTTCGCGAGACTTTGGCGCGCGGGATGAAGGAACTTGAGAAGCGCTTGAGCGAAGCGGCGCTCAACGGCAAGGACGCTTTTGAATTGTTTTCGACGTACGGGTTTCCGCTGGAAATGACTGAGGAGATCGCCAAAGAAAAAGGCGTAACGATCGAGCGCGAAGAATTTCAGAGGGAATTTACGAAACATCAGGAGCTTTCCCGGACGGCGAGCGCGGGGAAATTCAAAGGAGGACTGGCGGATCATAGCGCCAAAGTTATCGCTTTTCATACTGCGACGCATCTGATGCTTGCCGGACTGCGGAAATATCTGGGACAGGATGTCCATCAGGCCGGATCCAATATCACCGAAGAACGAACTCGGTTTGACTTCACGCATCCGGAGAAAGTGAGCCGTGAAGTACTCGACAAGGTAGAGATCTACGTGAATGAGGCTATCGAAAAGAAATGCGCCATGATTACGGAGGTGATGGAAAAAAATAAGGCCAAAGAGGCTGGCGTCGAGGGCAGTTTCTGGGAGAAGTACCCGGACAAGGTCACGGTATATAAAGTGAAGGCGGATGATGGCACCGTTTATTCTCAGGAATTGTGTGGCGGCCCGCACGTTGCTAACACAGAAGATATAAAAGGAAGATTCAAGATTATTAAAGAAGAAGCCTCGTCCGCCGGTGTCCGCCGTATCAAAGCAATTTTAGAATAATGTCAAAATCAAAATTTCAAATGTTAAATTCCTGCCTGTCGGCAGACAGGAAACTCAAAGCTCCAATGATTGAAAGATATTTTTAAACATTCAGATTTTAGTCATTGATTTGGTATTTGTCATTTGAGTTTTAACATTTACAGCGTGGTGGTTGACACCTGCTGAACAATGATATAAAATAAGTAGGTTAAATAAGTCGATATTTCTATGGATATGCTCGCGATTATCAGAACTGGCGGAAAGCAGTACAAGGTTTCCGAGGGGCAAAAAGTGAAGATTGAGAAGCTCGATCAGGCAGTCGGCGACACCGTGCAGTTCGAGACGCTCTTTGTCGGCGATGAGAAGGCTGTCCATATCGGTGCGCCGGTTTTGGAGAAGGCAGTCGTGGAAGGCAAGGTGCTCGCGCAGGAACGCCATGACAAAGTCAAAGGCATCAAGCACAAGGCCAAGAAGCGCTACCTCGTCCGCTATGGCCATCGCCAAGCGTACACGGAAGTGGAGATTACTAAAATCTCAGTAAAATAATTCCAGCAAAAAATAAGTCCCGCCTCAAGCGGGATTTTTTTATCTGTTTATTTCCAAACAAATGAATTATTCACTTATCGACGGCCGTCGATAAGTAAATAAGAGTTAATTAACGTTTCGGGAGGCTGAAAACTTCATCTCGTGGTACATACAAGCCAAGAAAGGAGCTTTTATTGCAACGTCGTTTAGTTTAATCTCAATTAGGGTCTAATTCCCCGCCGCTTGCGGCGAGTATCAAAGACAAATTTGTCAAAGATACCTCGCGGCTTGCCGCGAGGAGTATTCATTGCATAAAACAGCACTTCTCTGGCTTCATAGAAAGAAAATTAAAAAAATCTAGCCTCCCATAAATACCATTAAACCGTAAATAACACCATCATTGATACTTCTTCCAGTTCAAACTGATGTATTCTATTCTAGTATTTTGCCAGCCTCGACGGCTAGGCGGGCAAAAAACTAGAATGCTTGCAAATGAGACATTGTTTTAGAATGTGGTTCTTGTCTTTTACTTGCATTCTAATTCTCACGGCTGTTAGTTTCAGAGCGCATTATATTATTTTTCAAATATACTGTCTAAAAATTCAAAGACCCGGGGAGAGAAGATTCATCTCCGCGGGCCCCTCCAAGTTTTGCTTTTTCTTACAATCCCTCAAATACGAGCGAGGCAGTAACGCAGTACCTCTGATATGTTGGATGGGTAAGCCGTTTCTTTTGGAAAGTCTCCCAGTCCCTTCCTGCCTTCCCGGAATCCCTGGAATGCTCTCGGTACAGGGAACGGGTCAACATGGGTATGTTCCGCGTTCATCATTTGAACCATCAAAAGGTAGACTTTTGCTTCGTCGGACAGCGGTGGCAACGATGCGAGAGGCGGTTCCATTATGAAATTGCTACGCATCTCATTTTCTTCTTATAGGCTGGTTTGGTTAATCTTGATTCGTTCAAGCATACGTCGGGGAAAACGAGTTCCTGTAAAATGTACAGTCGCCACGGATTTACCGTACTGGTTAAAAACCTCACCACGAAAAGTGAATCTCCGTTTGGTTTGATCGATTAGCTCAACCTCACAGGTTAAGCCATCGCCAGGCATAGCCGGTAATGCCACTTCAATCATTGATGTGTTGAGAATCGGAAAAACCTCTCGATCTGTGAACATCATTAGCACGGCTCCGGTCAGATGCACGAACTCTGCGATGAGAACTCCCGGCATAATCCCGAAGTGATCCTGAATCCTTGTATCGTCAACGCACACTGAGAAATATCCACTGGCGCGAGTGCTTTCATGAATGTGCACCTTGTGAATTACGAGTGCACCACCACGATGTGGCAGGATTTGCTCAATCTCGACCATACCCAGGTCGACGTGAATAGCTTCCGGTGCAACCAATGCTACAGCGGGTACATTCATTGTGTATCCTTCTCAAAAATTGGCTGAAACAAAAAACGAGCTTAATGCTCGTCACTTAAGGAACTAACTAATGTCCGTATTATACCAGTTCCTTGCGATTTGTCAAGGAAGAGACGAGGGTGAGTTCGTCGGCGTATTCGATGTCGCCGCCGGTGGCCATGCCGCGTCCGATCCGGGTAACTTTGATCTTGCAGGGTTCCAGCTTTTTTTTCAGATAGAGAGCGGTCAGGTCACCTTCGGTGGTGGGATTGGTCGCCAGGATAACTTCCTTTATGCCGTCATTTGCTACCCGATGGAGGAGCTCGTTGATACGGAGAGTATCACTGTTGTCGCTCTTGCCGCTTTCCAAGAGGCCTCCCAGAACGTGGTAGAGACCAAGGTAGGCGCCAGTACGTTCGATAGCGATGACATCGAGTGGTTCTTCCACGAGGCAGAGGGTGTCAGTTATACGTTTGGTATCGGCGCAGATGGAGCAGAGTTCGCCTTCGGCGATATGGAAACAGCGTGTGCAGCTTTTCAGGTGATGGAGCGCTTCGAGGCTCTCCGCAAAGCTCTGGAGTTTCTCCTCGTCCTGTTTGAAGAGGTAGAGTACGATGCGTTCAGCCATTTTGGGACCGACGGAGGGGAGAGTGGAAAAATGTGCTATCAGGGATTGGAAGACCTTTGGATAATGCATTTGAAGAGGAATTATGAATTACGAATTATGAATAAAGAAAAGATAAACAATAAAAACCCGGTAAGTAAATCCTGATTCTTGATTCAAGATTCCTGATTCATTTTAGGAGTGTATCTTCTCCAGCGACTTGAATGTGGTGGAGTTTTCCTCGAAATACAACTGCACTTTGCCGATGGGGCCGTTTCTGTGTTTGGCGACGATGATATCGGCGATGTTCTTGTTCGGGGTATCCGGCTTGACGCGATCTTCCCGGTAGAGGAACATCACCACGTCGGCATCCTGTTCGATCGAACCGGATTCGCGCAAATCGGAGAGCCGCGGTATCTGATCCGGACGGGATTCCACGGCTCGAGATAATTGCGAGAGGGCCATTATCGGGATATTTAATTCGCGAGCCAATTGTTTCAATCCGCGGGAAATTTCTGAGATTTCCTGGACGCGATTATCGCTTTGCCGGTTGCTGCGGCCTTCCATCAGCTGGAGATAGTCGACGATGATGAGCCCCAGATTGTGCTCGGCCTGGAGACGTCTGGCCATCGTCCGCATTTCCATGATATTGAGCGAGCCCGAGTCATCGATGAAAATAGGGGCTTCAGAAAGGACGCCCATAGCGTCAGAAATACGCTCAAAGTCGTTATTCGAGCCTTCGCTTGAGAGTTTGCCGGTTCGCAAGCGCCAGAGGTCGACGCCGGCTTGGGCGGCGATCATCCGATCCACGAGCTGATCCGAGGACATTTCCAGAGAGAATATCCCCACCGGTACCTTGGAGTGAACGCCGATCTGCCGGGCGATGTCGAGGGCGAGGGCAGTTTTGCCCACCGATGGGCGGGCGGCCAGGATAAGGAGATCGGATTTCTGGAGCCCGGCCAAGAGATTGTCGATATCCGGGAAAAAAGTCTGAACGCCGCGGAAGGCGTGATCGCTCTTGTGCAGTTCATCGATGCGGTTGAAAGCAATTTCGAGAATGGATTTGATGGGGACAAAATCCTGCTTGATATATTTTTGGGAAACGGCAAAGACTTTCTGTTCAGCTTCGTCAAGGATTTTTTGGACGTCTTCGGATTCATCATAGCCCATTTCGACGATATCGCTCGCGGCGCTGATGAGGCGGCGGAGCAGGACTTTTTTCTGGACCACTTTGGCATAGTGGACGACGTTCGAAGCGGAAGGAACAGAATTGACCAGCGAGGCGAGGTAGTTCGATCCGCCCACTTTTTCCAGCTGGCTCTGTTCTTCCAGCTTGTTGGCCAGCGACAAGACGTCGATCGGCTCGCGGTCTTCGTAGAGGGCGAGCATCGTTTCGTAAATCACGTTGTGGTCGTCTTTGTAGAAGTCACCCACTTTGAGCAGATCGGCGATTTTGATGACAGCATCTTTGTCCAGCATCAAAGAGCCGAGCACCGAAGTTTCAGCTTCGAGATTATGCGGGGGAACGCGGAGATGATCGGTGGCTTTGGCCATTATCTGTAAGAATTAAAAGTTGTATCTATAATTATTTACTCTTTGTCATCTCGACTGAGTCTTCGAATGGAGGGATCTGTTTTCCAAAAATAAATAGATTCCTCAACGGGCTCGGAATGACACCTTCTTCTTACGCCTTATCTTTTCAAATGTGTTTGAACGAACGTAAGCTTTATTATACTGAACGTCGAGAAGAAGTCCAATGTTTCTGTTGTATAAAATGTGACTAACTCGTGGGTTGACAAAACAGAATTTATGGTGTATAATAAACATTCTGTAGTGTCTTTTTTTAAGATTTCTTCAAGCGATAGCCTCCGGGAATATCCTCCGCTTTGTAGCCGCGTTTTTCAATGAGATCACGCAGGCGATCAGATTCGGCGAAATCTTTCGTTTGGCGAGCTGCCTCGCGCGCTTTGGCCATATCTTCTACGTCTGTTGGAATAATTTCTTTTTCCCTAGTCAGACCGAAGAACAAGAATATCTTTTCGAAAACCAGTCCGAGAACCGCAGCGTCTACCGTTTCTTTTTGATCGAGCAACATATTTATTTTTTTTATCAATTCGAAGGTGACGGCAAGCGCCAGAGGAGTGTTCAGATCATCGCGCATCGCCTCTCTCACTTTTTTCAAGTACTCTTCTCCTCCGAAAGCACTTGCCCCGTGATTCGCTCCAACGGATTTTACGGAGCCAGGTATATTTTGCTCGCCTTTAACGCTGTTCAAACGCTCCACAATGCTGTACAGAACTTCTTTGTTTTTCTTTGCCTGCTCCAGAGCCTCCCAGGTGAAATTCATCTGACTGCGATAGTGGGCGCCGATATAGAGCATGCGCAGATCCATCGGAGAAAAGCCTTTTTTCAAGATATCTTCCAATATATAGAAGTTGCCTTTGGATTTACCCATCTTTTCACCATCCACGAGGAGGTGGCGAGTATGAAGCCAGTAACGGACAAAAGGCTTACCGGTAACACCTTCGGACTGGACGATTTCCGCCTCATGATGGGGAAAAATATTATCTTCACCGCCGGTGTGGATGTCCAGCGTATCGCCGAGGTATTCCATGCTCATCGCGCTGCATTCGATGTGCCAGCCGGGATAGCCTTCGCTCCACGGCGATGGCCAGTGCATCAGGTGATCTTTGGGGGCTTTGAGCCACAGAGCAAAATCCCAAGGATGTTTCTTATCGGGATGCTCTTCGAGACGGGCGCCTACTTTCAAATTTTCCAAAGTATTGCCGGAGAGCCTGCCGTACTGGGGAAAAGAAGTGACATCGAGAAACACATTGCCATTTTTTTCATACGCATAACCTTTCTTGATGAGTTCCTTGATCAGCTTGATCATCTGCTTGATGTGGGCGGTGGCGCGGGGAAAGTAATGGGCTGGTAAAATATTGAGCGCTTTTTCCATCCGCAAGAAATATTCTTCATAGAAGCGGGTAATTTCTTCAGGGCTTTTCTTTTCCGCTCTGGCCTTTTTTTCAATCTTGTCTTCTCCACTATCGGCTTGACCAACTTCGTCTTCCGTTAAATGACCAACATCGGTGATGTTCTTAATCATCCGTACCTCAAAACCCGCGTTCTCGAGAACGCGGCGCAGCGTATCGGCAAACACGTAGGCGCGGATATTGCCGATTTGCATATATCCGTAGACTGTCGGGCCGCAAACATACATCCCGACTTTGCCGGGATGGAGAGGTTCAAAGACTTCTTTTTTCTTGGTAAGTGTATTATAGAATTTCATAGTTGTCGTTATCGTAATTCACGATTCACTATTCTTAATTCCGCCTTGCTAGAGCCACTTCTTGATTCTGAAAACCGTGATAGTGATGAGGGAGAGGAATATCATCAGGCTGGTGTGGATCCAGAAAGCATGCGGATTGTGTCCGAATGGGATCTGGGCGCTCATCGCGAGCATGTTGGAATAGACAGTCATGGGGAGGAGGATAGCGGAGAAAATGGTGAGCACTTTCATCGTCAGTTCCAGCTTGTTGGAGAGGAGGGAATTGTTGGTGGCTTCGAGCGCCTCGATGGTTTCTTTCTGGCTCTCCAGGATGTTCCACAGGCGGACGTTGGTGCCGATCATATCCTGGAAATAGATCTTCGTTTCCGCCGGGATGAACGGGTGATCCTTCTGGAGGATGGATTCAAGGATGGAGCGCTGGGGTTTCAGGGTGCGGCGGAAGTTGAGGATGTCGCGCTTCAAGACGGAGATCTCGAAAACCATCTCCTTTTCTTTTTCCGCGAAGACCTGATTTTCGATAAAATCCAGCTTTTGGCTGATATGGTTGAGGCGCGGGAAGCAGGAATTGAGAAGGAGGGCGATGATATGGTGGAGGAGGTGGGCCGGAGTAGTTTCCATGGACAGTCGGCGCTTGCCTTCGCTCTTTTGCAGATCCTCGAAAAATTTAGTGAGCTGATAGATGCTTTGGCGGTGGCTGGTGATGAGATGGCGGTCGGTCAGGATGATATCCAGTTCGCCCGAATACGTCGTCCGCTTCTCCGTGTCGAAGAGGGGGATATGGATGGAAAGGAACAGGCAGTTATCGTACTGCACGACTTTGGGCTGATAGGTGGGCGTGATGAGCTCCTATATCGCCAGCGGATGGATATTGAAATTTTCCTGGAGAAAAGTGATGTCATCGTTCTCCGGGTTCTCAAAATCGATCCACGTTATTTTTTTGTGTTTGAGGATTTTCATTTTTATTTGTGGCCTCCTCCACTTTCCAAGGGGAGGGTAGGGAGGGGTTTGAAATTTACTTTAGTATATCAAGCAAAAGTATAATTGACAAAACCCTGTGGGGAGGACTATGCTCTCAGTATGTTGAAAAAGTTTGTTCTTGGGTTTATACGGTTATACCAAAAAACCATCTCTTTTGAACACGGGTTCATCGGGATGCTGTTCGGGGAACGGTTTTGCCGTTTTCATCCGACCTGCAGCGCCTATACGTACGAGGCCATAGAGCGCTATGGTGTCGCGCGCGGAAGTTTTTTGGGGCTGAAGCGTATTTTTCGTTGTCATCCGTGGAATGATGGGGGGTATGATCCGGTGCCCTGAGTCAACTTAGATCGTTTGTATTTTGTCATTCCCGCGAAGGCGGGAATCCAGGATTTCAGATTAGTGATTTTGTAATATATTTAGTTGGATTCAGTGTTGGAATCTATTAAAAGAGTCTAGAGAAGAATACAGACTTTCTGAATAGATTCTAACCAGTCCGTTAACAATCAGTCAGTTGGTATGATTGTGACGGTTTTTTGTCTTTTTTATGATGGAGGAACGAAGATGACGAAGAAAGTTCAGAAAAGAATGCCGCCGGTGGAAGAAGCTTTCGCTGGCATTGAAAATTGGCCGCCCAGGCATGTCCACACAAGGGGCGTCCGTACGTCACTGAGAACTGGGATCGTTTCCGCGAAAAAGATTTCTCCATCAACCGCAGTCAGGAAATAGGGAGGAGCTCATGCCAGATACAAAGCGCGGACCACGTGCTCCAAACGGACGAGTTGTTTGTCTGGTGTTTCTCTCGATTGTTGCTGAAAAGGGAGAAAGCCAGCTTGGTTCAGACGGAAAGCTTCGCAGAATCACAGTGCAGGTGGCAAGACAAATGCATTATCGCGTGGGTAAGTGTTGCGACGAGCGTTGTAGGAGGAAGTGCCAATGACTCAAACAGCGACCGGAACAGCAAGGGCCGTTAAGCAGGTTCCTTGTAAACAGATCCCTCAATTTTCTTCAGTTTCGGAATCCGTTGCCATTGCCAAGTTTTGGCAGGTGATAGCAGGAAAAAATTCCGCGGAGCGAAAAGTCTGCAGGGATTGCGAATATTGCCCTTTTAAAACGGGGCATCCGATTTAATTACGTAGTAAGAATACGGTGCTGGTAAGCAATCTGGTGCCGTAGCAAGGAGAGGGGAAGGTATGGAGCTTCCAGCATATCAATGTTGTTAATCAAGAAGGGGGTGCTATGTCGTCACAAATAGAAATACCCACGTTTGTCCCGCAACTTGGGGAGCGTGTTGGAAGATCGGACCTGCGACCTATGCAGGTGTTTCAACGGTCTGAAACGGTGCCGGGCTGGATGTGTCTGCACGCTGATGAGTCCAGGGTTCCGGAGCAAGTGGCAGCTACGGTGCACTACGATTCGGAGTCTTCCTTGTGCACCAGTACGTGTGCGTGCAAAGGGCCGTGCCAAGAATTGCACATACGGCTCAAGGGACAGGGCACACAGCAGAAGGACAAAAAGAAGGGGAGAAAACACTAGCGCGTATAACATCGAAAAATTTATAAACTGATCGAGCCAATGGGCTCACACGTGGCAACGGCCACATAAGAATAGGGGTGCACAGAACACGTGACACCCCTTTCAAATGCTTTTGAGGGTTAGCACTCTACTTGACAGAGTGCCAATAGGTATTTATAATGAAACTGGGATTCAATATATTGATAAATCTGTACACTATTTTCCGCGACCGCGGAAAATAGTGTACATCGAGTAGAGTGTGAATAATAGGCAAAAACAAGTTCTCTCAGCTATTGTGGAGCTCTATACGGAGACGGCTTTGCCCGTAGGTTCCCAAGTGCTTTTGAAACACTCCGATTTTCCGGTCAGTGCGGCGACTCTCAGGAGCGATATGGTGACGTTGGAAGAGGAAGGTTTTCTCTACCAGCCGCACGTGTCCGCCGGACGTATTCCGACTGATCAAGGCTATCGTATCTACGTCGAGGAAATGATGGGAGAAGAGACGCTTTCGCGCCGCGATCAGGAACGGTTGCAGAAAGAGCTCCTGATGCTCCGTGCCAAGCACGTCCGTCTGGGGCGGACGACGGCCAAACTTCTCTCCGTTCTCTCCGGCAATTTGGCGGTCTCGAGTACCGGCGCCAACGATTTTTATGATTTCGGGATGAAGGAACTTATCGAGAAGCCGGAGTTTCGTGAGATAGATGAATTGTGCCGTTTGGTGGAAACGCTCGATACGCTGGATGAAAAATTGGATGGCCTGATGGTGAAATTGAAAGACGGAGAAACGCACATATACATCGGCAAAGAAAATCCCATCGCGGGTATCGATAATTGTTCCATGATCGTGGCGCCGTACAAGAATCGCGAAGGGGAGAAAGGGATGCTGGCTATTATCGGACCGAAACGGATGGATTATGCCAAGAACAAATCCCTCATCGAGTATATGAAGAAGCTTTTGTCTTCGTCATTGGCTGTTGTGATAATTGTTGGGACGACAGGAATCATTTCAATAATTAAAGTATAATTGTTCCCATTTCCTCCTCCCCTTTCCAAGGGGAGGGTGGGGAGGGGTTAAAAAAATATGACACCAAAGAAGAATCACGAATCACGAATCACGAATCTCGGAAAACATGAACAATTCGAGATAAGCCAGAAAGTCATCTTGTACAATCCGCAAGACAAGAAATTTCTTATTACAAAAGATGAGAGACCTTCAGAAGCTTCTGAAAAATATGGTGTGTGGGAAGTACCAGGTGGTCGGATGAATGAAGGAGAAAAAACAGAGCAAGCTATCGCTCGTGAAATCAAGGAAGAATTGGGAGAAGATGTCCAATACGAAATCATCAATGCTAATCTGGGACACACTATACACTATTTTACCGAGCAACCGAGTCGAGCCGTCCTTTTTGTACTAGCAAAATACAAGGGTGGAGAGATCGCATTGAGCGAAGAAAATAGCGAATTTTACTGGAATACCATTGAGGAAGTCGAGAGCAGCAAAGAGTATTTTCCATGGTTGAAAGGGGTCATTAGGAACGCAGCGAATTATCTAAGAAATGAAGAATTATTGAATGATCTGAAGCGATGCCAAGCGGACTTCGAGAATTATAAGAAGCGCCAGGCGGAAACGCAGAAAATGCTCGGGGGATATCTCATAGAAAAACTGGTGCTGGATATCGTCCCGGTGTTGGATAATTTCCGCTCCGCGACGCTCCACGTCCCGCCCGAAGAGAAAGACAGTCCGTGGGTCATTGGCATCCAGTATATCGAGAAACAACTAGAGACGGTATTGACTGACAATGGCATTCAGACGATAGAAGTAAAAGAGGGCGAAGAGTTTGATCCGAAGATACATGAGGCCGTGAGCAATGCAGAACCAACAACCAACAACCTACAACCTACAACAGAAGAAGATGCTTCGGAGGCGGGCAGTCAGTCGTCAGTCGTCAGTCGTCAGTCGATAGTCAAGGTGATCCAGAAAGGCTATAAGTTCGGTAATCGAGTGATACGACCGGCGAAAGTGACAGTAAAGTAACCTTTACTGTCATCCCGGGCTTGACCCGGGATTCAGGTTGTCACCCTGAGCGAAGTCGAAGGGTCTCAGAACAATAAGACAAGATTCCTGCGCCACCGCTAAAGCTTTAGCGACACGCGGTCGACAGGCTCGGAATGACAAGAGAAAAATAATTTCATTTAATAAGTTAATAAATAATATGTCGACCCCGCATAGACTTTCGAAGAACGCATCAGTAAGTGGACGTTGTGTTCACGGATACGCCTTCGGCTGTATTGTTGTGAATGTCGATTAAATAATTAATAAAGTTTTGCGGGGTGCTCATAGTTGTAGCTCCTCGCAGACTCAGAGACAACTATGGCAAAGATACTCGGCATAGACTTGGGGACAACCAACTCCGCGATGGCGTTCGTGGAAGGCGGGACTCCCAACATCATCGAGAACAAGGAAGGCAATCGTACCACACCGTCGATGGTGGCGATATCGAAAACCGGCGAGCGTCTGGTGGGCTTACTCGCCAAGCGCCAGGGTGTTACCAATCCAGAGAATACACTGTTTTCCGTGAAGCGCCTCATCGGGCGGCATTTCAACGACGAGGAAGTCCAGCGCGACAAGAAAACGCTTCCCTACAAGATTCTTCAGGCCGGCGAAGGCGTGAAGATCGTGATGGGTGGCAAGGAATACACGCCGCAGGAAGCTTCTGCGATGATTCTCGGCAAACTGAAGGCCGACGCAGAAGAGAAGCTGGGTGAGAAGATCACCGACGCGGTCATTACCGTACCGGCCTATTTCGACGACTCCCAGCGCAAGGCCACCAAAGAAGCGGGTGAAATCGCCGGATTCAACGTGCGTCGCATCATCAACGAACCGACGGCCGCCGCTCTGGCCTACGGTTTCAACAAGAAGAAAGATGAGAAAATTGCAGTTTATGATCTGGGTGGCGGAACGTTCGATATTTCCATCTTGGAAGTAGCCGAAGACACGGTCGAAGTGAAGTCGACCAACGGGGATACGCACTTGGGCGGTGATGACTTCGACCAGCGGATCATCCACTGGATACTCGATGAATTCAAGAAACAGGAAGGGATCGATTTGAGCAAAGATCCACTGGCGCTCCAACGCATCAAGGAATCTGCCGAGAAAGCCAAGATCGAACTCTCGACTGCCAACGAAACGGAAATCAATCAGCCATTCATCACCGCGGATGCCAACGGGCCGAAGCACTTGCTTATCAAGATGTCGCGGGCCAAGTTGGAAGAGCTGGTAGGCGATCTGGTCGAGGCGACATTTGGCCCAGTGAAAAAAGCCCTGGCCGATGCGAAACTGGATGTGAAAGATATCCATGAGATCGTCTTGGTCGGCGGGATGACTCGTATGCCGCTGGTTCTTTCCAGCGTAGAAAAATTCTTCGGCAAGAAAGCCAATATTACCGTCAATCCGGATGAGGTGGTGGCGCTTGGTGCCGCTATCCAGGGCGGGGTACTGGAAGGTTCTGTGAAAGATGTGCTTCTCTTGGACGTGACGCCGCTCACATTCGGTATCGAGACTTTGGGAGGCGTGCGGACGCCGCTTATCGATCGCAATACGACGGTACCTGTATCTCGCTCTCAGGTATTTTCCACTGCCGCTGATAATCAACCATCGGTGCAGATCCACGTACTCCAGGGTGAGCGTGAGATGGCCTCTGACAATAAATCTCTTGGTCAATTCATCTTAGACGGCATTCCACCATCGCCGCGCGGTATCCCGCAGGTGGAGGTGACGTTTGACATCGATGCTTCGGGAATTCTTTCTGTGACGGCCAAAGATAAGGCGACGAATAAATCCCAATCTATCCGTATCGAATCATCCACCGGACTTTCCAAAGATGAGATCGAGCGGATGAAGAAGGATGCCGAGATGCACGCCGATGAGGACAAGCGCAAGAAAGAACTCATCGAAGCGCGCAATATGGCCGACAGCCTTTCCTACACGACCGAGAAGTCGATGAAAGATGCCGGTGACAAGTTGACCGCTGATGAGAAGAAGCCGGTGGAGGAAGCCATCACTGAGCTCAACAAAGTGAAGAACGGCGATGACTTGGAAGCTATCAAGAAGGCCACCGAGAATCTCTCCACCGCCGCACAAAAGATTGGTGAGAAACTCTATAAAGCGGCTCAAGAAGCCGAGAAGACCAAAGCAGGCGAAACTAAGCCAGCCGATGGCAATACTGGTACTGCCGAAGCCCCGAAAGAGGCCGAAACAGAGCCTGCTTCGGCTTCAGACGAGCCGGCTAAACCTGAAGGTGATAAACCAGCAGACGAGCCGAAAAAGTAAGGAGTATATTAAGAGCGGAGGTTTTCCTCCGCTCTTATTTGAAAATAATTATATGAAAATGATTCCTTCCGTCACAAATCGTGAACTTGATGAAACTTTTATTTATCAGGGACTATCATGGCAACCAAGAATTACATCAAGGGGAGATCTGGGTATCACTGGACCATTTTGCAAGAGATGTAACGTAAGTTTAGCAGGTGGTGTGGTTAAATGTTGGAACTGTAATGCCGATTACTCAAAAATTTTAGATAGCGACTTAGTGGAACTTCGAAGTAAAGCTCATAAGATATATGAAGCGAATGCTCGTTCAAAATACCCAGTTATAAACTTTGACATCCCACCAACATCACTTAGTCATAGTACAACTGAGGACGAGAATTTTTTTGTGGGATATAAATTTGGGCAAGAAAAGGGTAGAAAACAATTACACATTTGGGTTGGTGAGAGGAAAAAAGATCAAAGTAATAAGGATAAAGTTCAATTAGTTATTGATGTTGATAAAGAAGAGTTCAGACATGACCAAACTAATAAATTTCCTGGTGAAATAATTGCTAACGCCAAGATTGTTTTCAAAAAATCCAGTACAGATATAAACTATGAAAAAATAGTTGAAGGATGAAATATTTTATCTAAAAATGAAGCGGCCCTGGCAGAATGTTTCCCGCCAGGGCTTTGTTCATTTGTAGACCTCCTATAGAAAAAACGCGGTTAAATTTGCTTGTGGTCGGCGCTACGGTTTTTCTTGCACCTCGAATACTTCGAGGTTGAAGTGGACCGGGCCGATCCAGAGGTCGTGTTCTTCTGACCCTTGCGAAGCCGTAGCCTGAATGATGGCCGTTTGTTCCTTGCCGACGAACTCATCGTCGACTTTGACACCAGCGATGTGCGGTTTGATCACTACCGCTTTTCCGACGATCGTGAACTCCACGCCGCTGCCTTGGCACAGATCTCGGATGTAGTTGACCGGGATACCGGTGCCGCGCATGTTGTTTGATCCGAAACTCATACTCTCGTAATAGTAGGTGCGCTGGTATAGATGCCGCGTGCCTACTACACGAGCTGAAAGTATCATGCAGATATTGCTGTTTACAACCTGCCGCGCTATTTTTGCTGCATCTTCTGCCGTTTTAATAGCCATTTTTCCCTCTATTGTTAAGGTGGTTGTTGCGTATCGGAATAAAATGTAACACTTCATTGCAACAAACCATTATACTCTTATTCATCGGTTTTGTCAATGTGAATGATGTAATAATGCTTTGAATAAAGCATTATTGATGATATGTTAAAATACTTAAGTATTCGCATGAAAGCGGTGATTGTTTTTAGTATCTAAATCTATGAAAGTCGTGTTGATGCATGGGAAGGATACGGATTCGAGCCGGAAAAGAAAATGGGTCAGGTACATTTTTTATAAAAAAATGATTAGAAAGCCAGAAAAGGGGGCAGGTACAATTACTTAAATACTATGGTTTGGACGGACGAGCAGATAGCAAATCATAGGGAAGTGGTGGATGTTCTGGAGGGGATAGAGTGATCAGTATTTTTATACAATAAAAGTTATGTTGACACCAGAACAAGAAGAGTGGCTGGCGCATCTTTCGGACACCGGAACAGTCAAGATCGTACCATTTGACCCGACCACGGAGGAGAAATTTGAAAGAGTGAAAAAGAAAATCCAGGGTCATTTTGGAGCGGATGTTGCTGTCGAGCATTATGGCGCCTCGAGTCTCGGCATATCAGGTCAAGACGAAATTGATGTGTACGTGCCAGTTCCAGAGGCGAAATTCAATGAAACTGTCGAAGCGCTTCGGAAACTTTTTGGTGAGCCCAGAAGCACTTATCCTCTGAAAAGAGTCAGGTTCGTGGCGGAAGAACAAGGCAAGCATGTCGATATTTTTGTCATCAACAAAGAACATGAGAGCTGGAGTAAGCTTGTCCAATTCCAGCATATTCTAAAAACAAATCCTGAAGTATTGGAATCCTACCGAAAATTGAAGGAAGAAGGGGATGGATTGAATATTCGAGAATACTATAGACGAAAACTAATTTTCATCAACCGAGCAATACATAAAAAGAGTCGTTAAAAATTTTACGATTGCAAAATATGCTTTGGACGGATGAACAGATAAAGAATCATAAGGAGATGGCGGATGTTTTGGAGGGGATTGTCCGAGAATTTTTTTGTTAATTTGGAAGCCTTGCTTCCAAAATCTTCTAAATGGTTAAAAAAATGCAGCGGTCCTGGCAGAATGTTTCCCGCCAGGGCCTGTTTCTCCTCCTTTTGTCGTTGATTGATACTATCCGAGAAAATCGTATTTCTTATAGGAAGGTCAAGTCCTCAGACACCCGATCAGAGCAGCGCTGTGATGGTAGCGTCTGAAATGCACTTTTCCCATGCTTTCCGGCATGAGGGAAGCACAGTTTTCGGGATAATGAAACGCCTGAGTCTTTTTTGCACTTCATCGGATGGCACGGAACGATTCCTGGCCAGCCACTTCGCTACCCGTTTGGGGATGGTGATCCGGGTAGTTTCGAAGTCTGGCCAGCATGGGATGCTGGTCGTCTCCTTCACGGTAACCAGAATAACGGACCACCGAGAATGCCAGATTTTTGGCGTGCCTTCCAAGTTGTAGAGAAAGCTATCCCGCTCCAAGAAAAGCTCGATTTGCCTATCGCTATCCACAAGGACTGTCCGGCTCTCCACCGTGTGTGGCGGCGTAATGCTGTCGACTTCCCGTACCATGTCACGGTAGCGCAAAGGCATCACTTTTTTGGTATATGTGAGAGAGGGCACGACGGTAAGCAAGTGCCTGAAAACATCCAGGTAGTAGAATGCTACGGCCTTTGCGGTCGCCTCCCCGAAGTCATACTGGTTAGTTCTGGCTTCACTTCTGCGGCTATTTTTCACGGTTCGATCTCCTGTAAAAGGACGAAGCAGATCCGGGTGAACCGGCATCTGGTTACTTCGATGAAGTAACGGCTCATTATAGGTCGAGAGAGTAATAAATGTCAACCATGAATCTGGTGATGTAATTTGGAAGCCTTGCTTCTAAATTTACTTCAAGCAGGGAATTAGCCGCTCTTTGCATATCCTCTGGCATATTCTATACTTGGGGCAGGAGCTTTAAGCATTAATTTATAAAAGTCTATGGGATTTTTTCAAACCGTAAAAAAGAGCGTCTATGATGTCGCTTTCTACGCCACCGCCAAGACGGAGAGTTTCTCGGTAGCGCTCAAGCAGTACACTTTGTTTATCTTGTGCGTGGCGGTCGTCATCTCGATTCCTCTGTATATAGCTTTCGGAGTGTGGCATTCTCAGGTCAAAGAAATGGGCGATATCCGCGCCAAGGTGTTGGCCGTGTATCCGGATGAGCTTGTGCTTACTTTCCAAAATGGTCAGATGGCTTCCAATGTCGAGGAGCCATACAGCATCCCGATGCCAGCGGAATTTGATGTGAAAACTCCGAAGAATCTCGTCGTTATCAATACCCGCGGATCCATCACGCTCAATGATTTCGAGCGTTACGATACCCTCGCCATCCTCGGAGGCGATGCTGTCTGGACGCACGACCCGCAAAAAGACAAAATCGAAATTCAGAAATTCGATCAATTTAGCAAAGCCTCTTTTGTCTTGAATGAGCAGAAACTCACGGAATGGGTAGATCTCGCCTTCAAAGTCGGAAGAATTGTTGTCATTATCCTGCTTATTTTCATGCCGGCGTTTATCTTCGTCTTTCTCTGGGTCGGGTATCTTGTCTATCTCCTCTTCGGAGCGTTTGTCATCTGGCTTATGGCGAAACTGCGCAAAGTTGACTGTACTTACGGCCAGTCTTACAAGCTCGGTCTCTATCTCCTCACCCTCCCGATTCTCTATAGCGTTCTGACCACCGGTCCGCTTTCGATGTTCCATATCCCCTTCGGCTTCACCCTCATACTTGCCGTCCTCGCCTACGCCAATCTCGGCCCAATAAAAACAGTCAAAACAACTTCTGTTTCTCCTGCACCAAACAATATGCCCGTTTCAGCCAAAGGCTCTGAGTCAGTCGAAGGGATAAAAGTTGGAGATAGTGAATCCAATAAAGATGGGAAGTTGTAAAAAATCATACTGACTGGGGTAAATAAGAGAATTTGGAAGCAAGGCTTCCAAACTTTTAGATAGCAGAATGGCGTAAAGAAAGAAATATATGCCTATAAATCCAAATTATAATCTTGATAAAATAAAGTTTTCACTCGATGAGGGAACATGGCAACGCGCCACTATACTTTATTACCAAACGAAGTGAGCGAAACGAAAGTTTACTTTCGTTTCCGAGCGCAGTGCCGGTAAAATCGGGTTGAATACCCCGCGGCTTGCCGCGGATATGAAACGAGCTTAAGCTCGTTTCAGGGTCCAGGGCTTGCCCTGGGGTAAATACCTGTTATGAGAAACACAAGGTAACAAAGTTTGAATCAGATTCGTATGGATTTTCAGCGGTTGTGTTTGGCAGCCGTGTGTATAAAGTACGTGTGTCGACGCGTCGTTTTGACGAAGGAGATTGTGAATGTTATCTCGGACAAAATGATGAATTATGCAAGCATATGGTAGCAGTCGCTATTTATGCTATACTTGGCGGAAGACCGCTATTGGAGGAAGAAAAGCAACAAAAAAATGATATATCTTTAACATGGTTCATTTATCAGAATTCACTAAGTGAGGACTGTAGTCGTCTTGCCGCTACTGTTTCCGAGCTTCCGGTAAGTTTGCAAACAGCCGAGCTTTTGGTTGATCTTCTCTTAAGGATGGATAAAAAACTTTGTACAGGCGGCGTTGATGATTCAGATGGAGTTGTTGGCGGTTGTATGGAGGAAATCGTGGGGGTTACTTGAAGAGTTTTCCAAAGCTGATTCGAGGTGTATTGTTGTATTTTGTAAGCTTTTTGAAATAGAAACCTGTTTTGGATGGGAAAAACCGCTTGTTGCAATTGCCAAGCGTGCAAGAACATGATTTGGAAGCCTTGCTTCCAAATGGTAGAATAGTAGAGAAGTATTAAGTATAAAAATCGTGTCAATAAGAAAAATTAATTTCGCAAGTGGCGAATTTTATCATATTTACAATAGGGGAACCGACAAGCGGAACATCTTTTCCGATTTGGCAGATCAAGAGCGCTTTATTCAGAGTATGAAAGAATTCAATGCGCTCAATCCGATTGGCAGTATTTATGAACATTGCCGTTCTCAATTTGGAAGCAAGGCTTCCAAAAATGGTAAAAAGGACAAAAGGCTTGTAAATATAGTGGCTTATTGCCTGAATCCAAATCACTACCATTTTATATTGGAACAGGTTTCAGAAAAAGGCATAGAGAAATTTATGCAAAGGCTTGGTACGGGATATAGCAAATACTTCAATAACAAACACGAGAGATCTGGTGGACTATTTGAGGGAAAATTTCAAGCAGTACATATCGACTCAAACGAATATCTTCTGCATGCGAGTGTTTATGTCAATCTCAACGACCGTGTTCATGGATTTGGAAGCAAGGCTTCCAAATCTTTAGGGAAGATGTTGATTAAGAGCAGATCCAGTTGGGATGAGTATATGGGAAATGCTAAAGAAGGGTTTTGTACAAAAGACAATATTCTTGGTCAATTTAAAAATGTTAAAGAATACAAAACTTACGCGGGAAATGTGCTGGTAGGTATACATGAAAGAAAATTTTTAGCACAAGAGAAATTTTAAAGTTATTTGGAAGCAAGGCTTCCAAAATCTATTTCAATTGAAATATATGGTGTGGACGGATGAGCAGATAAAGAATCACAAGGAGGTGGTGGATGTTTTGGAGGGGATTGTCCAGGAGGTCTTTTTGTTTATATCAAAAGAGAAAATTGTCACGGAAAGAAGTATCCAGAAGTTTATTCTGAGGAAGTATTCAGAGTATGACCTCAAATCTTGTATGGGTTTGCCGATAGTGGCGTTTAATGAACACTCGGCACAGCCGCACTATGCCATTGGCAAGAAATCAAAAGTTTTGAAGCCAAATACTTTGATTCTCATCGATATTTGGGCGCGGTTTAAGAAAAGGAACTACCCGTACGCGGATATTACCTGGATGGCCTATTATGGAAAATCATTGCCTATCAAAATACAGCGGGCATTCGATACGGTATTGAAGTCGAGGGATGCCGCCCTCAGATTTATTAAAAGTCATGCGAAGAAGGGAAAGTTACCGAAAGGACAGGCAGTCAATGAAAAAGCCAATGCTATAATATATAAAGCGGGATATGGGAAGCATATTCTCCATTCGATTGGCCATTCTATCGGATTTCGCTCGCCCCATGGTGCCGACAAGAATCTTAATAAGAAAGGCGACGAGCCTTTGAAACTCAGTCTCGGTTACACAATCGAACCCGGCATTTACATTGCCAATGAATTCGGCATCCGCAGCGAGATCGACTTTTATGTCGATGAAACAATGAAACTGCACATCACCACCGGCCTCCAAAAGAAAATGGTTTTTATAAGGTAATTAAGAATTTTATCTATGCCAAAAAGAATCATTGAAGATTTTACGGGGGCGAAGAAAGAAATGGATTGCATCGGATGCGCCATTACAGAAGCTGGGAAGGATCAGCCCGGATATATCATCGAGACCAGGCTGTTTCATGCGCATCAGGATTATGAAATTCCGATTATTGGATTTGTTGTGCTTTCTACGAAGAGACATATCATAAGTTTTGATGAATTTACGGATGAAGAGGCGGCGGAATTTATTGGATTGGTACGGGAGATTCGCAGGGCGCAACGCCAAGTGCTTGGCATTGAGACGGTATATTTTATTCAGGAGGAAAATAATATCGGCAGTCACTTTCATCTGTGGTTTCTCCCGCGCTATGAATGGATGAATGACGAGGCCAAGTTTGGAAAGAAACTAAACTCCGCTCGGCCGGTGCTTCAATTTTCCAAGACGCATATGAAAACTCCGAAGAATATCGCCGCAGTAAAAGAGGCCGCCGAAAAATTGAGAGTATACTTGAATAAATAGGTATGTAATCAGTTATGTAATTAAATATATGGTTCAGAAGTTCATCATTATCTATATTGCCTATCCGAACCTGAAAGAAGCCAAGAGGGTGACGGGGATGTTGCTCAAGCGAAGGCTTATCGCTTGCGCGAACTATTTTCCTGTGGCGAGTGTCTATCGCTGGAAAGGAAAAGTTGAGAATGCCAAGGAAGTCGTCTCCATCCTGAAAACCAAGAGAACCAATTGGGGTAAGGTGAAAAAGGCGGTCGAAGCCATCCATCCCTACGAAACCCCGTGTATTATGAAATTGGAAGTGGAAGCGAACAAATCTTTCGCCGATTGGATCGAGAAAGAGACGAAATAATCTGCTATAATGCAATTATGAACATCAAAGAGCTTTTGAAAATAAGCGGTGTGCCGGTAGTAATTGCATCACTTTGCTGTCTGTCGCCAATTGTCCTGGTAGTATTCGGAATTGGAACGGTTGGCTTCGCCTCATCACTTGCGGACACGCTGTATGGCGATTATAAATGGTATTTTCGTATCGCTGGATTGGTGGCGATGGCGATCGCGCTCGTATTTTATTTCTGGCGGAACAAAAATATCTGCACGTTGGATGAGGTGAAGCGGAGGCGAAACGAAATCATCAATACCATCACACTCACGCTCATTGCCGGTATTTTGGGATACGTTTTCTTCTTGTATGTCGTTGTGCACTACGCGGGCGTGTGGCTTGATTTATGGACATGAATATGAATATACAAGGGCGGTTCTTCCCATTATTTATCGGTATGTTGATCATCCTCGCAATAATTGTATTGGTGGGGATGTTTTTATTGCGTAATCCATCTAATAGCACACCTATGCCGCAGAGAGATACTTTGCCTGAAGAAACAAGAACGGCGCTGTTTGCAGGGGGATGCTTCTGGTGCGTGGAGGCGGATTTTGAGAAACTGAGAGGCATTGTCAATGTTGTCTCAGGCTATGCCGGCGGGAATACGGATAATCCGAACTATGAGAACTATGCCCAGGGAGGGCATCGGGAAGTGGTCGAAGTAACCTACGACATTTCAAAAACAACCTACAAAAGCCTCGTAGAGCATAGCATACGCTACAGCGATCCGACTGATGCCACAGGATCATTTTATGATCGCGGCGTGCAGTATGCCCCAGCGATTTACTATGCAACCGATGAAGAGAAAAAAGTCGCGGAGGCAGTTATCGCGGAGATAAACGCCGAAGGGATTTATGAAAAGCCGATCACTATAGCAGTGCTCTTACGCACGAAATTTTGGCCAGCGGAAGAATACCACCAGGATTACTCCAAGAAGAATCCAGTGCGGTATAATTTTTATCGGAGCGGATCCGGGCGGGACGCCTTTATCGAGAAGCATTTCAAGAAAGGCGTGAGCGAGAAATTACCTGAAGCGACCCAGACGCCGATGGATAGTTCAGGAAATGTCAGTTTCGAAAATTACCAAAAGCCATCTGACGAGACGTTGAAGGAGACGCTTTCGCCGCTCCAGTATGCCGTGACGCAGAAAGAGGGAACAGAGCCGCCGTTCGCAAACGAGTACGATGCCAATAAAGCGGACGGCATCTATGTCGATCGGATTTCCGGCGAGCCGCTTTTCTCCTCACGGGATAAGTATGATTCGGGAACCGGTTGGCCGTCCTTTGTCAAGCCGCTCGTGAGCGATGCTGTCATATTGCGTGAAGACAATGGATTTTTTTCCGTTCGGATGGAAGTCCGGTCGCGTTATGCCGACTCGCATTTGGGGCATGTCTTTGATGACGGTCCGGCAGAGCGCGGCGGGAAGCGTTATTGCATGAATTCTGCCGCGTTGCTCTTCATTCCGAAAGTTGAGATGGAGGCCAAAGGCTATGGCAAGTATCTCCCTTTGTTTAAGTAGGGGAAATAAATATATGCATCAGGAAATTCCAAATGAAAAAATTGAGGCGGAAGAAATAGGCAATGAAACCGCGGAGGGGTTGATTGCCCGAGTGGAAGCGTCGCTTGAAAATGGTCTTTTTGATAGACATGAGCGCGAGGAAGTGAAAAGGATGCTTCGGACGGCACAGCTTCTGACACAGAATACCAAAACAAAAAAAGAAATAAACCGCCTTCTTGCCACTATTGAAAACATGTACGGTGGCCCGGAGTAAAAATTAATACATGCTTGCTTTCTTTAAACAATTTCCGGAAATAAGCGCTGTCCTTTCGGAAAAGAAGGACGAATCGATGAAAGTTTTCTTAGAGCGGCCGGAAGAGAACAGGGAAAATCGAGAAAAGTTTTTTCTCAGGCAGGGAATAGATGCCGGCAGAGTAGTCAGCGCCGAGATTGTCCATGGTACAAAAGTAGAAATTATTACTTTTCAAAAATATACCGATAAACGACGGCCGTCGCTAATCGGTATAAGTAGTTTTGGTGTGGTGAGGCAAGTGATTCCGGGTACGGATGCATTGGTGACTAAGGAAAAGAATGTATTTTTATCTATTACGGTAGCGGACTGTCTGCCGATATTTTTCTATGATCCGGTCGCCCGAGTGATAGGTATCGCGCATGCGGGGTGGCGGGGGCTTGTGGATGGGGTGATGGGGAAGACGTTTGAGGCATTTGTTGCTTGTGGCGTGGATAAAAAAAACTTATTTGTCTCCCTTGGTCCGAGTATTCAAAAATGTCACTTTGAAATCGGGATGGATATTTTACCAAGGTTTGAGGACTTTGAAAAATATATTAATCGCAGGGACGGAAGAATATTTGTGGATTTGCCAGGGATTGCCAAAGAGCAATTACAAGGCTTGGGAGTATCCGAAGACCATATTGAAATAAGTACCGCTTGTACTTTTTGTGAATCGGATATTTTCTTTTCTTACCGCCGCGATAAACCACAGAAAATCGAAGCGATGGTCGCTGTAATTGGACTAGCCTCTTGAAGTTTTATTTACTATCGTGTATGTTGCATTGACACTTATGCCGGAAGAAAATCCACAATCCAAAGACACCCGGGCTCTCCCGCAGGAGCAGCGTGGCGGGCAGGCTACCATCAAGGTGTGTTTGCACGAGAAATGCTGCCGGAAAGGCGCGCGAGCAGTTTATGAGAATCTCAAAGAGGGACTGGCAAAAGAAGAAGCCTTGGTCTTGCCGGTGTATGAATGTTTCAATTTTTGCAAAGAGGGACCCAATATCGCTATCAATGACAATATTGTCAAGGGGGTGAAGCCGTTTCTGGAGGTGGAGAGGGTGCGCCAGGAACTGCGCGATCCATCCTGCCGGGCCGATGGTCTTGGCTCCAAAAGCCTCGATGCTCTCGACGAGGTTTTGGAAGATATTGATAGGTTGTAGAATGTCAATCCGCCAGCCGGCGGATCAAATGTCAAACCGACTATAAAACCTTAATGTCAAAACAGTCATTTTGGTTTTGGATTTCATTTGATATTTAGCATTTGAGCTTTGACATTATTTGTGGCTTTGTGGTAGCTTACCCTATCGCCTTTTAGGGCTTTCACAGCAGGAGAAAGAGAAGTTTATGAAGCTGAACAAATACTTTTTTAAGAGGCATTGGCATACGCTGTGGAAAAGGTTTTTTAACGCTCTGCAGAGGCTCAAAAGAGCCACTTTTGAGTTTTTAGGGCGTTTGCCACGTACCGAAGATATGCGGGTGCGGTTTCGTATGAATACTTTTCTGAAAGATGGGAGATATTTTTTACAAGCTCAGTATGCTCGCTTGGTCATACGCAGCGAATATACCAAACGTGATTTAGCAGTGCTTTTTGTCGTAGCCTTCTTTGTTGGTTACGGTCTTAAAACAGCGGCAGCGCAAGTTATCACCATCGGATTTGATGACTATACGCTCCCTCCCAAAGAAATGCTCTTCGATTTGAATGCTGTTCAGAAAAAAATGATTGAGAACGGGAGTGTATTAAGAGAAAGCGATGCTATGCTAGGCGGCGCGTGTAGTGAATAATTGTATAATATCGTATGGATATGGAAACGCTTTTTTCCGAAAAAACCGAGGAGGTGGAAACTGATAAGCAGAAAGTGAAGAATCTGACTGCATTGGTTATTTTACTCGCGGGATTATTTCTTGGCAGTCTCTTCGTGGATTTAGTCCAACTGATGACTGGCAAGGGGTTTTCTCGCAATGCTGTGAAGAATTATGATCTCTTGGAAACAGGCGGCAAGACTTGGGTGGCTTACAGCAATCCGAAAGTGGCGGTCCAGGTTATCACGGACAAGAATTGTATCGAGTGCGATCCGAGCGAGGCGCTCCTCTGGCTCAGGCGGGTGGTGCCGACGCTGGAAGTTTCGTCGATTGAAAGCGATTCCTATCAGGGTAATCTCCTGATCGAGCGGTTCAACATCATTTCCCTGCCAGCCTTCATTTTTTCGGACAGCGTGGCGGAGACTGATTTTTATGCGCAAGCCTCGAGCTTGTTTGCGTTTGAGGGCGGGAGATATTTTTTCGATATGGGGAAAATCGGCTTGCCGGTTGGGAAATACTTGAAATTGCCGGAGGTGGGTGATGATGATATCGCTTTTGGTACCAAGGATGCCAAGGTGGTAATCATTGAGTTTTCTGATTTCCAGTGTCCGTACTGCAAAGCGTTTCAAGCCGATATGAATCAGGCGCGCAAAGAGTACGGAGACAAAATATTGTTTGTCTACAAGCATCTGCCGCTCTCCATCCATCCGCAAGCGGAAAATGCAGCCCTGGCAGCCTCGTGCGCCAATGAGCAAGGGAAATTTCAAGCCTATGCTGACCATCTTTTTGTCAAGCAGGATGAGTGGGCGAAAACGACCGGAACGCAGAAATTTAAAGATTATGCCTGGCGTTTCGGGATAAACGGCCGCGAGTTTGCCAAGTGTCTCGATACAAAAAAATATCAGGACAAAGTGGATGCCGACAAGGTAGAGGCGGCGAGCTTTTTTATCAGCGGTACGCCAGGAACATTCGTGAACGGCACTTTCTTGTCCGGTGCTGTCGGAGCCGAAGCGCTGAAGGCAGCCATTGATGCCGCACTTACTAAAGAGTAAAAATGTATCATAATTCCACCTGCCTCGACGGCAAGGCGAGCGGCCGCGGAATTATGATACAAAAATAAAAGCCCTCCAGTTTTTGAAGAACGATTGATATTTTCGTTTTTTTACTGTAGACTGAAAAACGTTTTGATATCGGCCACCTTAGCTCAGCTGGTAGAGCAGTGCTTTCGTAAAGCAAAGGTCCCCAGTTCGATTCTGGGAGGTGGCTCATGTTATGTTATGACAACACCGACGCACGTAGCAGCCAATTTGGGAATTTTTTTATTGCTCATGCAGGCAGATGGTCTGAGTCCAAACTATACTGATTTAGTGTTTCTTATTGGTTCAAATCTTATTGATCTGGATCACTTATCCTCTCGACCTATATATGATCCGATGAGGAATGGATTCAAAACACATTTCCTGCATCAAAATTGGAAAGTAATCCTGCTGGTATCAATTTTGATGCTGTTTATTCGACCGATGATGTTTCTTGGTATCGGGCTCATCCTTCATTTCTTTTTAGATTATCTCGATATAAAACGGAAGAAGATCTAACTAAAATAGTAGATGTTGTTCTTGCTTTTGGGAGAGTGAAAATTATGTTATACTGAAAGGCGTATGAATGTGATGCAAGAGAGAATCGCGGTTCTTCAACAAAAACTCCTGCAGCTGCAGGACCATCTTTGACGTTGGGCGAAAAAAGGTCCGCAGAGAGGAACTCCGTCTGCAAAGCGAGCAGCCTCATTTTTGGAATGATCCCAAGGCTGCCGGGCGCGTGATGCAGGAACTGGAAGCCCTCGAGAACGAACGGGTTTCTTATGAGCGTTTGAAAAAAACGCTTGCCGATTTGGCCAGTTTCGCTCTTCTGGAAGATTTGAAACCGGAAGATGCCGAAGAGCTGGAAAAGGAGTGCGCGCTGGTCGAAAAAGCCCTGAGCGAGTGGGAACTGAAGACGCTTCTCGGTGGCGAGTATGACGCCAAAAACGCTCTTCTCACGGTCAGAAGCGGGGCTGGAGGGGTAGATGCCCAAGATTGGGCGGAAATGCTCCTCAGGATGTATCTCCGGTATGCCGAGAATAACGGGTGGAAGACGCATCTTCTCGATGAATCGCGGGGAGGCGAGGCCGGCATCAAGAGCGCCACCGTCGAGATAACCGGGACATACGCTTATGGCTATTTGCGCGGCGAAGCGGGCGTTCACCGGTTGGTGCGGCTCTCCCCGTTCAATGCGAAAAGTTTGCGGCAAACATCGTTCGCCTCGGTGGAAGTGATGCCGGTCATCGATAACGTGGCGATGCTTCCTATCAAGCCGGATGAACTGCGGATCGATACCTATCGCTCGTCGGGCGCAGGCGGTCAGAATGTGAACAAGACCGAAAGCGCCGTGCGGGTCACCCATATTCCGACCGGTCTCGTGGCAGCTTGCCAGAGCGAACGCTCTCAACTGCAAAATAAAGAAGAGGCGATGAAGATGCTCCGCTCCAAACTGGCACAAAAGCACATCGAAGAACAAGCGGCAGAAAAAAGAAAATTGCGCGGAGAATTCAAAAGCGTCGAGTGGGGAAATCAAATCCGCTCCTATGTTCTCCATCCTTATACGCTCGTCAAAGATCACCGAACCAATACCGAATTGAGCGATGCGAGCTCAGTGCTGGACGGTCATTTACAAACTTTTATCGAAAGCGAACTCCGCTATCTGCAGTCCCATTAAATATTCACCTTGGAAAAATAAAAAATATATGCCAGCCATCCAGCCGATCATCCGTTTTGAGAATGTCGCCAAAGTTTTTTCTGGCAATGCTGTTGTACTTGAAAATGTCAACCTCAGTATCCAGCCGGGAGAGTTCATTTCTATCGTCGGAGCGAGCGGAGCCGGGAAGTCGACACTCTTGAAACTGATTTATGCGGAAGAAATACCCACAGAAGGAGAAATTTATTTTAGTGGACGCCCTTTGAGCCATATCAGCCGCAAGCATCTGCCGTTTTTTCGCCGCAATATCGGGACGGTATTTCAGGATTTCAAATTGCTGCCGGAGCGAACGGCCTTCGAAAACGTCGCGTATGCCCTGGAAGTGGATGGCCGGAGCACGGCTGATATCAATCTGGAAGTGCCGGAAATTCTCGAAATTGTCGGCCTGGGCGCTCAAATGCACCAATTTCCGAGGCAATTGTCCGGAGGGGAGCAACAGCGCGTTTCTCTCGCCCGCGCGCTCATCCATCGCCCCAAGGTCATCATCGCGGATGAACCGACTGGCAATCTGGATCCGCTTTCAGCCAATGAGATTATCCAATTGCTTCTCCAGATCAATTCATTCGGTACGACCGTGCTCTTGGCGACCCATAACAAGGGCATCGTCGACAAACTGGACAAACGTGTTATCCTTATCAATAAGGGTCGGATTTTCCACGACCAGAATAAAGGCAAGTATATGTTACAATAAGTAACATAGAACTCATTTAACATTAACCCTGTTCTGTCATTCCGGGCTTGACCCGGAATCCAGTAGATGAGCCATAAGCATTAAGCTGGATTCCCGCCTGCGCGGGAATGACAAGCGGCTAAGGTTTTCGTGATATAAAGGCTTATAATAGAGACAAAAGAGAGATTAATTTAAATCACCTCATAAGATAAGAGATACCCGCCCGTACCGAACAGTACGTTCGGGCGGGCATGATAAGTGATAAAAATATCTCCTTTGTTTTTTTTCGGACATCAATTATCAATCATCTTTTATCTCGTATCATTTTCTCAATATGAAAACGCTCAAGCTTTGGCGCACCTTCAAGGAAGGCATAGAAAATTTCCGCCGCAATGGCTGGCTGACGTTTGCGACAGTCAGCATCCTCACTCTCTCGCTCTTCATCGTCAGCCTCTCGTTTCTTATCGGAATGACGACGAGTCTGATATTGGAAAATATGCGCGCCAAGGTGAGCGTGAGCGTTTCTTTCAATCCGGATGTGACGGAAGGGCGGATTTTGGAAATAAAAAACGAGCTTTCCAAGTATACGAAAGAAATCGTTTCCGTGGAATATGTTTCGCGCGATAAAGCGCTGGAAACTTTTCTCGCGGAGAGCGGCAATGACCCGATCATTGCGCAAGCCATCCAAGAGATCGGGGAGAATCCGCTTTTGGCATCGCTTGTTATCAAAGCGGTCAAGCCGGAGGATTACCCGCTTATTGTGAGTCAGATCGAAGGCTCGACCTTCCAGAATGACATCAGTCGGATCAATTATGCCAAGAACAAGAAGATTTTTGAGCGGCTCGACCGGATCAATAAAACGGTTGGCAAGGCTGGTCTGATTCTTGGGGCTATCTTTATTTTTGTTTCCATTCTCATCACCTTCAACACGATACGCATCACCATCTATTCTCATCGCCAGGAGTTTGAGATTATGCGTCTAGTGGGCGCGTCCAATATCTATGTGCGGATGCCGTTCGTATTCGAGGGAGCGCTCTATGGACTGGTCGCAGCCGTGCTCACGCTAGGCCTCCTCTTCGGTATGGCGTATTATTTTGCTCCATTTACAACGGGAGCTCTGCCCCAGGGGAATGTTCTGAATCTTTTCCTCGGCTCTTTCTGGCCTATTTTTGGCGCTCTAGTACTCCTCGGTATCTCCCTCGGCGTGGTCAGTAGCGCCATCGCCATCCGCCGCTATCTGAAAGTCTGAAATCTTAACAAATGTGTCCTGAAAAAACCCCCTGACTTGACGTAAAGGGTTTTTTCTTTTATTCTCAAATATCAAGTGGTTATTTACCAACGAGATTAAGGAGATTCCTCATGCAACCAGGACTACGGGCAATTCTCGAGCGTACTCCCGCGCAAAGCGAGGGGTTTATCTTCAGTCGTGTGCGTTCGCGTTACCCTTACGGCTCTGACGTGTACCGATCCGTAGTAAAAGCCTATGAGTCGATGCAAGAGGCTCACAATGGCGATACCCGGCAGAGCGGCGAAGCATATGAAGAGCACCCCAAAGCCGTAGCATCATTTGTCATCGAGATGTACGGTTTGCACCGGCCGCCAGTCATCATCGCCGCTCTTGATCACGATATGCCGGAGGACAAACCTGAGATCTGGCCAATCGAACGGATGGAAGGAACTTTCGGAAGAGACGTGGCTCTCATCGTCGATTGGGGCAATATGCGGCGTTTCAATCATATTGAAAATAAGTTGCTCGCGCGAGAAGCTTACTGTCTTAACTTTTTCCGCGACGCGCCCAAACATGCCGCGGTATGGAAGCTGGGTGATGTGTGGCATAATGGGCATACGCTCTGGACTCCGACAAACGAGAAGATTTGTGAGAAAGCGCTGGAAATCGAGCGCTTTTGGTTACCTCTCGCGTACCGTTACGACATATATGTCGAAGAAATACAAGAAACGCTGGTAAAGCTGCGTAACGGATGCTGAACGAGGTGGGTGCGTCTCAAATAAATGGAGAAGTGGATTCGTCTCATCGCGACGCCGTAGCCAGAAAGTGGTTGCGGCGCGTGTTTTTTTCTCCTGCCCGAAATGCTTTTGTTGGTTGAATAGATGAAGGCTTTTTTGAATTATGAGGTTATAAATATGCTTTAACAGAAGGAAATATCGTTGCAGGCGGGCTTGAAAAAAATCTGTTTTCCTGTAGAATAGGGGAGTGTTAATGAGATTTTTGATTGAGGAATTCAGTATATGAAAGGTTACATATATATTTTACTCAGTTTAAAAGATTATAAGACGTATACGGGATCTACAGATAATCTTGAAAAGCGATTAAAAGAACATCATAATGGGAAGTGCAAAGCGACAGTAAATCGTAGACCGCTTCAATTGATATATTCTGAGAAAATTGATAGTTTGGATGAAGCTAGAAAAAGGGAGAAATATTTTAAAACAGCTTCAGGTAGAAGAGCTTTAAAGAAAATTTTTGAGGATTTCAAAAAATGATGGGGAATGGCCAAGTGGTAAGGCAATGGGTTCTGGTCCCATGATCGGGGGTTCGAATCCCTCTTCCCCAGCTAGTAGTTTTGGTTAAGAAATGATAATTCTGTAGCCAAGCGGCCCGCCTCGACTCGCTAGAAGCTTGTCTTCAGCGAGGTGGGTAAGGCAGTGGGTTCTGGCCCGTCTCGACGAGGCGTTGAGCCGAGGTGGATCCCACCATGCGAAGGTTCGATCCCTTCCTCCCCAGCTGATGAATTTAAAATTCTATGAAATCATTTTCTCGAGATATTTTGATTGTTGATTTTGAAGTCACAAAGTTTGATATTGAAAAAGGTGAGCCTATTCAAATAGGCCTTATCCTTTTAGATAAGAATACTTTAGAAACCAAGTGGTCGTATAGTTCTTGGATACAGCCAAAACAGCCAGTTTCTTTAGAGCAAGCAGGTCTGCGTTGGGCAAGCCTCGATCAAAATGATTTGGAAGAAATAAAGAAAGCCCCAGACCTGGTAACTGTTGCGAAAAAAATTGTAAAATTGTTACCGGAGAAATACTTTCTCTGCGCTTGGAATGCCACATTTGATTTTTGTTTCTGGGATAAACTTCTCAAGACGGTTGGTATGCGAACCAAAACTGCTAATATCTTGGATCTCTGGACATTGGCACAGGTAAAATTGCTGAGCGATGAGAATTACACTGGAGACTACAAATCAGAATCTGTTTTTCAGTATTTTGGTGCCAAGCCAAGAACCAAACACTATGGCATCACTGATTGTGAAATTGAAGCAATGCTTTTGAGGAAACTATTGCAATAAGAAAAGAAAAGGAGGGCAGGTATCTTTTTCAAGAAAAAATAATTTTTTGGATTCGATTATTGCATAATAAGGTGGCCAGTTCTCGTATGAAAATACTCTTTGTTTGCGAAGGCAATATCAACCGCAGCCAGATGGCAAGCACTCTCTTCAAGGCGCTCGTTCCCGAAGCTGAGGTACTTTCGGCCGGCGTATATGCGGATCATCCCGGCGAATTTCTTTCCGCGGTATCGGAGGGATCCATCGCTGCGATGAAGGAGCTGGGCTTCGATATGAGCTCAAACATTATCACGCAACTGACCAGAGAAATGGTGGAGGCAGCCGACAAGGTTATTCTTGTCGGTTCTGTGCCGGGCGGATCCATACCCGAATATCTCAAGAATTCTGTGAAGCTCGAGACATGGGACGTGCCGGATCCCGGTTATGGTCAGATATCCATCGAAGCGGCCAGGGATATGATATTGAAAGACGTGAAGCAGCTCGCAGAGAAGTTGAAATAGTATTTCACGAATACTAAAGCTATTGAAGAGCAAGGCCATCTATAGATGTTTGATTATTTCGAACACCTTTTCGTTTTATGTTGGTTTGGGTTGCCAGAAAAGCAATTTCGTGGCATAATGGGTTTTACTTGTCCCGTACTACACTATATCAGGTGATAGTATTGGCATAGTAAACTAAGAATTGATACACCATTCTCTATTACTTTTGATGATAGTTCGGTGTGGTACTGGGATGAACAACCCGATTTTTTTTCTGGCACGCAAGATGTGGCAATTTTCCGAGGGCAATCACCCGAGGGTAATTTTGTTTGCCTTTTTACTGATTGTTGCCAATGCTATCAGTCTTTTAGAACCGCTCATTGTGGCCAAGATTTTGAACACCGTCCAAGAACAGGGGATATCCTTTGCCAACTTGCATATCTTTTTTATCCTGCTCGGCCTGTTTATCCTTCAAACCATACTTTTTTGGGTCTTCCACGGGCCGGCTCGTGTGCTCGAGACGACCAATAGTTTTTTGGTGCGTGCCAATTACAAAAAATACCTGCTCAATGGGACGATCGGACTGCCGCTGGAATGGCATACGGAACATCATTCTGGCGATACTATCGATAAGATCGAGAAGGGGACGAAGGCACTCTATAACTTCTCCGAAAATAGCTTTCAATTTATTCAGGCAATGGTGCGCTTTTTTGGTTCTCTGATTGCTTTGGCACTTTTTAATTTCAATACGACTTTCATCGTAGTGTTTGTGACGCTCATCGCTATTCGTATCATTATCGAATTCGACAAAACGCTTGTGAAACAATACCGTCTGCTCAATACAGCGGAGAACAAGATTTCCGCGAAGATTTATGATGTCATCAGCAATATTTCTACGGTGGTTATCTTGCGGGTGGAACAACTGCTTTCCAAAGATTTGTGGAAGAGCATTATGAAACCTTTCGGGCTGTATGTCGAGAATAGCAAGCTCAATGAATGGAAGTGGTTTACGGCCAGTATGGTGAGCGGCACGATGATCTCTTTTGTTTTGGGATTTTATGGGTATATGACGCTTCTCCATGGCGAAACGATTCTTGTAGGAACCCTCTTTGCCCTCTATAGCTACACGGGGCGTATCAACGAGATATTTTACAGCTTCGCTTATTTGTACAGCGATACGGTGCGCTGGCGCACATCCATCCAGAATGCCGAAGAATTATCCGATAATTTTCGCGAAATAGCAGAAGAGGGGAGTATCATACACGAATGGAAGATTTGCGATATACGTTCGTTGACATTTTCCTATCACAGCCAGGATGATGCGGACTTGCACCTCGATAATGTGTCTCTGTCTTTCCGCCGGGGTGAGAAAATCGCCGTTATCGGAGAGAGCGGCAGTGGCAAGACAACTTTTCTCAAAATTATCCGCGGTTTGTACGCGCCGACGAAAGTTTCAGTCAGTCTGGACGGCCAGGAGCTTTCTGATGGATTTATTTCGATGAAAAATGACATCGCGCTTATCCCGCAGGAGCCGGAAATATTCGCCACCACCATTCGGGAAAATATCACCATGGGCGTGGATCGCACGGAAGAAGAGATACGGAAGTATATGGATATCGCCCGCTTCAGCGCTGTCGTGGAACGCTTGCCGCACGGTCTGGAATCTTCCGTCGTGGAGCGGGGAGTGAACTTGAGCGGCGGTGAGAAACAGCGCCTCGCTTTGGTGCGGGGGCTTATGGCATCGGAAGACAAATCGATGATTCTTCTCGATGAATCGACGAGCAGTGTCGATGCG
>MFSB01000008.1:40809-71642 GCA_001784735.1 Candidatus Moranbacteria bacterium RIFCSPLOWO2_12_FULL_48_12
TACGAGAATATTTTTTCCACGTATGGGGACAAGACCATCATCGCCTCCATTCACAAGCTCCATCTTCTCCGGATGTTCGACACGATCTATATGTTTGATAAGGGGATCATCAGCGCTTTCGGGAACTTCAATCAGCTTCTGCAATCATCGCCGCTCTTCGCTGAGATGTGGCGCAAATATACGGAGATGGACGAGGAATGGAAAGCCCTAGAGGCCTAACGTTTCAATCTTGCAAAAAAGGCTTATTTCTTGTATTCTCAAGTGTTCGCCCTTTTACAACCGAATTATCACAACGCCAAGGAGGCGAGAAATGCAAAACACGATACCCTTCCCCGCAACTATTATCAAACTGGAAAACGGAATCGAACTCGCCTATGGCGAAAATAGGGATCAAAGTCCCGCCTGGCTTGTTTATGGAGGAACTGATGATCCATTAGCGCCATCCCGATTCAAGTGTATATCTGGCACGCCGAGCTTTATCAGTATTGCCGACTTGGTGCAAATAGTCGGCATTCAACGTCTTTTGATCGAATCATTTCAGCGTTTTAATGGACACGTTCCATATACTGTGATAGCTGGAAAACATGGTAATCCCTGCGGGCTAGGAATTTCACATGGTGATCCTCGTGAAGCCATTAACAAGGCTCTCATGGGAAATACCGTCGCTGTTATGGGCGGGGAAGTCAGTACGAATTTTGCTATCGGAGAAGCTGAAGCTGAAATTCTGTTCAACTCTCCGCAGAGTATCGGGCGGGAAAAGTGGGGGCTTGACTTGATAGCCGCACCGAAATTTTCTCTAGGTGCTGTAGCAATCCTCGGCAAGAAACAAGGGCGCCGACTCCTTTCGAACCCGTATTTAAACGGATCGCCTTTTCCTTCGAATCAGTGGGTAATCACGCCAGCCGGCGCTGATTGGCTTTGCCAAAGGGCGCCGAGCTTTGTACTGACCAGGAAAGAAGTGCAATCTTGGTCAGGTAAGGAAATGAATTCCGCACAGTTTGAGAATGCTCTTATTGCCTTCGCATGCTGTTGGCGTGCATCGAGCAATACCGTTGCGTTGGCTCGTGACAGAATGCTTATCGGCCTGGGTTGTGGTCAGCAGGATCGTATCGCTTGCGTTCGTTTGTGTCTTGAACAAGCCAATAAAGCCGGGCATGACACTCACGGAGCGATTTTCGCATCAGATGGCTTCTTTCCGTACGCGGAGAGTAAGGTGATATGGTCGGACGACGACTTTCGTGTTCTTCTAGATGAAATAGAGCGTGCTAAGGCTACGCTTGAATCATCCACACATGCAATTGCAGTCAAGGTTACGGCCAATCTATCGGCTCTTATATCGCGCATGGACAGAAGGGAGGGGACAGAGCTTTTGATCGATGCCGGCTGCGCGGGCGGTATCGTGCCAGCAGACGGGAAAGAACTACCTAACGTCCGCAATCTCTTCGAAAGAAGCGGACTGGCCGTGGGATTCGTCGCGCCCGAGCATCGCGGTTTTGCCAAACACTAGGAGAGAGATTATGGTAGTGCCAATTGAGAAACACCCACACCTTGACTACTGCCTGGCGTGCGAAAAGCTACTGCACCCGCTTGGGGATTTGTTCAAGTGTATTACTGAATGTTTTTTTGTCTGCTCGCCTGAATGCCGCGATGTTTGGAAAGACAAACCAACAGAGGAGCGAGCCAACATCGTGGTTGCAGAACGAAAAAGAAAAAATGGGTTTTAATCATCGCATACCCATCAAGCAGCAAACCCGGAGTCTGAACGTGGATTCCGGGTAGTTTTTTTACAAAGCCAATTCTGCATCCGCTTCGATTTTATTCTTCTTGACAGAAAGACTGATACTTTCTTTGTCCAATGTTTTGGCTTCTTCGATTTCTTTGCGGACAGGAAAGGGGAGGACAGCCAGGATGTTGCGAAGCGCGATGCCGTCGACTTTCAAAACGGATTCCCATTTATCGAGCGGTTCGAGGAGAGCGCGCAATTTGGCCTCGTCGTATTTGTACGTTTTGCGGAGCGATTTGCCGATGATGCCATGGTCATCGAAGACCCGGTCTACCCCTTCCTGTTCCATATATTGCAGAATGAGTTCCTGCAATTTTATCAGGCGCAGTTTTTCCTGGCTCAATTTTCCTTTGAGATCGAGATACTCGCCGATAGCTCCTCGGACTTCAGCGGTTTCCAATTTGCGGGCTGCCGAGAATTTATGTTTCCAAACGGGACAGATTTTCTGATAGCCGCACCAATCGCAGAGCGGGGAGAGGATGGGATCGAACTTTCCTCCCTCGATGGATTGGATAACATCCAAGAAAGTCTTTTCCAGGCTCGCCAACTGTTCGGGAGTGCGTTTTGAGGAAAGCTTTACGCCGTGTTTCAGGTAGTAGAGACTGACGGTAACCTTGTCCAGGCGGTCGATCTCCTTCGGATAGCGATCAAGAAAAGCCTTGAGATAGATGGAGAGTTGGATATCATTGTCAACCTTGTCTTGGGAAGGCATCTTGCGCGTCGTTTTGTAATCGATGATCTCATAGCCGTCTTGTGTCCTGTCGATGCGGTCGATGATGCCGGAAACGGTATGTCTACCACTTTCATCGTTTCCGATCTCGATAGCGAAACGGCTTTCCAGATCAACGATGTTGTAATTGGCCGGCTTGATATGTGAGAGATAATTCTGGATGATGGTCACACCCTGAGTGAAGGCGGCGCGTTCTTCCATCTCATTTTCATAGACTTCGCTGTTCCAGCTTTTAGCAAAATAATCCAGTGCCTGTTCGATGGTAGGGGAGAGGAGGCTCGGCGTATGGATGTACTTCATCACCGAGTGGATGAGCGTACCGAAAACCGCCTCTTTGGACTTGGGCTCTTTGATCTTGTCTATTTCCCGAAATTTATATTTCAGGGGACAGTTCTGGTACGTGTCTAGGGTGGAATAGGATATACGCATAAGGGATGGAATAAGTGACTCGCCTCGCTGGAGCTCCGTCGAAGCGGATGAGAGATACTTGATAAGAGATGAGACTATATAGAAGAAATAAGAAAGATTTATCTTGCATCACTTATCCTTTATCAATTATCTTCTTCCTTATTCTATCAGAAAAGCTATAGGGAAGACACTGTTTACCTTGTTGCACTTCAGATTAGAATTTAAGGAACCAGCATTGACAAAATACTAATTATGTGCTATCATTGCAAAAACGTATCTTACAAATTGCAGATTTAATTTCAAATCCTGTTTCTCTATCAAGGAGGTTTTCTGCCATGCAAACTTCTATGTTTGTTGCGGTTCAAAGCTGGATTCTCATGAAGCTGAGTTTTTTATTCGACACTGATCGTTCTCCGCTGTATCGGGAAGTATGGGATCTGAAGCGGAAAAATGATCAGTTGACTAAGAAGCTTGCCGATGCCAGCCAGCTGTTACAAGCACTTCAGGCGGATAATGAAATCCTTGTCGGGTGCTTGGAATACGTAAAAGGGGAAAGGGATAGGTGGTTTCATCAATGCCTGGAAACCAGTTCTCAGCTTAAAGATACAGAAAAGCGCATCCGAAAACTGGAACAGCAGGCATTGCAGGATCCTCTCACAGGGCTTCTTAACCGGACAGGCATGATCGAGGCATGGGAGCGAGCGGCGAGTTATTTATCCCGTTCGCAAAAGAAAGAAGCCTGCGTAATCTGTATCGATGCCGACGGCCTGAAACGAATCAACGATTCGCTTGGACACGCGGCTGGTGATGTCCTGTTAAAAAATATTGCCAAGGCCATGAATGATTCTGTACGGCAAGGTGATATCGTGACCCGTCTCGGAGGAGGAGCAGATGAATTTGTGATCGTTTTGCCGGAGGCAACCGTGGAAGCTACTCAGCAAATATCACGGCGGATCCAGGAAAAACTGCAACAACAGTTGCACGAAACGAGAATCACTGCGAGCCTCAGTATCGGCATAACTGCGATTTCAATTCAGGGTGAAACGCTTGTACAGGCACTCGAACGCGCGGACAGAGCCCTATATGAATCCAAAAAAATTCGCAACACTATCACAGTAATCTAAAACCTAAAAGGATTTTTCGAGGGCAGATGCCGAAACAAATTCGCCGGGCAATGGTAACAACCATCCCGGCATTTTTTATTTTAAAAAATATATTATGTATCATTGACGAAGTATAAATTTGTGTTATCATTGAAAACCGTACCTGAACAATTAACAAGTAGTTCTTGTGCGAATGACTACCTCATTGAACATTTTAGGGAGGCTCAAATGTCAAAAGCTACCAATAGTTGTGTCAAAACTATTTTGGTGCACCTGTTTCACTGGTTGTTTCAGAGTTGGCAACAGTTGGCGGATTACAAGCGGCTCATGCTTAGCTACCGAAAAAAGAGCCAAGAAGAGCAGCGGTGGAGGCAGAGGCTCAGCCGATCATTGCAGGCATCTCAGAAGCTGTATTACAGGTGTCTAAAAGAAAAAGATGCCCTTCTGAAAAAAGTCACAGGCTACGACCAGGAAATCGAAACGCTTGGCAAATCGTTGATCAAGGTGCATCAAAATGAGCAAAAGGCTCTTGACGAAGTGGCAGTAGTGAAGGAGGAGAATAAGCAACTTTTGCTGAAGGTTGCCGGCCTAGAGAAAATGGTTGCGGGCCAAAAAGCCATCATTGCTGACAAAAACAAATTCATCGCATACCTCTGGACGCGGATACCGTTACCGTGAGAGATAATGCTGAAGCTCTTGTCGCTGACATGGGTAGAAGTTTGCTACAAGTTGGAAAGCCGGGAAATGTGTGAATTCACCACGTTACCCGGCTGTTTTTTTATCTTGCAAACAAAGCGGGTGAGACAAGATAGGGGATATATACGAGATGGAGTAAATGTGCGTTTATTCTTAATTGTTTTTTCACTCTTCACTCTTATTATGCAACGTCGTACTATGTAACTTATACGACATTGCGATAATATACAGAAGCTTGGTATAGCCGAGATACCATAAATACCCGTAATTCCCCTTAGAACCATCAAAAATGAATGCGTATACTGCGTTCTGACGTGTTTCGATATCTTCTGGGGTACATTGATGTATCTCCCTCTACTCATATTTCTTCTGCAATTTATTTTTTTACAGTATTTTTACAGAAAAGATTCTTTTTTATTTCATATCTCTACTATTTGGGACTTTATAAAAAACAACTCCCCCATTTTTTGAATTAACTCTGGGGGAGTCTTGCGGATTTTTTATGCCGATATTTTACCAGCCTGTGCTTGTTATTTTACTGGAAGGTCGAAAGGTTCCAATGGCACTGCTGTAGCCATGTTTTCGATGAAACTTTCGAGGCGTTTGTCAAGCTCTGGGTCAGTCAGCGCCAGGATTCGTGCCGCAAAGAGACCGGCATTGGTGGCGCCTGCATCCCCGATCGCCATAGTTGCGACAGGGACACCGCCTGGCATCTGTACGGTTGAGAGGAGGCTGTCCATACCGCCTAAGCTGCTCGTTTTCATCGGTACGCCGATGACTGGCAGACGAATCTTGGAGGCCACGACGCCCGCTAGATGAGCGGCTCCGCCTGCACCGGCGATGACGATCTTGATGCCCCGCTCGACCATATGAGAAAGATATTTCTCCAGTCTTTCGGGTGTACGATGTGCTGAAACGATTTTTGCCTCATACGGAACGCCGAGGTTCTCGAGATATTTGGCAGCTAATTTCATAGTCGGCCAGTCGGAGTTGCTTCCCATGATGATGCAGACAAGAGGATTTTCAGTGGGCATGTTTACTCCCTTTCTATTGAGAATAACGGTTGGTGAGACGGAAAGCGCTAGATTTTTATCCAGAGCCGTAAAAGAACTAGAAGCAAAATTCTAGCATATTGGTCAGATTGAGTCAACATAAAATCATCCGTCTTTTTAGTAAAATGCCAGGAAAGGAAGTTAATTATTTCGCCTTCAGAAATTTTTTGATCTTTTTCCAAAAAAACTTGTGCGGGAGGTAGGTGAAGCCGAGATGTCCCCCTTTCGGTTTCAAATAATATGTGGCTCCGGTTTTTTGGGCAAACGGAATGACTGGTTCATACGGTACATGGGTATCATCTTTGCAATGGATAATGAAGACTTTTTTGCCATCGATGGCAGCGGTATGTTCAATGGGATTATAAAAATCCGTTTCGAAAAGTTTTTGCCAATCTTTTTGATGCTTGGGGCGAAAAGCTCCGCCATAACCTTCGCGAGAATAGCGGACGAAAGAGTCAAAGGGTTCATCCTTCCCCTTTTTGCTCCAATCAATGACGGGCGAAAGAGCTATGACTTTTTTTACAATCGGTTGCCACGTATTGAGAAGCACGGCCGGGCCCCCGAATGATCCTCCGAAGAGATGTACCGCAGAAACTCTTATTAACTTTTTTTCTCTTGTGGCAATGTCGTACACGGCACGTTTTTTGGCAAGTTCTGTAACAACATCTTCTATATCCTTCGCTGGAGATTTTTCCAAGAAGTTCCCCTCGCTTTCCCAAGTTCCTCTATAGCGTGGAAAAATAACCACGTATCCGTGACTGGCGAGAAACCGGAGCGTTTCTTTCTTATAAGGCGCAGAGGGCGCGCCGATGGCCATGATGGCCACTTTGCCCGTTTGACGGACTGGGAACAGCACTTCCGCTACGATATCTTTGGAAAAACGCGTCCGAAAAGAATTTGGATGCCCTGATTTTTTCATACAATCATGATTTTGGAAGCCTTGCTTCCAAATAAATCCAGCACCTTTACCGCAGGATATTCTGGAAGGTGCTGGATAAAACTTATGGCAAGTAGACGGATGGGTTGACAGTGGCGCCGATCGGAATCCAGAGATTTTTGACGACTTTGGATTGGACGAGCTCGAATGATTTCGCGGAAAAGACAGAGAAGTGCACATGCGGCCCGGTTGAATATCCCGTACTCCCGACGGCGCCGATCTTCTCGCCCGCATCCACTTTTTTCCCCTTGCTGACGGATTGCGAGCTCATATGGCCATAGAGCGTGATAAGGCCGTTGCCGTGATCGATGGCTACCCATTTGCCATAGGCATAGCGGCCGTTGTTGCCGACGCCGACAACCTTGCCGCCGAGAGACGTGTAAATCGATGTTCCGGTCGGCGCGGCGAAGTCGATGCCGTTGTGCTTGCCGGACTTGTAAGCCGACTTGGAAAACTTCGTCTTGCCATATCCCTGGCTCACCGTAAATTTCTTGAGCGGATACGCAAGCAGGCTTTTCTGGAAGGACGGCATATCCTTCAAGTTCAGCCCGTCAAGCTTGCCCGCTTCCAATTCCTCGATTTCGCTTTCGATCTCATCGCGCTGTCTCTGCAGATCATCTACCAGGTTGTCGTATTTGTCCACTTCCGCCTGAGTTTTTGCGAGAAGATAGGCTTTATTGTCCTTTGTGCTTTCTAGATACTCATTTCGTGCGCTGAGCTGTGTTTGCAGGGTATCTGCTTCCTTTTTTTTCTCTTCCAAAGTGGTGCGTTCATTTACGAGACTTTCGCGCAAGGTCTTTATCGAATCGAGGAGTTCGCTGATTTTGTTGCTGACTTCCGTTGTCCAGTTCTCCTGATTGAAAAATGAGAGGGTTTCCTGAGACGAAAATACGAGTGTAGTTGCAGTATCGGAATAGTCACTATAATAGAGGCGCATCAATTCGGAAAGTATCTGTCTCTGGCTATTCATGAGCGTTTCTTTCTCAGCGATACGCGAAGACAGCTGGATAATACTCTCTCCGAGATCTTCAAGCTTTTGCTGGTTGAAGTCTATTTCTAGCTGTAGTTTATTCGCTTGAGCCTGTAAAGATTGAATCTGATCATTTAATGTTGCGCCCTGCCTGTTTTTTAAGGCAATGATTTGTAGAAGGGCTTTGATTCTGGCGTCAAGGGCATCTTTTTGATCTTGTTTTTTTTCAAGAGCCTTCTTTTGCGCAGCAGTCATTTCGGTAACGCTCGGCTCTTCCGCATTTGCCCAAGCGACAAAAAAAACACCGCTACAGAAAAGGGCTGCTAAGAAAAGGCTTGTGTATAAGTTTTTGTTTTTCTGTGTCATGGTATCTACCATTATACCACAACCAAATATCCTTTAAGAAAGCTTTTTCAGAGCCTTTTCAAGACGTTTGAGGCTTTCTTCCTTGCCCAAAACCCAGGCCACCTCGAAGGGTGATGGCGAGTGTTGTACTCCGGTGAGAGCGACTCTGAGCGGCCAGAGGAAATCTCCCCGGCTCCTGCCCGCCGCACTGCCGTCTTGGCTGTGGGCGGGATCCCCTGCTGCCCTCATCAAAACCTTTTCTACTGTTTCTTTGCTGACCCAATCCGCGTTACTTAATTCAGAAAGAATTTTATGAGCTTTCTGCAGTGCCTCCTGGGTCATTTCCTTGGTATTTTCCTTCCAATTCAGAAGGGTTGCATGATACATGAGATCTGAAGCAAAGAAAAAGGGATTGTTATCGCCGACATCCGAGAGTTTCGTCAGACGATCACGTTCGATCAAAAGCACGCGCTTCAAATATTCTTCTGTCTGCATTTCCTGCGACGCCTCTTTGATGAGATCTTTTTCTAGAAAATTGCCGGATTTGACTCTCTGATACAGCTCATTCGGTGATAATTTCTTGATATACTCCGCGTTCATCCAATCGAGTTTTTTCAGATCAAAGACGGCGCCTGCTTTGTGGACATTTCGCAGATCGAATGTTTGTACCAGTTCAGCGAGCGAAAAAATCTCCTGAGTATTGCCCGCGCCCGGATTCCAGCCCAAGAGCGCGATGAAATTGAGCAGGGCTTCTTTCAGGTAGCCTTTTTTCAGGTATTCTTCAACCGCTACATCGCCCTGGCGTTTGGAAAGTTTGCTTTTGTCAGGATTGAGGAGGAGCGGCAGATGGGCGAAGGCGGGTGCTTTCCAACCAAACGCCTCATACAAAAGAATATGTTTGGGCGTGCTGGGAAGCCATTCCTCGCCGCGGATTACATGCGTAATTTCCATCAGATGGTCGTCGACGACATTGGCCAGATGATAGGTCGGATAGCCATCAGATTTCATGAGCACCTGATCATCGATATCGCGCGCGTGAATCGTCACCTGGCCGCGTACCAGATCACCAAAAACTATATCCCCCCGTTCATCCGAAATATTGAGCCGGATGACGTGGGGTGCGCGTACCTTCAAACGCTCCTGTATCTCTTCGGGAGAGAGAGAAAGGCAGTATTTATCGTATTTGGCCGGCAGCTTGTTTTCTATCTGTTCTTCGCGGAGCATCGCCAATCGTCCGGTGGAACAGAAGCAGTAATATCCGGCGCCGCTTTCGACAAGCTTTTTGGCATACTTTTTGTAAAGCGGCAGGCGTTCGGATTGGATATAGGGGCCGTATTCGCCTATTTCGACGAGAGAGGGATAATTTTTTGATACTGTGGCTTCCGCCGGATTGATACGGGGCTTGTCCGCGTAGATCGTTTGTATTTCATGGTTGGTGAAAGTGCCTTCATCATGTATGAGACCCATCGTATCAAGCATATCGACAAGACTTTCTAGCGCCCCCTCTACAAAGCGATTCTTATCTGTGTCTTCAATACGCAATATGAATGACCCGTTATTTTTCTTGGCAAAGAGATAATTGTAGAGTGCGGTGCGCAAACCGCCGACATGGAGAAAGCCTGTCGGTGACGGCGCAAAACGGACTCGTACCTTATCCATAATTCAAAAATAAAAAATCAAAATGCAAAACTACAATGTAAAAGTAAAAAATTTAACAAATCCATTTTAGAAATATGACTTAATTATGGCTTTTTCTAAAGCAAAAAGCAAGTGGTTGCTTGTGTCTATCCTTTCGTCAGTACTTTGAAAAAAAACACTATTGTTGCATCAAAAATCCTTTTGAATCTTTTTGGCTGTTGAACCAGGCGCCACAGCCATTCGAGGCCGATCGTGCGCAGCCACTCTGGGGCGCGCTTTTGTTTGCCAGTGAGGTAATCGAAGGAGCCGCCAACACCCATGGCGAGACGCACATTACCGGGGTTATTTTTCAATTTAGCGAGAAAGAGCTCTTGGGCTGGTGCGCCGAAATTGCAGAAGACAATAGAATCATGAATCATGAATTGTGAATCATGAATTTTCGGATCAATGTCTGCGCCATTGATTTTCAAATTTGGATATTTTTTGAGAAGAGCAAATTTTATTTCTTCGAAAGAGCTCAAGCCATCTTTGCGAATTGCCAGATATACCGATAAACCGCGGCCGCCCGCCTTGATGAGTCGGCGAGGCAGGCTGGTTTTATGTATAACCTCGTCCATAAGGTCTGCGCCTGGGAAGCGGCATTTGAGTTTCTCGTCCTTGAGAAAGAATGCCAGCGCGATGCCAAAGCCGTCTGCGACACGCAGGTCGCATTGCTCTAAAACCGCTCGAAAATTTTCATTTCTCTCGGACTCGACGAGAAATTCAGGATTGACGGTGGCAATCTGATGAAACTTCGGTTCATCTAAAAACACCTTAACGCGCACAAGAATTTCTTCACGCGTGAGATTATCAATCGGGATATCCAGGATATGCATACTTAATTTTGCTTTAATAACTGGTATTTACCCCTTTCTATTATACACCATTGCTTTTTTAAATTTTGTACTTTAGGATGGAATCATCATCAACCATATCCCGAGGAGGGAAAAATGAGCACCACCACCAGTCATTCTTTTCGCTTGCATCGTCCTTTACCGACACCGTCGCCAGTGGCGTCGACCGCAGTTCTTTCATCACTTGCAATCGGTCAGCCCTTCGTATTTATCCCCGACAGTGGCTTTGATGATGAGCACCCTGTTGGTTGCACCGTGGCTGATCCGGATGACATTTCCCAAAATCAACGGCCGGCCGGCTACTCTCCGGAGAGACACATCCTGGGAATTCAGCACGGAATCGGGAAGGTGTACGCTTTCCCACGAGACGTGGAGGTCACCGTTTGGTGATCGCATATACCACAAGCATTCTCAACTGCAACCTGAAGCCCTGAACGGAACAACGTCTCAGGGCTTCCTCAATTCTATGCGAAAATTACTGTAAAGGAAACGTATCGATCTGCTCATAACGGCGCTTGCTCGCCTCGCTGAAGCCACGGCGAAGCGGGCCGCCCTGCGAGAGGCTTTCAAATACTGCGATCGTGTCCACCGGTTCCACGACAGAAAATTTTTCTTTCAGCTTCGGCTTTTCAGCCAGTTTCAGCCACTGGGATTTCTTGATTTTGGCGAGCGTGATATGCGGCCGATAACTTTTCCTTTCCGTGACGAATGCGGAAAAAGCTTTTTCTATTTTCTCCAAGAGAATGCGCAGAGCGTCATTGACTTCGCCGGCGAGCCAGATCATTTTCGGTGCCGCTTCGTTTTCCACGAGCTGCATACCGGTGAATACCAGTTCGAAGGATTCGATGTCTTTGCAGACTTCACCGACCCGCGCGCATATTTCCCCCACATGTTCTTCTTGGATGAAGCCTAAGAAAAAAAGCGTCACATGCAGGTTTTCTTCTGTGGTGCGAATAACGGCTTCCTTGGGCCAGGTTTGCATTTCTTGGGTCAGCCGTTTACGGAGAGGTGCAGAAAGCGGAATACCCACAAAAAGTCTGCGTGTCTTGTTCATAAGGATAAATGTAATGAGGAAGGTATCACGGTTCTCTTCTATTTTCTCATTGAGATATAAGGCAAAAAAACACGACCTCTTGAGGGCGGGTCGTATCAGCTTCAGTTGAAGCAGCCTTTTGACATTGCTTCGGTGGCCAAGCGTTGTGATGTGAAGCTTTTATTACTTTCGATCCGTCAGCACTTGGTAGTGTTCCGCAAGGCTTGTTATCGTAAGAGTGTGATCACCTCGTTTGGTATTCGGGCAAAACTCGGGATAGAGATGGCCATTAGTGTCTTGCGGACATTCCACACACGTACCCCAGCGACCGTTTCTGTAAAACTGCAACAGAAAGTCACGATCATAGCCTGGCAAATTTTTGTGTTCCATGATCCCTCTTAATTATGAAAGGAATTCCCATACGCTGGGAATAAAACGATTGCGAGAATTAACTCGTAACGGTGTATAATAGCATACTTTCGTAATTTTGTCTATACCAAAATAAGGCTTTAGTAAGCCTTATCAAATTATTATAAAAAGAGCTTAGGTTTTAGTAGGGCTATAACCCATTCATCTGATACAATAAAGACATGGAAGCCCAGAAACTCTATCATGTCGAAATCGCCCCTCTGGTTATCCTGCCGCTCGCTCGGTCGCCTTTTTTCAGCTACCTTTCTTCCGAGTCGATCAATCGGGGATCATTGGTTGCGATACCTTTTGGCAAACGTGCCATAGAAGGGGTCGTTTTCGACTGCGCTCCCCTGCCAGGGCTGGCTCGCCTTGATGAGTCGGCGAGGCAGGCACCGGTATGGATGAAGTGGGTTTCCAAAGTCATTGAAAAACAATTTCTCACGGCCGAGCAGTTAGAGTTGGCACAGTACGTGAGCGAAGAATATTTTACGCCGCTCGGTAAAACGCTCAAGCATTTTCTTCCCAAGCGCACCAAGGCAAGGAAGAGAAAAAAAGATATCACCAGTAAGCTGGAAACACTGCGATTGAACAAAGATGAATCGCATATTATCAAAGCCTTCACCACGCTTAAAGAAAATGCTATCGGGTATGTCGATACATCCCAACTCGAAGACCGACGGAGGCTCTTCGTACAGCTGGCGAAAAAAATCACCGCCCAGCGCAAGCAAGCTCTTTTTTTGATTCCGGAGATTACTCTCCTTCCGGAATGTGAGGCAACTTTTTTGAAATATTTTCCTTCGAAAAAAATCGCGGTACTGCATAGCAAGCTAGCCGACGGCCCGTATTTCGAAATGTGGGAAAAGATCCGTAGAGGTGAAGCCGCAGTCATCCTGGCTACCCGCCAGGGGCTTTTCGCGCCTTTTCGGCGCCTGGGTCTCGTGGTACTGCTCGAAGAACAAGACGAGAGTTACAAGCAATGGGATATGAGTCCGCGCTACGATTCTAAGCGAGTAGCAGAGAGCCTGGCGGCTCTGCATCACGCGAAACTGCTTTTCGTTTCGGAAACGCCGAGCATCGAAAGCCTCTATCGGATCAAACAGAAAAAATATGTCTCTCTGACGCCGCTGATAAAAACTCCTCCGCTCGCCAAGGCGCTTGAAATCGTCAATCTGCGCTTGGAGCGTTTCAGAAAGAACTATTCCCCTCTCTCGCAAACGTTGATTGATGCTTTGCGGGACACATTGTCGAGAGGCGAGCGGGCGCTTCTCTATATCCATCGCCAGGGAATGAGCGCTTTTTCCGTCTGTGAAAATTGCAAAAATATTTTTCGCTGTCCCGAATCCTTGCATGTTCTCATCAATAACAAAGATGGCACTTTTCGCTGCGGCGCCTGCGGCTACAAGACGGGCTCTTTTCCCAGCTGTCCCTCCTGCGGTCATCTGGCTTTCCGGTCTGTCGGATTCGGCACGGAGCGCGTCGAACATGAGGTCAGGAAGCTCTTTCCTCTGGCTCGCGTCTTCCGGGCTGACAGAACCACCATGCAAAGGGCGAGCAGTGCAGAAGATCTATATGCCAGAGCATCGGAAGGAGAAATCGACATCCTGATCGGAACCCAGATGGTACTCAAGGCAGACAGCTTGCCGAAACTGGCTCTGGTTGGTATGATTGACGCAGATAGCCTTCTTTCTTTTCCGAATTTTCGGGCTGACGAAAAGCTTTTTCAGGTTCTCACGAGATTCACAGATCGGTTGGCTGTTACGCGAGAAAAAAATCGGGCTGGATATTTGATCATCCAGACATTCCATCCGGAAAGCACTTTTTTCCAGAGGATGGCCGCTCTCGATAGCAAAGCTTTTTCGGAGAAGCTTCTTTCCGAGCGGGAAGACCTCTTTTACCCTCCCTTCTCCCGGCTGATCTCGATTACCTGTCAGGGGAAAACGGAGGAAGAAACCAAGGCGGCCGCCGAAGGAATGGAAGCGTCTCTTCGGGAGATTTTTCCCAAAAAAGACTCGCGTTACCGCGTCAGTATTTCCCAATCAGCTGAAAAAACGATTTCCAAAAAATTCTTCGAAAGCTCGCTTATCATCCGCATTCCGGCCGGAGAGCCTTTCACAAAAGAGATCCGAGCCTTTCTCCAAAGAGCGAGCGCTTCCTCTGTCATCGACATTGATCCGCTTTCGTTTTTCTAAAATCTACACTCGTTATGCTGAAACTTGTTACCGGTGTAACCACCAAAATATTGCTCAAAAAAACCGAACATGTGAAGGATCCTTTGACGAAAGAGATCCAGGCGCTCTTACCGGAAATGGTAGAAACGATGCATAGGGAAAAAGGCATCGGTCTGGCCGCGCCGCAAATCGGCCAGTCGCTCCGCCTGGCGATCGCCGAAGCGGATGGAAAGGTGGTCTTTCTCATCAATCCTGACATAACCTCTTTTTCGCAGGAAAAAATAGTTTTTGGAGAAGGATGTCTCAGTCTGCCGGGAGAGTTTTTTCCGATTACCCGATCTGCCGAGGTTACAGTCCGTTATCAGGATGAAAGGGGTTTGCCAAAAAAAATGCGTGCGAAAGGACTCTTGGCCATCATCATCCAGCATGAAGTAGACCATCTGGACGGCATCCTCATCGTGAACCGTTACAAGAAACAGCAGAAAAGAGTCAATTCCTCAAAACCTCTATAAATATGGCCTGGTTCGATCTGAAGCGCCTTGTTCCAGAGAACAAGCTTCAAGAGCAAAAAACTGAATCTCCGAAAAAGAAGAAGAAGATTTCTTGGTTCGGTGCGCCGAAAATTCGGATACTTTTTATGGGAACGCCGGAATTTGCTGCGGTTATCCTTTCCGGGTTGGTGGAAAAGAAATACCATATCGTGGGTATCATAACCAGGAAAGACAAGCCAGTCGGCCGCAAACAAGAAGTGGCGGAGAGCGCTGTCAAAAAGAAAGCGCTGAAATATCATCTTCCCATCGAACAGCCGGAAAAGCTTGATCGGGAGGCGATAGAAAAAATAAAAAGCTTGAAACCGGATCTCATTATCGTGGCGGCGTACGGGCGTATCCTTCCCAAAGAGATATTGGCTATTCCCGGTTTCGGATGCATCAACGTGCATGCCTCGCTTCTCCCCAAATGGCGCGGAGCCTCGCCTATCCAGAATGCGCTTCTCTCCGGCGCGACTGAGACGGGCGTGACGCTGATGCTCATGGACGAAGGCATGGACACGGGAAATATCGTGGCACAGAAAAAAATCGCCATCGCCCCAAAAGATACGGCAGAATCACTGGGTATCCGTTCGGCCGAAGAAAGCCGCGATTTTCTTCTGGAGACATTGCCGCTGTGGATAGAGCGCGCTATTACGCCTCTACCGCAGGATAATGCCCAAGCTACTCTCTGCCAGCTTATCGAGCGTGAGGATGGCCATATACTCTGGACTGATGAGGCAGAGACCATCTATAATCGCTTTCGGGCACTCCATCCCTGGCCGGGCATATTCACTTTTTGGAAAAAGGACAATGAGCTTCTGCGCCTGAAATTGCTTTTTGTCTCTTTTCAGAAGCAATCGCCGCAGGTAGCGCATCCTGTCGGCCAGGTATTCGAAGTAGGAGAAAAAGTTGGCGTGCAGACAGGCGAAGGCGTGATTTTCCTGGAAGCAGTCCAATTGGAAGGGAAAACGGATATGCCCATCGCCGAATTTCTGCTCGGCAACAAAGAAATCATCGGAAGTTTTCTGCAGTGAACCCCGTTAGAGAACTCACACTAGACATTGGCAGAACTTATTCCTCTATAGGAAAATACACTCTTTACGAACTGGCATTGGATAAGTCTGATGTCATTCCCGTCCTCCGGTCGGCGGATAAACGTCCGGCGGGAATCCAGGCTCTCCCGAGATATTTTTTCTGGATCCCGCATCAAGTGCGGGATGACACGGAAGAGAGTCTGTTGTTGGCTTATAAAAGCGCTTAGTAAGGACACGTGGTATTCTCTAACGGGGTAAACAATGCAGCATATGCCAGCTTCATATTCGGACAATCGGCGTGACAAGCGGACACTCCTTATTGGCGGTCTCTTGATCATAGCGGTGGGCGTTTATTTCATCAGCAAAAGTATTTTCTTTGAAGATGCCGATGCGATCCCGGCTTCCGTATCGACCGATACTTCTCGGGAAGCAGAGGTCTCTTTGATAGCTCCGGATGTTCTTTTGAAAAAAATCCAAAATGGAGACTCGGTAGCGCTCGTCGACGTACGCTCTCAAGAGGCCTATACCCTGGAGCATATCGCGCACGCGCTCTCTTTGCCGATAGGCTCTCTCCAAAACTTTTCTCCGGCCAAAGATGAGATGACGGTGATTATTTTTTCTGAAAACGATCCGGAAGTGTTCACAGCGGCCAAAAATATCATGAGCGAGAAATCCTTCGCCTATTATTTCCTCAAAGGCGGATTCGAGGCTTGGAAAAGCATGAGTGCGCCTACTGTCTCGATCGGCGATCCGGATTCTTTCGTGGATCAGTCGAAAATAACCTACCTTTCGGCAGAAGAGTTCAAAAAACTTTTGGCTCAAAATACTCCCGCTCTCTTCATCCTTGACGTACAGGCAGAAGACAATTTCAAGAAAAGACACCTGGTAGGATCTGCCAACATCCCTCTTGATCAGTTGGAAAAACGCATCGGTGAAGTTCCTGCCGGAAGACATATTGTCGTCTATGGCGAGAATGACCTCGCCTCCTTCCAGGGCGGTGTCCGTCTTTCCGATCTGGGAATCTATTCCGCGCGTACCCTGACCGGCGGAAAATACCTTTCTCCATTGTCAGGACTGCCGCTTGAGCCGTAGAAATTCATTTTATGACCTACGCGTCTAGTTTCTTTTCCTCCTCCCCTTTCTAAGGGGAGGATTGAGGAGGGGTTTGAGAGTTTTATTCTAACCTCCCCCTGCCCCTCCTTGGAAAGGAGGGGTGGAAGAACTTTAATTTACGTAAGTTCTATACAAAACAAAAAAGAAAAGACGCCAGAGTAATTTCGGCGTTTTTTCTTTTTTCTTGCTGTTGTTTACCCTATCACCGCTAAGATGTCCTTATAGCTGGTAATAAGATATTCTTCGCCATCGATTTTGACTTCTTCGCCTCCGTAACGCCGGAAAATGACTTTCTGGCCTTTCTTGACTTTGATCTTGTCGCTTTCCCCTGCTGCCATCACTGTTCCGAGCTGAGAGCGTTCTTGGCTCGCGGTATCAGGCAGATAGATGCCCGCGGCCGTTTTCTGTTCCGGCTTTTCCGGGTGAACAAGCACATTCTCGCCGAGCGGCTTGACATGCGTTTTTTTCATGGCATTTCTTATTAACTGATTACTGGCATGTTCTATTATAGGAAGTTTTCTGCCTAAAGGCAAACCACGTCATCCGCCAGCTGGCGGAGAGTGCTAAATCATGATTCTCGACCCGCCCGCATCCCGCCAAGGCGGGAAGCGTTTCGGGCAGGTTCGTCATTCCTCATTCTTTTCTTTAAGAATTTCCAGCGCTTTATCCAATTGCGGGTCGCGCTTGTTGTCGATATCATCCCGTGTCATATTCACCTCGATGTCCGGAGCGATACCGACGGTATTGATCTGGTGGCCGGCAGGCGTGAGCCAGCGCGCCACGGTGATCTTGACAGCAGTGTCCTTGCTTACGGAAATGAGTTCTTGCACCGATCCTTTGCCGAAGGATTTCTTGCCGATGAGCGTCACGTTATCGCGATTGTCTCTCAGGGCGCCGGCCAGAATTTCCGATGCGCTCGCGCTTCCCTCATTGATGAGGACGACGGTCGGAATCCGGCCGAGCACATCGCCGCCCAGGGATTTGATTTCTTTGCGTTCTCCGGCTCCATTCTCTTCCATCACGACCACTGTGCCGGAAGGGATCATGGTGCTTGCGAGGTCGACAGCCGTTTCCAGAAATCCTCCGGGATTATTGCGCATATCGATGATAAGACCCTTGGCTTTCTTGTCGATGGTTTGTCTCACCGCTCCCTGAAACTCCTTCTCTGTATCATCGCCGAAGCGGCTGATACGGATATAAGCGATCGCGTTTTCCTTCATCTCGAAACGGACGCTTTTTACCAAGATGACATCGCGCTTGATGACGATATCGCGGGACTCCTCATCGCCATTGCGGAAAATCGTCAGTCTTACCTCGCTTCCTTCGGTTCCGCGAATCTTGCTGACCGCTTCATCAAGCGACATAGTGGCAGTCGGTTGGCCGTCGATCTTGATGATTTTATCTCCCGCCAGGAGTCCCGCTTTCTCGGCCGGCGTTCCTTCCAGCGGAGCGATGACCGTCAGCATCTCGTTCTTCATACCCATTTCAGCCCCGATACCTTCGAATGTTCCCGAAATATCCTCATGGAATGCGGCATTTTCTTTCGGATCGAAAAACGTGGTGTAAGGATCGCCGGTAGCGGCCAGCATCCCTTTAATGGCTCCGTAAAACAGCGCGTGGGCATCAAGCTTCTGGTTGTCGACGTATTTATCCTTAAGCAGACCCCAAACCTTCCAGAAGAGCGAGAAGTCGACGGTTTTATCCTGGCTTGTCTTGTTGAGGATGATCGCTTCGTTCGGCGGGAGTATATTTTCTACCCCGGTGCCGCTTGCAGGAGAGGATTGCTTCCCCTGTTCATACCCTGACCAGAATGCCGCACCGATCAAAAAAAGTATCAAAAAAAACACGAAAGCTCTTTTGAAAAGCCTGCAGCCGCGCTCATACTCGTTGATACGCGCTGTTACATTTTCGTTCTGTGGTGCAGGCGGTGTGGGTGGTAAATTTTCCATATTATTGTACGACAGGCAATGATTTGTTGCGGTATTTCCAAAAATACCGCAGAGCGCTTCCGATATGATACCAGGTCAGCCGGTTGAAGAGAAGGGAGCCGAAGAAACCGCCCTTGGCGCTTCCCTTGGCGTGGTAGTGATAAACAAACGCTTTCGGGTAATAGACCACCTGGTAGCCATTTTCCCAAAAGCGGCGGCACCAGTCGACATCTTCCATATACATAAAGAACCGGTCATCCATCCGGCCAACCGCCTTCACAGCCTCCTGAGAAGTAAACATCGCTGATCCGATCACCCAATCCACGCTTTTCGGTTCTTTGCGGTCATAATCATCCATCATGAACCAGCGCAGATGCTTCTTGGCGAAAGGGAGTTTGGAAAGCCAGGTGCGACGATAGAGAATCGTTTGCGGCCGGTAGAAGCGATAACAGCTGTGTTGGAGCGTTCCATTGAAATTCAGCTGTTTGGGGGCAAGAATCCCGATGGTCGGATTTTTTTTGAGATAATCGAGCATCTGCGGGATGGTCTCTTCCATAAGGATGATATCGCTGTTGATGAGAAAAATAAAAATACCGCGGGCTTCCTTCAAGGAAGTATTGACCAGCGTCTTGAAACCGACATTATCTCTGAACGGGAAAAAACGTACGTGCGAAAATTCCTCCCGCATGAGCGTTTCCGTGTCCTCCTCCGTTGCGCTATCGGTTACCAGCACTTCATAATCGATAGGAGAAGTTTCCATATGTTTGAAAATGGACTGCAAACAAAGCCGGAGCAGTTCCGGACTTTTGTATCCATTGATAGCGATGGTGAGCTCCTTGGTTTCCATGTGACTCGCTCTGCAAAATACTTTTAGACAGTTGCTTAGTTCAGCGAGTTCCGGAAGAGTTCCTGGATGCGATCATAATTGTCGCCCGAGGGAAGAAGAATAGAACCGGCGTCCGGGTATCTGTCTCGATCAGGAAAATAGAGAAGCCCCCCGTCTGAAGTATCAAGCACCTTCTGATTGATATTGCCCGCATCTCCGGCTTTCTGGTACAGATCGAACAGGCGTTTCATCTCCCAGGCTTCCATGTTCGTAATGGCATTATCGCCCAGGCTGTCCAGCATGGCGCTGACTTTGGAAAAATCGGCCAGTGTTCCGAGACTCAAAGCTTTTTCTTTGATCAGCTTGATAATTTCCTGTTGGCGCTGTGCGCGGGAAAAATCACTGGAAGTCTCTCTGGCACGGGCAAAGCAGAGAGCCTTGTCGCCATCGAGGAGATTGTCTCCTTGCGGCAGCTTAAAATCGCCGCCGCACTCAAGCTCGGCAATAACCTCCGCTGTCATCTTTTCGAAACAAAGCGGGTAGCGTTTCGGATTGGCGTAATAGGTTCCATTTTTTCGCTGAATTCTTTTTTCTTCATATTCTCCTGAAAACACCGTGTATTTCAAGCCGTCACAGCGCTTTTTCAAGCCGCGGAATTGCAAGCCTTCTTCAAATGGCTGGTCGAGATGGACCGTCACGCCACCGATGGCGTTTACGAGATCCTTGAAACCCTGGAAATTAATGGCTATCGCGTACGGGATATTCAGTCCGGATACTTCTCCGACGATCTTCTGCATGTCTTCCATTCCCCCTCTGCCATGAGCGCGCTCCTCGCCGAGAGCATAGACGGCATTGATTTTCTGCTGTTCATCGCGGCCAGGCACTTTCACGTAGAAATCGCGAGGAATCGAAATAAGCGACGCACGCGTCGTATCCTGATCATTTTGTTTCGGATGGATGGAAAGTACCATGATGGTATCCGCCAGCAATCCTCCCCCGACGATATTTTCTCCGCGCATACCGAGAAGAAGAATATTGACGCGCCCGGCATTCTCTCCGGAAAGTTTTTTCTCTACGCCCGGAATAGAATTCATCAGGCTGCCAAAAATATTCGCGTTGCCTTGGGAAATTTTGTTCAAGATGGCGCCGGTCTTCCAAGCAAACACTCCTCCGGCCAATGCCAAAAAGGCGATCACCAATAGAGTAATACGTAGCCAGCGTCTTTTCTTCGGCAGAGTATTGTCTTCGAATATACGGGGTGTTTCCGATGCCATATTCATTTTTATTATGAAAGTTTATTATATTCGTCAAGCAAGAGACGGGCGCTTTTTTGCCACGAAAACAAACGCACGCGTTCCTCACCGTGTCTGATCAAAGCCGTTCTTTGTTCCTGATTAGTACAAAGAGTATACAATATTTCTTCGCAGTTGGCAATGCTCTCTGGGTCAAAGTACAGCGCTGCCTTGCCGCCGACTTCTTTGAGACTTTGGATATCAGAGGCGGCCACCGGTACGTCTTGGCAGAGCGCTTCCAAAAGCGGGATCCCAAAACCCTCATAGAGCGACGGAAAAGCGAAAACCCGAGCCAGACTGATGACCGCCGGCAGATCTGATTCCTCGATGTATCCGGGAAAAACGACGCTTTCCCCGAGATTTTGCTTTGCGACGACTCTGTCGATCCCTTTGTCAGTATGGTGGGCAGAGCGATTGCCGACTAGCACGAGTTTTATTTCTGGCAGACGTTTCCGCAAAGCAGCGAAGGCATCGATGAGGAACGGGATATTCTTGCGCGGCTGGAGCGTGCCGACGGCGATAATGAAATGTTCCGGAAGATGGTATTTTTCCCTCACAGCCCGCTCCTTTTTTGCATCTCCCCTGGTATTTTTAAGAAAGTTTTCTCCTGCTGCGTTGGCAATGACCGTTATTTTATCGGGTGATACAGCATAATATTTTACAATTTCTTCTTTGGTAAACCGTGAAACGGCAATGATGCGAATGGCTTTTTTCAGCGAACGCGGAATGAGAAGAGCCAAAAAGAAACGATCAATCCAGCTGATAAGTTCTGGGAAGGCTCGAAAAGAGACATCATGAATATGGGTGATTATTTTTGTGCGCTGCGGCGAGCACAGGGGCAAAATATACTGAGTATGAAAAATATCTATCCTCTGTTGAAAAAGATATTTGGGCAAGGTCCAAAGATTCCAGAGGAAGCGATTAACAGTCGGCAAAGAAACAATGGCAACATTTTCTTGTCCCACACAATCAAGATAAGCATAGAGCGAGGCGATTTTTGCTGCTTCTCTCTCATCAGTGAGAAGATAATATTTATTTTTCTTATCAAGCTTGAGGATTTCTTTCGTCAAATGAAAAAAAACCGTTTCATCCCCGGTCCGTCGTTTGCCAAGCAAGCGGATATCGATAGCGATTGTCTTGTGAATATTATTCATGAGCAGTTTCTGAGACAGGCATGACAAGAAAGGCGAGGAAAACGAAGAACCAGGCGAGAAATAGTCCGGAATTGAAAAGATTGAAGACGGTGATGGAGATGAACATTGATCCGAGGACGAGAGCCAGAGGGGAGTTTCCTTGACAGGCCATGAAGAGCCATCGGAGACCGAGCCCGAACCAGAAAAAGATAAAAGCCAGAAATCCGACGATGCCCGCCCCGAGCCAAACCTCCAAGAAGATGTTGCTCGCATTGAATCCCGCGCCCCCGCCTAGACTCGGCGAGGCTGGCCGTTCATCTGCGCCGAGATATTGCGATACCACTCCGAACCCGATACCCGTAAGCCAATGTTCTTTGATAAGCAGGGTTATTTTTGTGTAAATACTCTGACGAATCTCAACATTTGGGTCATTACGCAATACTTCTGCCACATACCGTCCGGCAGTGCGTTCGGCCGCAATATCCTCCAAATTGATATGACTACAGCCGAAACTCGCTAACTCTCCTATGGAGCCGATTTTTTTCGGGAGAACGATTTCCTTCTCACAGGCGATGGTGATTTTCTGTTCGCCCGAAGCGATGCTCTTACTACGATCAAGGAGATCGAACGGACTCAAGCCAAAAACAAAGACCGCTAAAAGCGCCAGGAAAAATGGGATGGCAATGAAAAACATGACAGAGAAGGCTCTTTTGAGAACCTGCCTGTTCTGCCAGCGAAGCGCATCAAAGACGCCTCGTTGCCAGCCAAAAAGAACAAGCGCTATCAGTATGCCGGACAGCGCCGAAAGCCACGCGCTCCGGCTGACTGTAATAATAAGCGCGATGAAACCAAAAAAAAGCAGCATCGATGCTATGAGCCGGGTCTGTTTGATTGAGGCATATTTCGAGACGAGCGATGGGGAAACAATAAGCGCGATAAGCGCTGTAATCATCATCGCGAGGTATCCACCCAGCCAATCAGCTTCGGAAAAAGTGGCGTTGGGTCGCCCCGCCATTACTTCGAAGCTTTCTCTCCCGCTCATGAAAAAAAGGTTTTGCCACATGGCATAAAGAGTAATGACCAAGAAAGAAGAGAGGAGAAACGGCAGGAGCATCCGTACATCATCAATCGAACGCACAAATATCCGCGTGACAAAATAAAGAAGGATAAAAGAAAAAAGAATGATGCTTAATTTTATGGCAATAGTTTTATGATCGCTCATGAACGCCGAAAGGAATGTGCTTATGCTGAAAATAACAACGCTCATATCCCAGAAATTCGGAACCAATTTATCTAATGGAAAGCGTTTGAGTGCGAGACGGACCAGCAGGGCCAACGCGACTAAAACGAGCAGCCACTGATACGGCCGAATTGCGATGCCGAAACTCTCTGGGGCGATACTGATGATCTCATAGGGAAGCATGCCGATAAGGAACAGAAAGGCCCACCCCGGACGATAGAGTGCGAATAGAAAGCCGACACAAGAAAAGAAAATGAAATTGACAGAATCAAGCGGCAGGACGCCGTTATGAGAAAGAGCGATAAGAACGATACCGGCAAATATGTTGAATAACACAAGCATCAGCTTGTTCATATTCCATCCGAAAGGTAGAGAGAGGGTGGGAAGCATATTTTTCATTCTGGAAACGAAACCCTGAACACTGTTTTGATAAATTTCTCCCAGCTGAATTGTAGCGCCTGCGCCTGACTTTTGGAAATGAGCGCTTGGCGCAGTACCTCATCGGAGAGCAGGCGTGCCATACCCGAAGCGATCGAATCGATATTTTCCGCATCGACATAGAGCGCCGCCGCCCCTCCCGCTTCTCGAGGCGAAGAGTTGTCACCAGCCAGTACCGGCACGCCCATACAGAGCGCTTCGAGGATCGGCAGGCCGAAGCCTTCGTAGAGAGATGGATAGACGAAGAATAGCGCTCCTTGATACAGCGCCGGCAAATCCTCGTCCGGTACAAAACCCAAAAGCTTCACTTTTCCTTCCAGCTGTAACCTTTGTATCAGCCCCGTGACGTCCGTCGCCAGTTTATTCGTCGTATCGAAAATCTTTCCGGAAATTACTAACGGAGGGACATCTCTTCCTCCTCCCCTTTCTAAGGGGAGGATTGAGGAGGGGTTTAGGATTTCTTTAGACCCCTCACCCTCGCAGACTCGGGAGCTCCCCTTGGAAAGGAGAGCAGGAGTAGATACAAGCTTCGCGTACGCCCGCAAAAGCCTTTCTGCATTTTTGCGTATTTCCAATCCCCCGCCATGATATATATAACTCACGGGCAAGTCGTATTTTTTCAAAATAGCCGTAACTGCTTCCGGAGGGATTGTCTGACGAAACCGCGGCGCCACATCAGGATACGCCACTGTAACTCTCTGATCCGGAATGCCGATTGAAGCCAAATCATGCTTGGTTGATTCCGATATGGCAATGATAGCATCCGCCCGCCGGATAGCCTTCTTGACCGCCTGCCAATGGAAACGCTGTGAAAACTTCGTTACATATTCTGGAAAAAACTCAGGTATGATGTCATGTACCACCATCACATGCCTTGGTAGCTTGTAGCTTCCAAAAGAAGTAGCGGACTGGTAGAGGCTCAAGAAAACATCGCACTTGTCTTTCTCAGCTTTATAAGCAAGCACCCGTTCCCAAAGATACTTTCGGAACAGATCATCGCGTTTCCACCAGCGCGGGAGAAAGTATCGAGCCTTAAAATTTGATGGCAACTGGATATCGATAGGTTCTTCAGAGTAAAGAACATATTCCGCATCTCGTATCATGTGTTTTGCATTTCCCTGATACGTGATACCTGATACAGAATACTCTGTCAACTTTCTGAGAAAGTTGACAGTCACTTGCCCGATCCCCGTGCCGGGCTTGCGCAAGAATGAAGCATTGATGCCGATACGCATACCCCCATTGTACCAGAAATCCTTTTCTTCGCCGAGGGTATGTGAAAAGAGAAAAATACTATTTTACCTTGCCAGAGAGGGAAATGTTCCGTACAATAGAACTAGTTTACCTCTCACATCTCATATGATTCGAAAGAAGGCTAAAATAGTCGCCGTGGTGGGCTTGGGGTACGTGGGATTGCCGCTGGCAGTGCGAGCGAAAGAACGCGGTTACCGGGTGATCGGCTTCGATACGGACAAGAAAAAAATCGCCCTTCTGAAACAAGGCAAAAGCTCTATCAAGGACGCGTTCCTGGAAAAGCACTTTCCCAAGCATCGTTTTGATGCCACGAGCGATCCCAAAAAACTCAAGTCAGCAGATATTTTCCTTATCTGCGTTCCCACCCCGGTGGACAAAATGTATTACCCGGATTTGACTCCGGTCATTGCGGCGTCCACGCAGATCGCCGCTTCTGCCAAAAAAGGCGCTCTGGTTGTTCTGGAGTCGACCGTCAACCCGGGCGTGAGCGAGGAAATCATCAAGCCGATTTTCGAAAAAGCTGGCTTTACCGTAGGCATTGACATCTATCTCGCCCATTGTCCGGAACGCATCAATCCCGGGGATCCCAAGTGGAACGTTACCAACATTCCGCGCGTGGTCGGATCGTTTGATGAGACTGGCCTTTGCTTGGCCTATAATTTCTATACCTCGATTGTCGATAGCGAAATTCGGAAAATGAAATCCATTCGCGAAGCCGAAGCGGTGAAAATCGTGGAAAATTCTTTCCGTGATATTAATATCGCTTTCGTCAACGAGCTGGCGCGCTCTTTCGCCGTGCTGGATATCGATGTCAAAGACGTCATCTTGGGCGCGGCGACGAAGCCATTCGCCTTTATGGCGCACTTCCCTTCCTGCGGCGTCGGCGGTCACTGCATTCCGGTCGACCCCTACTACCTCATAGAGCGCGCCAAACAGTCAGGCTTCGATCATCGGTTCCTGAAAATCGCCCGGGAAATCAACAACAGCATGCCGGCCTACGCCGTAGAGCTTTTGCAGGACGCCTTGAATACCGTCAAACTGCCGCTCAACGGGACAAGAGTCGGCGTCCTGGGTCTCGCCTACAAAGCCGATATCGATGATCTGCGCGAATCCCCCGCTTTCAAGGTGATCGAGCACTTGAAAAAACATCACGCGAAAATTGAAACGTTCGATCCGTACGTCAAAGACCGCTCAACGGTGAAATCGCTCGAAGCGCTTCTCAAAAAATCCCAAGCGCTCGTGCTCGTGACCGATCACAAAGAATTCAAAAAATCCCTCACTCCCGCTCAGCTCAAGAAATATGGCATCCGAGTCATCGTTGATGGGAAGAATTGTTTGGATAAGCAGGCTTTTATTAAGGCAGGAATCATTTATTCCGGCATCGGCCGATAGAGAACTAACAACCAACAACTAACGACTAACAACAAATAACGAAAATCATAAGTTCCGGATTGAATAATTATCATTGTCGTAAGTTGTCAGTCATAAGTTGTAAGTTTTTAAAATATGTTCTCACTTCTCAAACTCATCATCTGGCTGGCGGGAGTTTTGGTTATCGCCTATTTTGCGCTTCCGTATTTCGGTTATGAAATGAATACTCACTACTGGAATGATCGCAAGGCGGTTTGTCAGGAGAAGCTCGACCAATGCCGCAAAGACCTCATCCAAGGCGGCATCCAAGGCGCCAAGGAAAAATGCGATTTTCAGTGCGTCGATCCCAAACTGCTCATCAATAAATCCAGCACCTCCACCACAAAGGATTGACTCTGCGGCCAGCCTCGATGTCTGAGCGGGCAAGCCTGCGGAGTATTCTGGGAGGTGCTGGATAAATCAGATAAAACACAATAAATATGAAGCATCTCCTCACGCTTTCTTATCTGGCGAAAAACTTGGGCGTCGTCATCGGACTGGTGCTCGTGTGGCGCGGCGTCTGGCATATACTGGACGGAATAGATATGTATGTTTTTGACGGCAACAAGATGATTACTGCTTTCGGCGGCATAGTTATCGGCCTTTTGATACTCTACCTTCCGGATAAAGACCTCAAAGAAATCCAAAAGCTTTAAATCGTAAAGCGAACCTATGCGACTCATAGTCAATCTGCCGGCTTTCAATGAAGAAGCAAAAATAGGGAATACCATCAGAAGGATTCCACGCGTCTTGGGAAGCGTCGACGAGATACTCGTGCAGGTCATCGACGACGGATCGAGAGACCAAACCGCTGCCATCGCCCGAGAGGCCGGTGCGGATTTCGTCTATTCCAACGGTGTCAACCGCGGCATTGGAAAAACATTCCGCTATGCCGTTGAGTCGGCGCTCGCAAACGGCGCTGACATCATGGTCAATATCGATGCGGACGGGCAATTTGATCCCCTCGATATCGAAAAACTCGTCCGACCCGTCTTGAGCGGCCAGGCCGATCTGGTCAGCGCTGACCGTTTTTCATACCATAAGGCAAAGAATATCCCCTGGATCAAAGACTTCCTCAACCGTTTCGCCGCGGGCATCATCGGCCGTTTTATGAATACCAAGATTTCCGATCTCACCTGCGGCTTCCGAGCCTATAGCCGCGAGACATTGCTCCGGCTCAATCTGCCGGGAGATTATACTTACACCCAGGAAGTCATCATCGATGCTCTCGGAAAAAACCTGAAAGTGCTCTGGATACCGGTCGAAGTGACGTATTTCGAAGGCCGCGAATCTCGCGTCGTCAAAAGCATCGTGAGTTACGTCAGCAACAGCTCTCGTATCATCCTCAAGGCGGTCCGCGATGTCCGTCCAATGAAATTTTTCGGCATTCCCGGATTATTCCTGATAGCGCTCTCCCTGGCAGTCTTTATCGGATTCCTTTTTTTCTATTTTCAAGACTTCAAAATTTCCCCCTACCGCAATTACTTGCTTTTTTCTGCTGTGACGTTTCTTATCGGGCTGCAGTTTTTTGTTTTTTCGCTCATCGCCGATATGATCAAATCGAACCGCAAATTGACCGAAGATCTGATGTATCTCATGAAAAAAGAGAAGTACAAGAAGTAACTTACGACCGACGACTAACAACTCGCGACAAAATACAAGGTGTACTACTATTGGTTTTGTCATAAGTCATAGGTTGTCAGTCTTTAGTCAATAACATGAGAATCCTCTTCATCTCCCGCGCCTATCCGCCAGTGACGGGCGGCATCGAGAACCATAATGCGGCTTTAGCACAGTGGTTGCCGAAGTATGCTTCTGTCAAAACTCTGGCAAACCGCGGGGGAAAATCAGCCTTACCATTATTTCTGCCACTGGTTCTTTTGCAAAGTTTTTTTTTATGCGGCAAATATGACATCGTGTTGTTGGGAGATGGCGTTCTCGCGCCTATTGGAAGAATCTTGAAATTCGTTTATCCGAAGAAAAAAATAGCTTGCATACTGCATGGGCTCGACATAACCTTTGCTCTTAAAAAGGGTTTCCTGGCAAATCTTTATGCTTGGATAAATATTCCCAGTCTCCGACAGCTTGACTTGCTGATTACGGTGAGCAAAGAAACACTGAGAGCAGCAGTGCGCGCGGGGCTTCCGGAAGAAAAATGTACTGTAATCAATAACGGCGTCGATCCAGATACGCTCACCGGAAATTTTTCACGCAAAGAATTAGCCGAGTTTCTCGATCTAAACCTTGAAGGAAAAGTCGTTATTCTACGGACTGGTCGCTATGTGAAACATAAGGGCGTGGAATGGTTCATCAGAAATGTCGTTCCCCGCCTACCCCAGAATGTTATATTTGTGGCTGCGGGAGCTATAGTAAAGAAAAACACCCCCGGAGATACAAACGCTTACCCTGACTGTAAGAATGCGGTTACAGAACTGCATCTGGAGAGCCGTGTGAAACTTTTTTCGGATCTCCCGTGGAAACATATGCGACTCCTGTTCAACACTGCCGACATCGTCGTTTCGCCGAATATCGAAGTTCCCGGAACGATGGAGGGGTTTGGCATCAGTATTATCGAGGCGGCTGTGTGCGCTCGACCGATAGTAGCGTCTGATCTGCAAGGCATCAAAGACGCTGTTTGCCACAATGAGAACGGGATGCTCGTTCCGCATGAAAATGCCGATGTATTCGTGCGGACACTGACAGAGCTCGTTGAAAAAGAAGAACGACGCTTGGCACTTGGCGCACGCGCCAAAACATACACGGAAGCACATTTTCATTGGAGTATCATTTCTCGCCTCTATGTTGAAGCGCTGAATAAACTCATGAGATAAGATAGTGTTATGCATTCATTGATTTCCACAATCTATTTTATACTCATGAGCGGCATCTTATTTTTGCTGCCAGGTTTGGTTATTTTACGAAGTTTTTTTAACAAACAATCTTTTGTGCCGTTTGAAACTTTGCTTTTTTCCTTTGGCATCAGCCTCGGACTGATTGATTTTCTCATGATCATCATCGGCAAACTCGGTATTAGGATCGGCGTTTATTCACTCTCTGTCGGAATAATCGCCGCTCTCGCTATACTGGCTATCGTAGCATTTACCTTGAAGCGTCTGAAAAAAAGCGAGGAAAAAACAGAAGAAGAATCGGAGCGGTTATTTTCTTTCAGCCGACGGCAGAGCGCGCTTTTCATCATACTTATCGGGCTGACGCTTCTCATCAAGGTAGTCTATTTGACGCACGCAGTCCTACCCACATCAACCGATCTCGGCCATCATATGTACTGGTCCAAACTGATCGCTACGACAGGAACGCTGCCTGTATATGCCAAACAGGAAATTATTACCGGTCCGAGTGGCATCTATCAGCTGACTCTGCCGGAACCGATCCCCGACTTCATCATCGGCGAACACCTGCCGTTTGCGGCTCTCCATATCTTCACAGGACTGGATTTCCTGTCCGCCTTTCCGATTATTTTCCTTTTACTGGTCAATGTTATTGGCTTGCTCGCCCTCTTTACTCTCGCCTGGCGTTTTGTTTCTGACATCCGAAGCCCGCATCTTTCAAAAAATATCTTTACGCCGCAGAATGTCGCTCTCGCAGTGCTTTTTTTCTTCGGTCCGCTCTATACGCTCGCTTCGCCGCAAGCGAAATTCGTTTCCGGCGGCGTAGTGGGCAATGTCCTGGGGAATCTTTTCATCCCTCTCATTCTCCTCATTTTCTATCGGGCCATTAGAGAAAAGCGTCCCGATTTTCTTGGCTTAGGCTTTTTTCTTACCTTCATCATTGCTTACACGCATCACCTCAGTACACTCATACTCCTTTTTGTACTGGTTGCCTCGATGCTTATCTATTTATTTGTCCATTATGATGCCATTGGAGCCGTACTGCGTTCTTGGTGGAAGCTTATTTTTTCTCCGGGACCGCTTCTTATCGCTGGCTTAGCTATTGTTTTCTTTTTCGGAGTCGCTCTGCCGACCTATATCGAAACAAACGCTGTCGGTACAGCGATCGGGACACCCACGAAGGCTACGCGCACCGGATTGTCTTTTTTCCAGCTCGCCTCTTCGGGAGGAGAAGCGCGTGTCGCTCTCGGTTTGGCAGGCTTTGTCGTTCTGCTCTGCTTGCACCGATATATGCGCTATGCCGGAGCCATTCTCATCGGGTGGTGCGCCATTCTTCTCATGATGACTCTCGATCCGCAGTGGCTTTTCATCGATATCCCTTCCAACCGCATCGTCACCTACTTTTCTTTCCCCATCGGCCTGCTCTCGGCGTTTGCGGCAGTCGCTTTTTTCGCGATGCTCTCTGCTCCCCAGTCGAAACTGCGCATACCGAGCATCGGGATCCTCATTATGAGCCTCACCATCTTGGTTTTCTCTCTGGGCAACGGAACGCTCGATAACAATCAGACCTTGCTTCCCAAAAGTAAATCGCTCTCCGTTCTGCAAACCTTCGCCGCCTCACG
>MFSB01000009.1 GCA_001784735.1 Candidatus Moranbacteria bacterium RIFCSPLOWO2_12_FULL_48_12
AATCATTTGTACAAAAAATCGGAACGAACCCGCTGGTTCGTGACAAATCCGCCCGTTTTGAAATTCCCGTCCCGTCCCAATTCGTCGCGGAGCGACGGCATCTTTTGCCCACACCCGCGCCGCCGGCGCGGGACTTCTTCCACCTTTCGGATTCGGAAGTTTCAATCTGCGGAGAGGCAGGGATTCGAACCCTGGGACCAGTTTCCCGGTCAACACATTAGCAGTGTGCTCCTTTAAGCCGCTCAGGCACCTCTCCATGTAACATGTTTCAGCCTAGCAATTTTTTACCATGAAATCAAATATTCCAGCAATGGACAAAGTCTTAGAAATCTAAAAAATCCATAAAAAAATTCCCTCCTCCACCTGCCAGATTCAGCAAGCGAAGGAGGGTTGGTGCTGTTGCAACGGAACCGGGCGCCTCCGACAAAGGTTGGCTATGATGGACCTTCCTGTTGGCGTTCCCGAAGGCATGTGACCGCCCTAAGGAAAAAGCGCTTTGGGTATCCGCACTCCGTGCACTCCGAAAAATTGCTTGGTCGAAGCTACTTTCCGGCGCCGGAGGTCGCCCTGGTCATCCGCATGATGCCGACTTTGGCGTACGGGTAGATCAGGGTAGTGTTGGACGATTGCTTGTCCATGGTCACCTCCTGGTGAAGTAGTGCACTCAAAACCCCGTTGTTCCGGGAGCCTGACGTTGTCAGCCTACGAACCCGCTGACAGTCTCAACTTACATAAAATGAATGAGTGTGTCAAATCCATGTCAAATTATAAACCAACCGGCAACCCCACTAAACAGGATAGCAACTTGGGCAGGTTTATTATATTCACCGTGTGCTAAAATGGATAAAAAGCCAGAAAAAGTTATGAAAAAACGCTGCAGTTGGGTGCCGGAGGGCAACACGCTCTACGAAAAATATCACGACGTTGAATGGGGCAGGCCGGTCCACGATGATCGCGTGCTCTTTGAATTCCTCATCTTGGAAAGCGCTCAGGCCGGGCTGTCATGGGAAACCGTGCTTAAAAAACGCTCTGGCTACCAAAAAGCCTTTGTCAATTTCAACGTAGAAAGAGTCGCCCGATTCACCAAACGTGATGTTGCCAAGCTCATGAAAAATGCTGGCATTATCAGGAACCGTCTCAAAATCGAATCCTCTATCAGTAATGCCAAATTGTTTATTGCCATCCAAAAAGAATATGGCTCATTTTCCAAGTATGTGTGGTTCTGGAAAGGTAAAGATGCTAAAGCGCTTTCCGCCGATATGCAAAAACGCGGCTTCAAGTTTTTCGGCCCCACTATCTGCTCTGCCTATATGCAAGCCATCGGGATAATAAATGATCACACCACCGATTGTTTTCTTTTCAAACCTCACCAATAAATATTACCATATAATATTATATGGTAAGAAAAATAAAGCTCCGGTCAGGAAAATTCTTCCTGCCGGAGACATTCTCAGCTTCGTTGGAGATGCTCATCTCCTTCAAAGCGACTTCAGTCTGCAGCCAACCAACCATTGACCGAACTGCAACAATTGCGGGTTGCCGCTGCTCATGGCGTCACGGCACCATCTCTGCAAATGGGCCAGAAGCTGCTCCCGCGAGTCCTGGAGTTTCCATAAGATCTCCAGATTATCGCGCAGAATCCGCATGACCATGAAGTTCGCAACCGCTTTTTTCATCCGCCGGTCGAACTCCGCCAGTATCAGAGGCCGTAAAGCGAGTACTGTCTTCAGGGTTTCAATATCACATGCTGACCAGTCAGACTTCGCGGAGTCGATTACGACTTTTGGCATGGCTTTTTTCACATGCGCCAAGCCGAGTATTTCCATGATACGGATATACATCCAACCGATGTCGAACTCCCACCATTTATTCGACAGCTGTGCTGACGACGGAAAAGCATGGTGATTGTTATGCAGTTCTTCGCCGCCGATAATAATCCCCCACGGCACGATGTTGCGACTGGCATCATTGGGATCATTCGGTTCAAATTTGCGGTAGCCAAAGTAGTGGCCGACGCCATTGATAATGCCCGCGGCAAAAAACGGGATCCACATCATCTGCACCGCCCAGATCGTAATGCCGATGAAGCCGAAGAGCACGAAATCGACAATCATCATGATCGCTATGCCGACCACCGAATGCGGCGTATAGACGTTCTGTTCCATCCAGTCATCGGGCGTGCCCCGGCCGAATCTCTCAAGCGTGCCACGATTTTTCGCTTCAACCTTGTAAAGGTCGGCACCTTCCCACATGACTTTTCCGATGCCGAGGATCTGCGGGCTGTGCGGATCGTCCAGCGTCTCGCAGCGCGCGTGGTGTTTGCGGTGCACCGCGGTCCATTCCCTGGTCGTCATGCCGGTAGTCACCCACAGCCAGAAACGGAAGAAATGGCTCACCAGCGGGTGCAGATCAAGCGCGTGGTGTGCCGAGTGCCGGTGCAGATAGATCGTAACGGCGGCAATAGTGATGTGTGTCAACACCAGAGTGACGACAATATAGCCCCACCACGGTAAATCGAATATGCCTGAATACATGTTTAGACCCTCTCAAATGAAATTTCAGTTTTTAAAGAAGTTCTTTCTTTTAATTGAAGGTACTGTATCACATTTACAAAATATAAAAAACATCCTCGACTTGCGCCAAGGATGTTTTCACTTGTTTTCTTCACCACGAAAACTTTTCAGCTCGTGGCTTTCACAGCTTACCAACGGCTGCCGCCTTGGTTGCCCGAACCGTAATCGCGGTTGCCACTATTGCCACCACGAAATCCGCCGGAACCACTAGTGCGAGGAGCACGCTCTTCCAAGGGACGAGCTTCGTTGACTGTGAGGGTGCGTCCGTCCAGTTCCTTGCCATTCCAGAGGGCGATCGCCTTTTGAGCATCATCCTCGGAACCCATTTCGACGAATGCGAAACCGCGCGAGCGGCCCGTCATCTTGTCGATGATGATCTTGGCAGAAACAACATTGCCAGCCTGGGCAAAAGCCTCACGCAAGCTATCCTCGGTCGTACCGTAGGAAACGCCACCAACATACAATTTGGTTGCCATATTCGAATCTACTAACTTGATTACCGTGTAAGGTGACCTTTCCCTAGAGCTCATTTAAAAGAGCTCCGCCTGGCCCTACTACGAACATCCGAGATTTGGCAACCTCTGTCTGTCGAGCGTTACTCCAGAAAGAAAAACTTACAACACCCAAAGCGTAGCACAAAAGCAAAAAAAAGGCAAGCATTAAACTGAATGTAGGAACAGCATTCTAAAAGTCAGGTTATTTATTTGATGGCTCTTCCAAATGTTCAAAGTGCTTCCTGAGTTCGTCTGCAAGACGCGCGCCAATATAGTAACGGGTTGTTTGATTTACCTGAACCAGGTGTAGCTCTTCAGGCATTTTTTGACTGGTACTTATACTTATGGCCGCTCTTTTTACTGTTGCAGAATCATGCCCGACCTCTCGGGCGAATCGTTTTAATGTCGCCCAATCACCTTCTGGTTTTTTCCTTTTTTTAAACTCTTTTGAAACGAATCCAAATACGTTGGATGAATAGTGTACCGATGGTTTTCCGGTTTGATCGAGATATACTCCTTTTTCTTCTTCCAACTTCCCTGGAAAGTCTGCTAAAATTTCCTTTACACGTCGATTTGATGTGTGTAGTTCAGCAACCATCATGCTTGTAGTTCTCCACTCTGCCGGCGCTATTTCAAATTTTCCAGTTTCCGCTTCAATCAAAGAAACTATCTGCGGAGCAAGATACTCAAGTTCCTGAGCACTGATCGGGTTCTCATAATCCTTAAACCATTCCGGATGACTACTGCGAAACGTTTCCGCTCTCCTTTCTACCCAATGATAATCTTTACCGCACCTTTTTCTTAAGGCGGTTTTGGTCAGCCATCCCTCAGGGGCTTGTTCCAGGTCTTCACTCTCCGAAACGAGCTGCTCCACAAAGTCAGATCGATAAAAGTAAGGCGAACCTCTCAAAGGAAATGTCCTCCTGATAGATGGATCCATGCCGCATGCCTTCTTGATACGAGATTCAACCCAAGCCTTACCTCTTCCGGTCAATTCGAGAATTTCATCCATAGCCGACCACCCGCTCTTCTCAGCTTCAAGATTATCCTGACGAGAAGATGGTTCCACACCATCACTCAAAAGAAGTTCCCGTACACTTTCTTTCCATTCTTCTGAATCTCCTCCATAAAAAAGAACACTTACTTCACCAGCTGTTACTTGTTGTTTTAGCTCACTTTTTCGCATTTTAAGATATTCTTTCCAATCCTTTTCACCAGAAACCTCATGAACGACAAATGTGGCGTTTCCTTCCTCATTACAGACCAGTACCATCTTCCCGATCTGCGGAAGAAGATAAGGCTTGTAACTAAGACCTCGCATCATGTTTTCATCATTCGTCCCATCTGCCACTGCGTAATGAAGTTTCATTTCACTTAAAAGATCTACCAGGTAGCGGGTCCGCGGTATGAACTCCGGTTTTTCAAAGCCAACTCCACCCCCCATTCGCATTTCTCTTTTATCGGGAGGTAAGATAGTCATGGGAAGAACTACCATATGATCAGGTAGTTGTATCTCATAAGATTTTCCCTTGGCAGATTCAACTACCCATGCGACAAAATCCGTCACTTTAAAACTTTTTACTGGCCCGTGTTTTTGACCTCTCACCGTTCGCGTTTCCAAGAAGTCTTCAGCTCCCAATAACTCCGCCAGACGCTCCAAACTCACCCCGCTCGTCAGTAAGCGATTTATGTCGGAACGTATCCTCTCTTCTTCAGAATTTTCTCCCTGGGGAGGAGGTATATTGGGCTGGTCAAATTCAAAACGCATAGTCTCATTATACCAAACATTTTCTATAAAGTATTTCTCCCTTAAATGAATACTCCTCGCGGCAAGCCGCGAGGTATCTTTGACAAATTTGTCTTTGATACTCGCCGCAAGCGGCGGGGAATTAGACCCTAATTGAGATTAAAGCTCTATCAAGACCCTTACGCTTGACTTTTTACCATTTCTATGCTATCATACACGGTTGTTGTTCGTTTCCAACCCGTATCTCAACCAACGTGGAGGACAGCGATGTACTCGTCACTTAATTCAAGAAGGCGTTGTGTGTCCATAAAACGTACTCGTATGTCGCACAAAATTCCACCGCCTTTCAAGCGCGGCAAACCCCACACTAGCGATCCTGGTGTCAGGGTATTTCATATCATCAAACACGCTGATCCGTACGGGGAAACCTACATCCCACGATACGACGAACTCCTCCGCGAATTCGCGGGACAGTACTAATCCAACTCCCTCCAACCTTTTATCTCGGAAAGATTGCCATGAACACTCGAAAAAAAGCACTGATAGCACTAGTTGTCAGCTGTGTTGCCACCATAGTCCTTGGTAGCATGCAATTGTTGGGATATTTCCCAATGTTTTTCGAACTAAAGCTTGTCAAGTATGGACAAGCAGCGTTGCTTGTAGCCATTGGGCTGAGCTACTTGGTAATATTCCTCGCTCCTCGACAACAAAGTTCGGTGGATGAATCCATCAAAGCGCCAAAACGTTTTTAAATTTTCAAGGCAGCTGACGCATCGCGTTTGCTGCCTTGAATCATTTTTATAAGGTTTTCAATTTTACAAAAACATTTTCCATTTTGATTTTTGATATTTACATTATCTAAGTCCTCAATCCCCGTCCCGTTTTGAAAAGATAGATATTGGCGAAGATGAGCACCGCACTCAGACCGATAAGAATGAAAAGACTGAACGGCACGCTGACGTCGGATACTCCCAAGAAACCATAGCGGAAACCGTTGACCATATAGAGGATGGGATTCCACACAGAAACGGTTTGCCAAATCGGTGGCAAAGCGCTGATGGAATAGAACACTCCGCCCAAGTACGTGAGCGGGGTCAGGACGAATGTCGGGATGATGGACACACCGTCGAAATCCTTGGCATAGATGCCGTTCAAGAGTCCCGCCAAAGCGAAGAGCAATGAAGTAAGAAAGATAAATGCCACCGTCAGAAACCAGTTATGAATCGTCAGATGAGTGAAAAAGAGGGAAACCCCGAGCACCAAGACTCCCGTGAGTAGTCCCCTGAATACACCTCCGGTCACGTAGCCTGCCACCACGAGAAACGGCTTGATCGGAGAAACGAGCAACTCTTCTATCGATTTCTGAAATTTGGAACCGAAAAACGAGCTCGCCACATTGGCAAAAGAGTTGGTGATGACCGCCATCATCACGAGCCCCGGCACGATGAACTGGATATAGCTGAAATCGCCGAATCCCTTGATCTGCGACCCGATAAACGTCCCAAACACCACATAGTAGAGCGTCGTCGTCACGACTGAAGGCAGAAGAGTCTGCGGCCAGATGCGGAGAAAGCGCACGCTCTCCTTGCGCACGATCGTCATATAGGCCACCCACATTTCTCTCAACGTCATACTTTTTTCGTTAGATGGAGAAAGAGCTCTTCCAAACGATTGGCTTTGTTGCGCATGCTCCTGACCCGGATATCCAGACGATTGAGCGCCACAATGGCATCACTCAGCGTTTCATCTTTTCCGAGGCTCATCTCTATCGTCTGGCTATCTATTTTTTGAACGCCGAAATTCGTAAGCAGCTTTTCCACCTCGGAAGAGAGCGGCGCTTCCAGATCAAAAACGAATGTCTCGACGTGCATCTTACTCAATAAATCTTTGACGAGGCCCTGCTCGATTATCTCCCCCTCATGGATGATGGCCACGCTTCGGCAGAGCTGTTCCGCCTCTTCCAAATAATGAGTCGTCAAGATGATTGTCCGGCCAGCCGTGTTGAGTTCTTTCAAAAACACCCACATCTCGCGCCGGAGCTCGATATCCACACCCGCCGTCGGCTCATCGAGAATGAGCAGCTTCGGTTCATGGATGAGAGCGCGCGCGATCATCAATCGACGTTTCATCCCGCCGGAGAGCATACGCGCCGCAGAATTCCTTTTTTCCCACAGCCCCAGTTGCTTCAGATATTTCTCCGCTCGTGGCAAAGCCACCGCGCGCGGAATCCCATAATACCCCGCCTGATCCACCACGATACTCTGCACTTTCTCGAAGATGCTGAAATTGAATTCCTGGGGAACGATGCCGACGCTCGCTCTGGCCTGACTAGTATCCATATCCAGATCGTGCCCCAACACTTCCACTCTTCCGCTTGTTTTGTTGACCAAGCCGACAATGATGCCGATAATGGTCGTTTTGCCGGCGCCATTAGGACCCAAGAGACCGAAAAATTCCCCCTCCGGCACCACCAAATCGATCCCCTTGAGCGCCACCACGCCATTGGAATAGACTTTTTTCAATTGTTTTACTGAGAGAGCTGCTGGCATATGATGATAAAACATTAACTCGTCGTTTGTCATCCCGACCGAGTCTTCGAGTGGAGGGATCTTAATTTGTGATGATTTGCATAACTCTGATACAACAGGGGGATTCCTCGACTACGCTCGGAATGACGGAAAATTATTGTGCTTTGTAATTATATTGTTTTTTTCAACAAGCTCTTACAGGTCTTTGAAAGGTAGCTCTCCAATATAGTCCGCCTTGCCGATAGACAGTCCATAGTGCCTGAGAATAGAATAGGCGGTCGTCATATGAAAGTAAAAATTCGGCAATCCATATCCATTCAGGTAATCCAAACCAAGCAGGTACTTGCCCGGAAAATACTTGAGTGTAATCCGGCGCTCCTCGCTTCCCGCGAACTGCTCGGGAGTGAGCGTCTCCAAAAAAACGATGGTCTTTTCGATCCGTTCTACGAGCGCGGCAAGAGTCTGCTCGGAATCTTCAAAAGCCGGTGGTTCTGCACCGATGAGACGCACGGCCGTGCCCTTGGCATTGTCCGACGCGACCTGTACCTGCTTCACGAGAGAGAACTGATCAAGAGCCAAACGCGCCCCAAGGAGAGTCGGCTCGTCGATCTTTTTTTCTTTGATCCAGGCTTTCGCCTTCACCAGGATATTTTTCAGATTGCCGAGCGTCCTCACGAAGTTCGGCACCGTCGCATTGTACATGGATATTTTTTCCATAGATTTGTAATGTTAGTTGTAAATAATGAACAGCGTTGTTTACAGTTCTTTGTTCTTTAAGAGAGAGGTTCTTCTCTTTTGTCATCCTCGGGCTTGACCCGAGGATCCAGAAGGTCTACTAAAAACCCTTTTGGAGAAGGAACATTTCTCTCTCTGGATCCCGCATCAAGTGCGGGATGACACCCTATATAAGTATTCCCTGACATTAAACACGTCTATGAAAAATGTAAACAACGCTGTTAATTCTTACAATTAAGAATAAAAAAAGAAGTTCTCCCAGTATAGAAGAATTTCTGAAGATGAGCAAGTAACGCAAGCCGAGCGCTAATGAAGATATTTTGTCAGCAGAGGCGCGATCCGCTCGGCAATCTTGCTATAACCCAAATCGTTGGGATGGATGGCATCGCTCATCAGATCAGCATGGGCAAAAACTCCGGAAAGAACATCCTCGACATAGACCGCGCCGGTACGCTCGGCCAAAGATTCATATTCTTCATCCGCACCACCGCCGATGATCCCGCTCCGCACCCCGAGCACCATCACGATCGATCCTCGAGCCTGAAATACCGTCACGATCTTCTCCAAATTCTGAAATACCTCTTCGCGCGGAATCTTTTTCAAAAAGTCATTCCCCCCAAGAAGGACAAGGGCTACTTTCGGATTTTCTGCGAGCGCCCTTGGAAGCCGTGCCAACCCGTCCTCTGTCGTGTCGCCGGGCACGCCGTAGTTCAAGATATCCGTACCGACCAGGCGGCCGAGCTGTTTTCCCAGCGTATTCCCTGCCGTAGCCCCTTCTCCCGCGGCAAGACTGTCGCCAAAGAGAAGCACCGGGCCGCTTTTTGTGGAAGGGTAGTTTTTGATTGGCTGGTCGCTTGAAGAAAAAAACCACCAAAAAATCCCTCCAAAAACAAGAAGGATTATCCCGCCCTTGAATAAAAATGATGATTTCATTCCGTTAGAAATTTTATTGATTCATCAATATTTTTTGAAAGTAGTGACAGATGGATTCGCTATCGTTTTGTAGTAACACCATGTTCGCCATTGAATTTCTAACGGGATTCATAATTCTATTTTACCGTTTCAAAATCCGGCGCTGGCAACCTTTATACATACAGGACGTACTTGAACATAAACCAGAAATGAGCCAGGCTCCCTCCCATGACGAAAAGATGGAATATCTCGTGCATACCGAACCAGCCGGTTCTCGGAAATTTTTTCTCTAGTGCGAAAAAGACGACACCCGCCGTATAAAGAATACCGCCCGCTATGAGCCAGGAGAGGCCGCTCCAGGGAATAGATTGAAGCAAAACAGGAAGAGCCAAAGCGGCAAGCCATCCCATAATGATAAAGAGTGTCGGCGAAAACCAATCCCGCTCCGCTTTCGAAAAGATTCTGTATAAAATTCCTGCAAAAGCCAAGCCCCACGCTATCCCGAACAGCGACCAGCCCCAGCCCCGCTGTGGTATGGCAAGCATAAGCGGCGTATAGGTGCTGGCGATAAGAACATAAATCATCGAGTAATCAATAGTCTTGAAAACTGCCTTGGCGCGATGTTCCTTGGAAATAAAATGATAGAGAGCGCTGGCAGAGTATAGGAGAACCAGGCCGCTGCCGAAAATAGAGAATCCGACAATTTTCGGGGCGCTTCCATACAGGCTGGAAAAAATGATCAACAGCACCAACCCAGCCACCGAAAATAGCGCGCCGATAAAATGCGTCAAACTGCTTATCAATTCGTTGTTGCTCTTTTCCATCTTGCTATAACTACCCTATTTACCACGAACACTATTTTCATATTTTAATATTCCGAGCTGAATAATTTACGTAAGGCTTCTTTCTTTTCCGGATACAGCTTGGCTTCCAGCAGCTTGAAAATAATTTCTTTTTCTGAGAATTGTTCGTGCGTGCCGAAATCGATGAATTCATCGAATGTCACAGGCTTGGGGGTAATCTTTTCTCCTCCATCGAGATCGAGGTCTGCCACTTTCTTCAAGCCTTTGGCGATGAAAACATAGACAGCCCAATCTATTTTGCTCACCGGCTGCTCTGCATGCCACAAGATATACTTCTCCGCTTCATATCCGCTTTCCCCCAGCAGTTCTCTCTTCGCTGCCTGGAGAACGTCCTCGCCCTCATCCACCCGACCACCCGTCGCGCCGATAAAGGGTTCTTTGCCCGGCTGCTCCTGCTCTGTCAGAATGATTCTGCCATCCGGAAGAACAGGAAAAACGACAACGGTATCGGGACGCTTCACTTTCTCGAAAATCGCCTTGCTTCCGTCGAAGAGTTCCTGCTCCCACTGATACACGTCGAACATCGCTCCTTCGAACACGCATTTCGCATCATCCGGTATCGGCTGTTTCGATTGTGGTCTCTGTATCTCCATAGCATTCCTTATTAAAATCACACCGAACTTTCTATTCCAATGTTCTTGAGAACATGAGAGTAAGAAAATGCCGGTTATTCCTTAACTTTGCTGTAATCATAAAAGACGGCTTCCACATTGTGTCCGTCGGCATCGAGAACGAACGCGGCATAATACCCTGGCCAATATTCTTTGCGATAGCCGGGTTTGCCATTGTCCTTGGCGCCGGCTGCCAGAACCGCTTTATAAAATGCTTGCACCGCTTTCTTGCTTTTGACCTCAAAGGCGATATGTCCGGGCACGACTTCATCTTTCTTGACGATCCAAAAGCTGGTCTGGCCGCCCTCCATGAAACCAACCGCTTCGCCGTACTCCATATTTTGTCTGTAGCCGATCGGACGCAAAGCCTTCTTATAGAACGCTTTCGCCTTTTTATAATCACTGACCGGGAGCGATACATGTGCGATCATACACGTGTGGTTAATTTTGATACGAAATCCAACGCTAGATCTATTCTACTCCCCTCTTCACAAAAAACAAAAATCATACCCACTGGCTCAATGCTATAGACAATTCCTCTTTTTTTCTGTCCCCAATATGCTACAATAGCGCCATCAGCAACCTGACCACGAGAGGAAAAGATGAGGTACAATTCGCATTTGGAAATAACGGTATTCGAAAAAGCGCGCCGTGAGCTCAAGCACCTACGTTTCTGCCTCTGGAGAAACATGATCAACCGGTGGTGAGAAACGCAAAGCACCTTCGCTCACTGGTGGCGCTGGGGTTGAATAGTCAGAAATAAGAGGGCGGAAGCAGAACCATGCTTCCCCCTCGCTGCATTTTTATAGGAATTCCTGTCTACAGAGAACAACTGAAAAGCTGGCATGGATCAAGCCAATTCTTGAGCGTTTGCTTCTCTGCCACATAGCCGAGGATATTGATGGCAGTACCGAGGTGAATTCCCAGATGCAGATGCTTGCGCTCACCATCGGTTTCCTGACTCTGACCCGTCCCAAGTACTCCGATAATATCTCCCGCCGCCATATCTTCCCCGACAGCCGCCTGAACGCTTGCCAGTCTCAGATGCCCATAAATGACTGTGACCGGCTGATTTTCAAACGTGCATTTCTGGACAACTACTCCGCCATACCCGCTCGTGCTGCGTTTTACTTCAAGTGAACCACTGCAAATCGCGCGGACAGGAACATCACTTGTAGCTTCTTCCGGGAACGTTTCAAAGTCCGTCCCGGTATGATACCCACGGAATTTCTCCGGTTGGATCGGCGACGTCTTCGGATCGATAAAGATACCGAACGGCTTTTTTGTCACTCGTTCTTCCACTCTCTTAAACGGCGGCACAAATTTTGGTGTACTGCTTAGCTCTGGCGGTGCATCCGATGACACAGCGGGACATGGTGCGAATGCACACACGGAGCCGCTGCGTCCCACCGCTGACCCGTCCGGACAGATCTTCGCCTCCATCGTACATCCGACCTGTGCCGGCTGCTTCTTCCCGAATAGCGCAAAACCGCCCGCCCCAATCAGCAAGATACCGATTATAATAATGAGTGATTTCCTCATAACTTCCTTCAGGCAAGCTTGCTGCCGAGGTCTACGAAAACTTTTTTGGGCTCGATGAGAATCCACCCATCGCCTGCGTTATTTCTGAAACCCAATGTCAAAACTTCAGAAGCAAACGAGCCTATTTGTTTGGATGGAAAATTGACCACGCAGCATACAAGTGAGCCGAGGAGCTCTTCTTTCGTATGCGCGCCGACGGCTTGGACGCTAGATTGCTTGATTCCTATGGGAGATCCAAAATCAATTTTCAGCTTATAAGCCGGCTTGCGCGCTTCCGGAAAATCCAGAGCCTCGATGATCTTTCCGACGCGAATATCCACCTTTTCAAAATCATCCCACGTTATTTGGTTCATAGAGTTTTTTCGCTATCTACACAACGAAGGCGGAAGCGGAAGGATTCGAACCTTCGATACCCTTTCGGGTATACTTGTTTTCAAGACAAGCCCTTTCAACCACTCGGGCACGCTTCCATTTCTTTTATTAGACCCACTGCGTAAAGATTTTTCCTGTTAAAACAGCATAATTCTAGCTACGACTTCGCAATCCGCCAGCTGGCGGACAACAAAAGCTCTGGCTTTGCTGTAAAAATTTTTGCTTATCCGCGGTTTTACCGACGGTAAATCTTTACGCGGTGGGTCTTGATTAAGTTTGCAACAAAAAAGGCGAGTTTGGCAACTCACCTTAAAATTTAATTTTCCGCGGAGAAATCTCCCGCGCCGGCGGGATATTCTCCGGTGAAAGGGCCGGTGTAAAAATTATCTTTTGTCAAAACTGAATTTTCACCGCGCGCTTTAAGAACAGAATCAATCGTTTTTTCCATACTCAAATAATTCAGATGGTCAATGCCTAAAGTTTCTTTAACGCGACGAAGGTCGCCGTTTAATTTTTTGGCGATGATTTCGTCTTTCACCCGATAAGTATCAATGCCGTAGAAATCCGGAA
>MFSB01000010.1:0-7029 GCA_001784735.1 Candidatus Moranbacteria bacterium RIFCSPLOWO2_12_FULL_48_12
GATTTGGCTGTGGCTACGAAAGAACTGATCGAATCGGGTGACAGTTTCGGGACATATCACCTGGTAAATACGGGGGGCGTCACCTGGTATGAGGCTGCCAAGGAGCTCTATGCACAGGCGCATATTGGAGTTACAATACAGCCTGTGGGGAGCGACGTCTTTCTGCGCAAGGCTCTGCGTCCGAGGTGCTCGACGCTTCTCAATACCAAGCGTCCGCTTCTCAGGCCATACCAGGAAGCATTGAAGGAATATCTCTCTGAAATGCAAAATGAAAAAATAAAAGTGTAAAATGACAGTGTAAAATGTAAAAATTTTTGAATACAGTGAGATATGATCTAATTTTCCCCTCATATATTTGAATTTTAGATTGTAATTTTTATTTTATGAAAAAGACACTCAAGAAAACAGACCCTAAAATTTACAAGGCCATACAGGATTAGCTGAAGCGCCAGCAGGAGGGCATGGAGCTCATCCCATCGGAGAATATCGTTTCTGAAGCGATACTGGAAGCCATGGGATCGATTCTCACCAATAAATACAGCGAAGGCTATCCGCACAAGCGCTACTATGGCGGGCAGAAGTATATCGATCAGATCGAGGATATTGCGCGTGACCGCGCCAAAAAGTTATTCGGCGTCCCATACGTCAATGTCCAGCCATATTCGGGAAGCCCGGCCAACTTAGCGGTGTATGTGGCCGTATGCAATCCGGGTGATACGGTGATGGGGCAGAGCTTGCCCGACGGCGGCCATTTGACGCATGGCTGGAAAGCCAGCGCCACCAGCATGTTCTATAATGCCGTTCAATACCATGTGAAAGAGAACGGCTATCTTGATCTGGCAGAAATCGAACGCCTGGCGGTAGAGCACAAACCGAAACTCATCTGGGTGGGAGCGACGGCATATGTGCGTGAGTTTCCTTTTCAGAAATTGGCGAGAATCGCCGATAAGGTAGGGGCGTATCTGGCTGCGGATATTGCGCACATTACAGGACTCGTTATTGCCGGCGCACATGTCAGTCCGGTTCCCTATGTGCACATCATTACGACGACGACGCACAAGACATTGCGCGGTCCGCGCGGCGGGATGATAATGGTCACTGCCAAAGGCCTCAAGAAAGATCCGGATTTGGGGAAGAAAGTCGATCGGGCTATTTTCCCGAACCTGCAAGGCGGTCCCCATGACCATACGACTGCGGCCATCGCTGTGGCTCTCGAAGAAGCCGCGATGCCAGAGTTTCGCAGATATGGAAAGCAGATTGTTTCGAATGCCAAAGCCCTCGCTTTGGAGCTCATAAAAAATGGCATGCAGCTGGTAACCAATGGAACCGATAATCATATGATGCTTATGAAGTGCGGCAAAGGGCGCGGCATTCTCCTGGAAAAGGCTTTGGACGCAGTCGGTATTACCGTCAATAAAAACACCGTTCCTCGCGATCCTTCCTCACCGTTTTATCCGAGCGGCATCCGTCTGGGGACGCCGTCCATCACCACGCGAGGGATGAAAGAAAAAGAGATGCGCGCTATCGGGAAATGGATCGCTTCGGTGTTTCACGTCATAGAGGCGTACGACTTGCCGACAAAAAAAGAGGAGATCGCGGGTTATTTGAAAAAGTTTGAGGCTGTGCTCGAGCGCAACAAAGAAATAAAGAAAATTCATAACTCTGTAAAGGCGCTCTGCAAAAAGTTTCCAGCATATCGCTAGTTTTTACCCCGCACAACTTTCAAATTGAGTATGAAAAAGGATATGATTTTATACACGGTAACCCTGCCCGAAATGCTACGCAAAACGTTGCAGGCGGGGTCTACGGCTTTATTTAGTGGATATAGACTAATTCATTATTAAAGTTAAGCGGGGTGCTCTTTTTTGTAGCATTTCGCAGACTCAATGACAAAAAAAGGCATGAAAGGAATTATTTTGGCCGGCGGGACGGGGACGCGGCTTCTACCGCTTACGGCAGTCACTTCCAAACAGCTTCTGCCGGTGTATGACAGACCGATGATATTCTATCCTTTGAATACGCTTATCAAGGCGGGGATCAAGGATATCCTCATCATCGTCGCGCCTGATCATTCGGGGCACTTTTTGAATCTTTTGGGATCGATGTTTGAGAAATTCGGTGTGCATATTTCTTTTATGGTGCAGAAGCAGACGCGTGGATTGGCAGACGCTTTCATTTTGGCCGAAGACTTTATTGACGGTGAATCGACGACGCTCATTCTTGGAGACAATATTTTCGAGGATGATTTTACCGAAGCGATTGAGACATTCGAGAAAGGCGGGCGGATTTTCGCCAAGGAAGTCGCTGATCCGGAGCGTTTCGGCGTGGTGGAATTCAGTAGCGATCATCAAGTGTTATCCATCGAAGAAAAACCGGCTCATCCGAAAAGCAGTTTCGCCATTCCCGGTATTTATATTTTTGATCGCGCTGTGGTGGAAATCGCGAAGAGCCTCATTCCTTCGGCACGGGGCGAATTGGAAATTGTCGATGTGCATAAAAACTACCTGGCCAAAGGACTGCTCGATGTGCGGGTCGTCAAGGGCGCTTGGTTCGATACCGGCACTCACGAATCCCTGTTTGAGGCGAGCCAGTTTGTGCGAGAACATCATTTTGCCAGAAACTTCCACCCGATGGTCAATGATGCAATACAGGAATTTAATGCGGAGTTCAAGAAAATCGTTTCTCTGAAAAAATAGCAGGGCGCAGGAGCGTGAAAAATTACTGTCTCGTATCCGCCCCGTACGCGGTCTCCAGGCCGGAGGCGAGAGCATAAATCAAGTAATGAATAGAGCAAAACGTATGCACAACGATCAACCGCGGAAAATAAAAAAAGCGATTATTCCGGTGGCTGGTTTCGGGACGCGTTTCTTGCCAGCCACCAAAGCTCAGCCGAAGGAGATGCTGCCGATAGTGGATAAGCCTGTGGTGCAATACTTGGTCGAGGAAGCGGTGGCTTCCGGTATCGAGGAAATTATTTTCGTGACGGGGCGGGGCAAGCGGGCTATCGAGGATCACTTCGATATTTCCTATGAGCTGGAAGACACGCTGGTGGAAAAGAATAAGCACGAACTTCTCGCAGTTGTCCAAAAAATATCGACGCTGGCCAAGTTTTCCTATGTGCGCCAGCCAGTACCGCTGGGTGACGGGCACGCCATACTTCAGGCGGCCCATCTCGTGGATGACGACGAATCAGTCCTCATTATTTTCGGCGACTGCATCTATGACAGCGAGGTTCCAGCGGCGCGCCAGCTGATCGAAGCCTATGAGAAATATCGGGTACCGATCATCGGGCTTTCGGAGGTGGAGCTGGAAGATGTATCGAAATTCGGCGTGATTGACGGCGAGAAAGTGAATGAGCGCGACTGGAAAGTGACTCACATCGTGGAGAAGCCGACGCCGGAAGCAGCGCCGAGCCGAGCAGTCGCGGTGGGGAAATATATCATTACCAATGAAGTGTTTGAGGTACTGGCAAAAATGGAATCCGGAAAATCAGGCGAGATCCGCTTGGCGGATGCTTTTGATATCATGCTGGAAAGAGGAATGCCGGTGTACGGGCGGAGACTCGAGGGGGAATGGCTCGATACCGGAGATAAGTTAAATTTTTTGAAGACGACCATCCATCTCGGTCTCAAACATCAAGAAATTGGGGAAAAGTTACGCAGTTATTTGAAAAACCTTTCGCTCTAGTTTTGGCCCAAGTTCTGGAAATATATTATGTATTGGATATATCTTACCCTGTTCATTCTCGTTGTTCTCACGCCGAAAGTCATTGCTGAAGGAGTCCTTTTCCTTCGTGAGGAAGACGTGGAGTCGCTCATCATATTCTGCTTCGGGCTTTTTGCCTTTGTCCTCTATTTGGCAAAAGAAAAAGCACTGTGGCGCGTTTTTCAGGAAAAACTGCGCTTGCAGAAACGCACTCATCTGATTACGCGGGACTTGTCCGATTCTTATTCGTATATCGGCGGAATGAACCGGAAATTCGATATTGTGAAAGAGCTTATCTTTCATCTGCCCCAGAGCATGGCAGAGATGCTCGTCAAGAGAGAGCCGGAGACCTACCAGCCGATCATTCAGACCGTGAAGCTTCTGGCCAAGGCTGCGATCGTATCGCTGCGTTTCGTCAATATGAGAACGAAAGACATCGAAAAGGCGGTAGAAAACGACCCGGAAGGAATATTTTCCGCTTTTGATGCGAAGACGCTTCTAGCATCCAAAAAAACATTCTGGGAGGAAGAGGGGTGCGTCGTGATACGCTCGCCGCGTCAGGCGAAAAATATGACGGCTTATATTATTTTTCCCAAAGCGACGAATCGGATAGATGACATAGAGGTTTTCAAAATTCTCGCATCGCAGGCGCTCCTCCTCTTCTGTATCGATCGATTCGGCGCGGCGGAAAGAAAAAAGTGAGTCCGCTCCCCCTTCCCTTTGTTGTTAGTTGTCAGCTAAACATATGCGCATAGGCATTGATGCTCGTTTTTACGGTTCGGTCGGGAAGGGGCTCGGCCGGTATACCGAGAAACTCATCGAACATCTGGAGGTATTGGACACGGACAACGATTACGTTGTTTTTTTGCGGCGGGAGAATTTCGACGAGTATGTGCCGAAGAATGCATGCTTCAAAAAAGCGCTGGCGCAGCATGCCTGGTACGGTTTTTCCGAGCAACTGCTTTTTCCGTTCTGCTTGCTCTTATTCCGTTTGGATCTGGTACATTTCCCGCATTTCAATGTTCCTGTTCTCTACCCGAAGAAATTCATCGTGACTATCCATGATCTCATTCTCCTCCATTATCCGACGCGGAAGTGTTCGACACGCACAGCGTTTTTTTATCGGATGAAGTTTGCGGCCTATCGTTTTGTCATCGCGCGCGCTATTCGTCGCGCCGAGCATATCATCGCTGTTTCACATTTTACAAAGAGAGATATTCTTGATCGGTATCCGGCCGCGCGCGGCAAGGTATCGGTGACCTATGAGGCCGCTGATTCAGCGTGTCAGTTTCTTCCCTCGGAACAGACAGAACGTCTTTTTGGCCGGCTCGGATTGCTCCAAGGAGCCCCGTCAGATGCCCGCTTTCCCTTCGTGCGTGATATACTGAAACCATATCTTCTGTACGTAGGGAATGCCTATCCGCATAAAAATCTTGAGGCGTTTTTGCGGGTGGCTCCTCTTTTTCCGGCGTATCAGTTCGTGCTCGTCGGCAAAGAAGATTATTTCTATCGGCGTCTCAAAAAAAGAGTAGAGGAACAGGATATCCGCAACGTCGTTTTTGCGGGGTTTGTCGATGATCGGGAACTCAGTGCCCTGTACCGCTTCGCCCTGTGCTATATCTTCCCATCGCTGTATGAGGGTTTCGGATTGCCGCCGCTCGAGGCGATGGCGCACGGGCTGCCGGTTCTTTCTTCCCGCTCGGGTTCACTCCCGGAAATCTTGGGTGGTGCCGCGCGCTATTTTGATTCCCAGGCGCCTGGCTCGTTTGAGGGTGAACTGAGAACCATGATGCATTCAGAAACAGCGCGTCAGGAGCTTATTCTCCGCGGCTATCGTCAAGCAGCCCGCTTTAGTTGGGAACGGATGGCGCTCGAAACGCAGAAACTTTACACATCAAGCATCAAAAACAAAGATTAAACAGACCAAAGTGACTTCTCCATATCGGCGACAATCTTCCCATATTTCTGATATCCAGCCGCCCAAGCGACGAGCGGTTCCTTCGCGGCCAACCTCGACTAGCTCGAGTCTAGGCGGGCCAGCCTCGCTCGCCTCGCTGAAGTTTGGACGAAGCGGGCCGAGTCTAGGCGAGCCAGCCTCGCCGTCCGCCTCGGATCGACCGAGTCGAGGTCAGAGTCTAGGCGGGCCGGAAGGGGAGTTCGAAAAAAGAGATGAAGGGTATATTCCTCGTCCGCCATGGACTCCTCTCCTACCCATTCAGTCGGCATATGCCTCTGATAGCATTTATCCTGCCGAAAAAACAGCGTTATTTTTCAGGCGGTCGCGGTATCCTCTCGCGATGATTTTTTTGGTCGTTCTCATAGCGGGTGGGATATTTTTCGGGGTACGCAAGATGCTAGAGGTGAAAAATACCGTACTCCGGGATGGCCAAAGCGGTTATGAGAATCTGGCGTTGGCCGTGAAAGATATGCAGTCCGAGCGTTTTGGCACAGCACTCGATCATTTCAATGACGCACAGCAGGCGTTTTCTCGCGGCGGGGCGAGTCTTTCTTCGCGGGGAGGATCGCTTCTTGATCTCACGCGCTTCGTTCCGGGACTTTCCAGGATAGCTTCAGGCAAATACGCGCTGGAAGCGGGGAAGCATTTTGCCGCCGCGGGTATCCCGCTTACCAGAGTCACTGAAGAATTCTCGCTTTCCAAAGGAGCTGTTGTGCAAGGAAAAAAAATTTCGTTCCTCGATGTTTTCCAGCGTATCAAAATACCGCTTCAGGGGGCCATCGTGGAATTGGAAGCCGGGAATCAGGCGCTGGCCCGAGTGGATATCCAGGATATTCCGGCAGAGAAACGGGATCAATTCTTGTTGGTGAAGCAGAGCTTGCCGACATTTATCGGGCTGGTCAAAAGTTTTGATCGGCATGAGGCGCTCTTTGAAGAGCTTTTGGGAGGCAACGGTCCGCGCAAGTATCTTTTTCTTCTCCAGAATAATCAGGAAATGCGCGCGACCGGCGGCTTCATCGGGAGTTATGCGCTGATGGATATGAGTGACGGCGCGATGCGGCGCTTTTTCGTGGATGGCATTTTCAATCCCGATGGCCAATTGAAGGAAAACATCGTGCCGCCGAAAGCCATACAGAAAGTGAGTGCGGCGTGGAGCCTGCATGACAGCAACTGGTTTCCGGATTTTCCCGTATCGGCTGAGAAGGCGATGTTTTTCTATGAAAAAACCGGCGGGCCGACGGTAGATGGAGTGATTACCCTCACGCCCACCTTGATGCAAAAACTGCTCTCCGTGACGGGGCCGATCACGCTGCCTCAGTATGGCTTGACAGTAGACGCGGATAATTTCATTCCCATCATCCAAGAAC
>MFSB01000010.1:7042-12248 GCA_001784735.1 Candidatus Moranbacteria bacterium RIFCSPLOWO2_12_FULL_48_12
ATATGATAAAGAGGAGAATCAGCCCAAAAAAATACTGGCCGATTTCATGGCCCTCCTGTTGGAAAAGGTTTTCGCTTCGCAGGACAAAATGGCGCTCTATAAAATTGCGGAAGCGTTGGTGGAAGGGTTGAACGAGAAGCAGATGCTCATCTATATGCGCCACAGAGAGACGGAAGCACTCATCGATGCGGCTGGCTGGTCGGGGCGGGTGCTCCCGGCAACGGGGGATTACCTCTCCGTCATCCATACCAATATCAATGGGTACAAGACAGACGGCGTCATTGACGAAACTATCAGGCATCAGGCAGAAATAGAGAGTGATGGATCGATCATCGATACGGTGTCCATCACGCGGACGCATCGCGGAGGACAGACGCCCTATGCGTGGTGGAACAAAGTGAATGCCGACTATCTGCGCGTATACGTGCCGGCCGGTTCGGAACTTTTGTCAGCCAAAGGGGCGACGTGGGAATTTCCCGTGGCGCCGCTCGATTATCAGGCGCTCGGTTTTCGCCGCGACGCGGAGGTCGAACGCGAAGAGAACTCTATCGTTATCGATGAGAAAAGTGGAACCCGCATCTATCAAGATGCCGACAAAACTGTTTTTGGCGCCTGGGTCTACGTCAGCCCGCAAGAATCCGTGACGGTTGAATACCAGTACCGTTTGCCGTTTACCATAGATGTGAAGAAAATACAGAGTGGCGGTGTCTCCTCGTACGCGATGCTGTATCAAAAGCAGTCCGGATCAATCGGCAGCAAGCTCAATTCATCGGTGGTTTTTCCGGAAAAGTTCCAGGTAATTTGGCAGATGAATGGAAATCTGATACCGTACGATCGTCAGTGGAAGCTTGAAACCGATTTGAAAACCGACGTTTTTGCCGGAATGGTTTTCGGCGCTGCGAAATGAACACATCTCTGCCCGGTAGTAGAACTTCAACAACAAATTCTTCCCAAAGTTTTTAGTCGTAAGTTGTCAGTCGTAAGTTTTTTCAATATGGTCAAACGATGGATAGAGAATCTTACGCTGTGGAGCAGCGCTCCGAGCAAAACGGTCGGCAGCGCGGCCATGCTCATCGCGATAGCCGGCATCGTCAGCCGTATCTTGGGGTTTTTCCGCGACCGTATTTTGGCTTCGCATTTCGGTGCGGGGGATGTTCTGGATGCCTATTATGCGGCCTTTCGCATTCCGGATCTGATTTATAGCTTTCTTGTCTTGGGGGCTTTGAGCGTGGCGTTTATCCCGGTTTTTACCGGGCTTCTGGCTGACAAGAAGGAAGAGGAGGCCTGGAAACTGACTTCTGGCATTTTGCATCTGATGCTTTTTGTGCTCGGGATGTTGGCGCTCTTCGGCATCTTGTTCGCCCCATGGCTGACGGGAATGATTGCCCCGGGCTTTGCTTCGGAAAAAAGAGAGATCGTCATTATGCTGACGCGGGTGATGCTCCTTTCCCCGATCTTTCTGGCGGTGAGCGCGGTGTTCGGAGGCGTACTCGTCTCTTTCAAGCAATTCGCGGCGTATTCGTTTGCGCCGGTTTTTTATAATATCGGCATCATTTGCGGGGCGCTGTTTTTGGTTCCGTTCTTCGGTTCGCTTGGCTTGGCCTGGGGCGTCGTACTGGGATCATTCCTCCATATGCTGGTGCAGTACCCGTCTCTCTATCGCTGTGGATTCCGCTATCGGCTGTATTTTTTCCATGCCTGGAAAGATCAGACGATACGTCGCGTCGTGCGGCTTATGATTCCGCGCTCGCTCGGTATGGCGGTCAATCAGGTGAGCTTACTCATCATAACGATCTTCGCATCGACTTTGGCATCCGGCAGTCTGGCCGTCTTTACGCTTGCCAACAATATCCAGAGCGTGCCGCTTGGATTGTTCGGTATCGCTTTCGCGCTGGCGGTTTTCCCATCGCTCTCTTTTTTTGCCGCCAAGCAAAGGGAACAGGATTTTTTCGAAATACTGACGCAGACATCGCGGCGCATCCTGTTTTTCGTTCTGCCCCTGTCTCTTTTCATGATCATCTTTCGCGCCCAGTTCGTGCGCGTTATTCTGGGAAGCGGACAGTTCGATTGGGAAGACACCATTCTGACTTTCCAGGTGTTGGGATTTCTTTCGGTGAGTCTCTTCGCCCAGAGTTTGATACCGCTCTTCGCGCGCGCGTTCTTCGCCCTGCAGAATACCAAGACTCCTTTTTACATCGCTCTCGTGAGTACGGCGCTCGAGATCGCGCTCATCCCCATCCTTCTGCCGCACTACGCTGTTCTCGGTCTGGCTATCGCATTTTCCGTGGGCAGCGTCGTCAACTTCATATTTCTGTACTTTGCTTTGCGGAGGAAAGTCTCTCTGTGGGATGATCGCGCGTTTCTCTCTCCGATGCTCAAAATCTTTTTCGCGGCACTGGTGGCCGGGGCTATCGCGCAAGCTTCCAAATCTGTCTTTGCGCTCACGATCAGCGAACTGGATACGTTCGTGAAAGTGTTCCTCCAGCTCCTCACGGGGCTCATTATCGGCGGGGTGTCTTTCGTAGCGGTGTGCCACTTGCTTCGGATAGATGAGCTTCAGATGGTGAAGCGTTTCTTTGTCTACAAAGTTCTACGTCAGCCGGAAACAGCCGTGCTGGCCGAAGACCATCCGGAACGGGGGGATTGGTAACTTTGGGTGGACCCCGGTTACAAATAATACTTGTTACGTTGCTTTTCAAACAATGAAAGACGAAGTCGCCTTGCGGCTTATATTCGGAGAATAATCTCCATTCCATCTGGATTTGTGACGGGGTGGACGGATTTCATTAAATGTGTTTGAATAGGGAGTCGCAATTTATTAACAGTATTTTTAAAGGGAGAAGGAAATGCCGGAAAGGAAGAAAATAGAGGATTATTACGCTCGGGCGAGGCAGAGAATTCACGACCAAGGTGGTACAATAAACGGCGAATCGCTCGAAGTGAGAGTAGTAGCGGCGATGGAGATTCTCAATTTCCTTGAAAACAAGGCTCTCGAATGGAGTGTTAGCCTACCGCCAGATTTTCACTCCTATCGAATTGTTCTTGAAACGATTCAAGGAATCATAAGAAAAAGGAAAGGATACCGTCAGCCGAAGGCGTGAAAACACGCGCGATGCCGGATACGGCGGGAAAGCGTCACTTGGAATCTCAAGAAGACGCTTTTTTCATTTTTCCTTGCTTTGGAAGCATTTTTCATCTACCGTAGAGTATATGTCTTTTCGCCAACAAAACATCCGCAACTTCTGTATCACCCCGTAAAATTCCCCACTTGGGAATCACGGGGCGTGTCGCCCATAACTATGAGACAAGAAAATATAAGGAATTTTTGCATCATCGCCCATATCGATCATGGCAAAAGCACCTTTGCTGACCGCTTGCTTGAGCTGACCAAAACAGTGGAAATGCGCAAGATGAAAGAACAGCTTTTGGATCAGATGGATCTGGAACGGGAGCGCGGCATCACGATCAAGCTGCAGCCGGTGCAGATGCACTATACCTACCAACGACCAATGACTAACGACCAACGACACAGAGAAAAACAAGCAGGTCAAGAGTCGTCAGTCGTCAGTCGTGAGTCATCAGATTCAGAGTTCACTCTGAATCTGATAGATACTCCAGGGCATGTGGATTTCCATTACGAAGTCTCTCGGTCGCTGGCGGCCGTCGAGGGAGCCATTCTCCTCGTGGATGCGACCAAGGGCGTCCAGGCTCAGACGCTGGCCAATCTTTATCTGGCCGTCGAGCAGGGACTGACCATCATTCCGGTCGTGAACAAGATTGATCTGCCCAATGCGGAAACGGAAAAGACCAAAAAAGAAATCGTGCATATTCTCGGCTGTAAGGAAGAGGATATTCTTCTCGCTTCCGGCAAGACAGGGCTGGGAGTGGAAAAAGTATTGGAGAGGGTGATCGAACTGGTTCCGCCGCCGGGCGGCGATGAGGAGAAACCGCTCCGCGCGCTTATCTTCGATTCAGTGTACAACACCTACAAAGGAGTGGTCGCCTATGTGAAAGTCGTGGATGGTTCGGTCAAGCGCGATGACGCGCTGCATATGCTCGGCACGGAAAAAGAGGGGATGACGGTGGAAGTCGGGTTATTCAAACCGGGGTTGGTACCGACCGATATATTGCGTGCCGGAGACATCGGTTACATCGCGACGGGACTGAAGGAAGTTGCTCATTGCCGAGTCGGCGATACGGTGACGTGGAGAGTCGGTGAGCGTGAGAAAATAGTGGTAGAGCGTTTGCCTGGGTACAAAGAAATCAAACCGGCCGTGTATGCCAGCCTCTATCCGGTGGAGGGGGATGACTATACACTCATGCGCGATAGCTTGGATAAATTGAAACTCAATGATGCGGCGTTCACATTCGAGCCGGAGAGCAACCAGGCGCTGGGCAGGGGTTTCCGGTGCGGTTTCTTGGGACTGCTCCATCTGGAGATCATTCAGGCGCGGCTGGAGCGCGAATTTAACTTGACGCCGACCATCACGACGCCATCGGTCGTGTATGAATTGGAACTGCATGGCGATACGAAACGCATCCCGCTTTACTCACCGGCTGATTTGCCGGATATGGCCAGCATCGAAAAGATCTATGAGCCGTATGTCGCGCTTTCGATCGTGACGCCGAGCCAATATCTGGGGAATGTGATGTCGCTCACCCAGTCTATCCGGGCGGAATACAAGAATACCGAGTACATCGATGCGGAACGAGCCGTTCTTTCGTTTGAGGCGCCGCTTATGGATGTTATCGTGAATTTTCATGATGAATTGAAAAGCGCTTCATCAGGCTACGCGTCGATGAATTATGAGCCGATCGAGTATCGCGAGAGCGACGTGGTGAAGCTCGAAATTCTGGTGGCCGGCGAGCGCATTGATGCGTTCGCCCGGATGATTCCCAGACAGGCGGCCTACGCCGAAGGCAAGCGAGTGGTGGAAAAACTGAAAGAAGTCATTCCCAAACAAAACTTCGCTGTGGCCATCCAGGCGGCTATCGGCGGCAAGGTCATCGCTCGCGAAACGATATCGGCCTATCGCAAGGATGTGACCGGCTATCTGTATGGCGGCGACTTTTCGCGTAAGAAAAAATTGCTCGAGAAACAGAAACGGGGGAAAAAGAAAATGCGCGACATCGGAAAAGTGACGATTCCTAGCCAAGCCTTTCTGGCTGTTTTGAAGAAGTAACTTAATCCGATACTGACAGATGA
>MFSB01000011.1 GCA_001784735.1 Candidatus Moranbacteria bacterium RIFCSPLOWO2_12_FULL_48_12
CGCCTACAGCAGGTCCCAACTCGCCATAATAGAGCGCAACGTGCACAGGGCGGAACGGACGGAAAAAAGAAGAAAAATTTTTCGCTGGATTGGACGCGGATTCCTCATCCTTTCCCTTGTCGTAGGATTCATCGTATTCCTCGCCATCGGCCATATGTTTTGGCCGACGATGTAATCGCCACTCACCCCATCCCGAAAGCCCGACTTCGCTAACGCGCGGTTGGGCTTTTAAATTTCTCGATTCATAAATCATGAATCATAAATCATAAATCATAATTCCTTCTCTCCCCAACCATTATACCTCATTTCCATACCGAGCAATTTCTTCATAGAGAGAGGGTATGGATGGCAATTCTGCAAACTCACTTGGCTTGATAAAACGATATTCAGAATGTTCCTCGGAAAGCTTCATTTCGCCGCTTTCATACTGGCACAAGAAAGTGATGCCGACTTTGAATTCTCCCGTATCTTTGCGAAAGGTAAATACGTTGAATGGTCTGCCTATCGCAACAACAAGTCCCGTTTCTTCCAAGATCTCACGCTTGAGCGCCTCTTGCGGGTTCTCTTCCCGATCGACGCCGCCGCCAGGCGTCTCCCATACTTCCGGTAAATGATCATCCAGGGCGCTTCTTTTCAGAACAAGAATTTTCCCATCGCGCTCCACAATCCCCTTAACGGTTAAATAAAACTGCATACTCTAATTAAGTAATTATCGTAAACTCCACTCTCATCCACTCCTTCACCATTTGTTCTATACTTCGAAGTATAGTACAATCTGATTGATAAAAAACTCCTATGTGTGTGCAATAATAGTAAACTCTCCCTTGATCTTCTCTGGATGTTCTGCAAAATACTGCAACCCTTCCTGAATACTTCCACGCACCACTTCTTCGAACATTTTTGTCAGCTCCCGTCCAATGACTACTTTCTTTCCCGGAGCGAATTTCTGGAGGAGCTCCAGGTTCTTCATCACGCGATGGGGGGATTCGTAGTAGACGACCGGCGCATCGCTCCCTGCTACGGCCTTGAAAAAAGTTTCCCGACCTTTTTTGTGCGGCGGAAATCCCCGGAAGACAAATTCTTGCATATTGATACCGGCGACGGAAACGATCGTAGCCAATGCTGAAACGCCTGGAATGGGGATGACAAGAATCTCGGCGGCAATGGTCAGTTCCACCAAACGATTGCCCGGATCGGAAAGTCCCGGCGTCCCGGCGTCCGATACGAAAGCCAGGCGCACCCCTTCTCGCAAGCGTTCTATGATCTGGAAAAGTTTGCGCTCATCCGTATGTTCGTGGCAAGAAACCAGCGGCTTCTTGATGTCATAATGCGCCAGGAGCTTCGCCGTCACACGCGTATCCTCGCACAAAATCGCGTCTGCCTCTTTCAGCGTATCCAATGCGCGCAAAGTAATATCGCCCAAATTTCCGATCGGAGTAGCGACGATATACAGCGTACCAACCTGACTCATAATATTATCAATAAGAATTTTCAATTCTTAATTTTTAAACAATTTTCAATGATTAAATTTCAAAAATGAATACTCCTCGCGGCAAGCCGCGAGGTATCTTTGACAAATTTGTCTTTGATACTCGCCGCAAGCGGCGGGGAATTAGACCCTAATTGAGATTAAAAAATTCTTTCATTGTTTAGAAATTGAAAATTAGAAATTAGAAATTTTACACCTGTCTTTTCTCCAATATATCATCCACGAAGACGGACAACATCATCGTGATCGGTACGGCGATGATAATACCAAGCGCACCGCCAAGCTCGAGGCCAATCAGGATTGCTATGATGAGCGCAACCGGATTGAGTCCCGCCGAATGTTTCATCACTTGCGGGGCGACAATATGCGCCTCTGCTTGGTGGGCGATGATATAGAAGATCAGCGCGGAAATCCCCAGCACCGGAGAAACAAGCACTCCGACCAAGATGGCCGGAATGGCCGCGATGACCGGTCCGATATAGGGTAGGATTTCCATCAATCCGCCGAAAAACGCTATAGCCAAAGCATACGGCACGCCGAGCAGTGTCAGTCCGATATAGTATATGGCGAACGCGATAAGCATCAGAAGTGCTTGACCAAAAAGCCACTGGCTCACTTTGCCCTGCATCCGAGAGGCGATCGAGAGCGCCTGCGTATGATATTCTTTCGGCGTCAGCAAAAGAAAGAATTTCTCGATCCCCTTTTCTTCAAGAGAAAGATAGAGCGCGAGGAAGAAAAACCCAATCAGGTGGATAAAGCTCTGGAACAAGCTTACAGTTGCGGAAAGAATATTTGAAAGCCCACCAGTTATATTACCCTCGATATCGTAAAAGAATTGCTCCTTCTGAAAGTCAATTCCGAACGTACCAAGATATGTTTGGATACTGAGCAGAAACGCATCCAAGCGTTTAGCGTATTCTGGCCAGCTCTGGAGAAATTCTTTTATTTCCGAAAAAAACAGCGGCAGAAAGACGGCAAGAAGAGCCACCCCGCCCAAAAGCAGAATGGCATAAACAATGATAACCGCCGCTGTTCGAGACAAATGCCACTTTTGCAATCTGATAATAGCCGGTGAAAGAGCGGCCGCGGTCAGTACTGCAAACAACACCAGAAACACTACACCACGCACGAGATAGAAAAAATAAATACCAACGGCCAAAAAAACCAGCCGCAAAGCGATATTTGTCCCGATAGCGACGCGTTCGTCTGACATAGTGCGGAAAGTATTATGTATCAAGACCTCATAGCTTACACCTTTTCTCCCATCATGCCAAGATTCAACCTGCCTACCGGCGAGGCAGGGATTCTAAATTCAATATTCTCGAAAGCGAAGCTTTCGACGTGTGCGATCCGATAACCGCCAGATTCAGTTTCTTATTCCGAAAAATATCTCTGGCTACGCGCCGAATATCATGAGCCGTGACACGCTCGATCATCTTGACACGCTCTTTGGGAAGCATGATCTTGTGACGCAAGACTTCCTGCGTCACGAGATACCCGACGATGTCGTCCGAGCCTTCCATACCGAGAGCGAAATGCCCCTTCATATATTCTTTGGCCTTCCGCAATTCTTCCTCGCCGCAAAGCTCTGTCGTGATCTTCCTATACTGCTCAAGAATCACAATGAGCGTCTTTTCCACATTCTCATGCTCGACGCCGCACTGCGTCGCGAGATAGCCAGCGTCATGGTAGGTATCCACACTGGTCGAGACGTTGTAAGCCAAGCCGCGCCGCTCGCGCACCTCTATCCATAGCCGAGACGACATTCCGCCGCCAAGGATGGTAGACAGCACCGCCAGGACAAAGCGTTCCTTGTGGAACATACCATAGGCCCGCACTCCCACGATAAGATGCGTCTGATCCGTTTTCTTGTGATGCAAATTGATTTCCGGCTGAACCTGCTGCTCTTTGATTTTTTTGAAGACTGGCCGCTTCCCGGTACGGATGTGTGCAAAGTGTTTTTTGATCGCTCTCTTCACTTTTTTCGGATCGATCTTGCCGGCGACGCCGACGACGACATTCTCCGCCGTGTAGCCGCGATTCAGATATTTGATGAAGTCCCCGCGCATGAAAGACTTGATGTTGTCTTTCGATCCGAGGATTTCCCGCCCCAGCGGGTGCGCGCCATAGAGCAGTTTCTCAAAGTGCTCTCCGACCCTGCGCTGCGGCATATCCTCGTACATATTGATTTCCTGAAGGATGGTGCCGCGCTCACGATCGATTTCTGCCTTTTCCAACTTGGCATTGAGAAAGAGATCGCTCACGACGTCGAGCGCCGTGTCCCAATGGTGAGCCTCCACCTTGGCATAATAGGCTGTGTGATCTTTGGCGGTATAGGCATTGTATTCGGCGCCGATGGCATCCAGTTCCTTGCTGATGGTATGGATATCGGGACGCTTCTTGGTCCCCTTGAAGAACATATGCTCGAGAAAATGCGCCAAGCCGTTCTCTTTTCCCGTCTCGTAGCGCGACCCGACGCCGGTCATCACGATGACCGTCGCCGTTTCCGTATCCTGCATCGGCACGAGTACTATTCGGAGCCCGTTCGAGAGCGTGTATTTCTGATATTTCATTTTAAAAGGAATCAAGAATTATGAATTATGAACCAGGCTAGAACTTTTCTGTAAAAAACTCTTTGAGACGTTCTATCGGCATGCGCTCCTGCTGCATCGTATCGCGGTCGCGAACCGTGACGGTGCCTTCCAAGGATTTGTCTTCTCCCAAGCCAAGGCTGTCGAAATCTACGGTGACACAGTAGGGTGTACCGATCTCGTCCTGGCGGCGGTAACGCTTGCCCACATTGCCGTTGTCATCGAATTCGCAGACGAAGTGCGGCTTCAGCGTATCGAATATCTCCTTGGCTTTCATAACCAGCTCGGGCTTGTTCTTCATGAGCGGGAAAATCGCTACTTTCACCGGAGCCAGCTTCTTCGGCAGCTTGAGCACAACCCGAGTTTCCCTGCCCGCCACAGTATCCGAAGGATTCTGGGAGGGGCCGTTCTCGAGCGCTTCTTCCGTGTAGGCTTCCGTCAAGAACGCCAAAAGCATCCGGCCGACACCCACTGATGACTCCACGATATGCGGCACATATTTCTCGCCAGTAGCCTGATCGAGGTAATCAAGTGCTACCCCGGAAAACTTTGCATGCTGGGTAAGATCATAATCCCCGCGCGCGTGAACGCCTTCGAGCTCCTTGAAACCGAACGGAAAATTATATTCGAGATCATAAGCCTCCTTGGCATAAAAAACCAGATTCTCATGCTTGTGCCAACGGAGATTTTCTGCCTTCATTCCGAGATCGAGATAAAATTGGAAGCGGTATTCTTTCAGTTTTTCATACGCTTCCATTTCTTGCGCCGGGTGGGTGAAATACTGCATTTCCATCTGTTCGAATTCGCGCGTGCGGAAAATAAATTGCCGCGCCGTGATCTCATTGCGGAAAACCTTGCCGATCTGAGCGATGCCGAAAGGAATCCTGACCCGGCTCGAGTCGAGAACATTCTTGTAATTGACATAGATCCCCTGGCACGTTTCTCCTCGTAAATACACGGGTTCATCCATCCACTCATCCGTAAAATTTCCCAGATTCGACTTCACCAAGAGGTTGAACTTTTGCGCTTCGGTAAAATCTTTCTTCCCGCATTTCGGACAACCTATCTTCTCTCTGTTTTGATTGAACAGAGCATTGATCTCCGTCTCACTCATTTTCTCATCAGCGGCAATACCGATTTCTTCAAGCAGATGATCCACACGAACACGCACATGGCAATTCCGACATTCCGCCAAGGGATCAGCAAAGCCGCTCACATGCCCGGAAGCTTCCCAGACCTTCGGATGCATGAAAATCGCGGCGTCCAGTCCCACGATGTCTTCGCGCATCTGCACCATATACTTCCACCAAGCATCCTTGATATTGTTCGCCAACTCTACCCCGTACGAGCCATAATCATACACGGCGGAAAAACCCCCGTAAATTTCAGACGATAGAAACACGAATCCGCGCCGCTTGCATAGCGCCACTATTTTTTCCATCAATTCCTGACTTTTTTCAGCCATATAGCAGACAAAAACAACAGTTTACCCTACAGTAAAGGGAACTCTTTAACAATAACAATAATACCATGATACAGGGCTTTCGGCCTTTTTTCAACCCGCGCCAACCCCGCCTAATCGTTGGCCATTCTTTGGAGTTCTGAGCAAGTACCACATTTTGTGCAATTGCATAATTAGTGGTACTCGCTGAAAAAACATGTGCTTTATTACGTAAAGAGTTACGTAATTAATTACGTAATTTTTCCATCAGCTTCGCATAGAAGCAGAGGTTATGCAGTGACGCCAGACGACCAGCCAGCGGTTCGCCGACTTTGAAGAGGTGCTTCAGATAAGCGCGCGTATACTTCGTACACAGTTCGCAATCGCACGCCGGATCCACGCTGGCAAAATCCTCCTTGAACTGCTCGTTCTGGATGTTGATGGTTGAATAAAACGACGCTTCGTCGTCCTCTGCGTTAGTCGACCGCGTGTCGCCATAGGCTTTAGCGGTGGCGCAAGGATCTCTGACTGTAGATAATAATTCAGATCTCTCCGCTTCGGTCGAGATGACACCACTTTTTTTCCATACAAACAATCGGCCATGCCTCCCTTCCCGCGTCGGAATCACGCAATCAAACATATCCCAGCCGAGCGCATGACACCGGACAATATCATCCGGCGTTCCAACGCCGAGCGCGAAACGCATACTGTCCTCCGGTATGAGCGAAGCGGTATAACCGACGATGTCTTCCAAAAAATTTCCCTCCTCATCGATATGCCGGCCGCCGAAGCCGTATCCATCGAAGCCGATCTCAATCAGTCCTTCCGCACAGCGCTTGCGGAACTCCCGAAACATCCCGCCTTGCACCACACTGAAAAGAAGCGGACGTATTTTTTCCGTCAGTCCGCGCAAGACGACCTGTTTTTCATATTCCGCCTTACAACGCTTCGCCCAACGGAGCGTCCGCTCCACCGCCTCCCCTACTTCCGTTTTCGGCGCACTGTTGGGTCGCGGGTCGTCGAGAACCACCATCATATCGACATCGAGATCAAACTGGATCTGTATGACCCGCTCCGGCGTGAGCAAATGTTTGGTTCCATCGAGAACCGAGCGAAATTCCGCGCCTTCCTCCGTGATCCGGCCCATCTGGGGATTCTTGTGGATAAGCGAATATATCTGATAACCCCCCGAATCAGAAAGAATCGGCCTGTTCCAACGCATAAAGGCGTGAATGCCGCCGCCTGCAACGCTATGCGTAGCATTGCGGGCAGGGCCACCAGCTTTTCGAATTATATCTACACCTGGTTGAAGCATCAGATGGTACGTATTCACCACGAGCGCCGCTGTCCCGCTCATCTCGAGCTCATCTGACGTGACTCCCCGCACCGCCGCGCGCGTGGCATCCGGCATAAAAAACGGAGTATGAATAACTCCGGACTTCGTGGCAAGTTCGCCTACCCGACGCCTGCCTATATTTTTTTGTTGTTGCCATGCTGACATGTTCTTGCCATCGTAAAGCTGTTTAATCGGCCGGTTGCACCTCATTGGGTGTGAAGTTGTATGTTTTGTCATCGGAAAGATAATTGTTCTGTTCACCCTTTTCCACACGGATATCCTGATGGGTAAACGTGTCCTGCGCGGTAAAGATAACGCCTGCTACCAAAACAAGCGGCTTGCCTACCTGACTCACATTCGGTGTCGTCGTTACTTGAAAAGCCAGTTCGCGGGGCATAGACCCAGTAGCGAAAAAGGTTCCCAAATCCCAAATCAGTTCATTCGTCCGATCATTGAATGCTACCGTTTCTCCCGACGGGGCGAATTTCCCGCCGTACTTCACACCTGTCGGAAGGGTCGCCACAACGCGCGCTTGCTTGAGATCGTTGGAAGAATTGGCGACACTCACATGGAGCGTATAATTCGTTGCCTGTCCGACTTTCGGCGGAATGGGGCCGCTGTTAGGAAACGCAGTATCATCATACAACACCTTGATGCCCATACTGACGAGCGCATTCAATTTCACATAGAGCGTATTGCTGCCGATAATCTTGTTCGACCCAAGCGGCGTCGGTAAATCCGGACTATCGATCTTGGCAACGGATACGATGGAGAGATTCTTATCGCCGACTGCCGCAAGCGTCTTCGCCGCCGGAACGGAAAAGGATATTTCGCCTCCCGTCCCGGGTTCCAGCCTCCCGAGATTCGGAATATCAGAAGCTTTCCAGATAAGCATCTTGCGAGCCGCATCATACGCGCCATTCGGCAATACCAGCCGGCTCATATCCAGCGCTGTCGGATCGATATCTACGGTAACGATAGCATCACGCACACCGATATTGCCGTCGTTTCTATAGCGGATCACATACCGCAAAATATCTCCCGGATTGACAGCGATGTCCGTCAAGCCGTTGACTGTCTGGGAAATAGAGAGCGGAGAGGAGATGATGCGCGTCTGGCGTTCGTTTTCCGCATACGCCACGAACTTTCCTTCACCCTGGAAAAAGCCGATCATCCCATGCACGCGCTTCTGCTCTTCTTGCTCACCGGAAAGCACGCCACGAACGACGATTTTTCCATTGGCACGCACACCAAAATCGCCGATGTACCAGACGGACTGCCCTTCCGACGGCTTCGGTTCCGCACTGACGAATTGAAACCCCTCAGGGTACTCCATTTTCACGCGTAGGTTGGAAAATGGTACATCACTCTTATTGCTATAATCGACGACATACTCCACATCCTGGCCTGTTGCCAGTTCCAGCGGCGCCGTAATTTCAAACGATAAAGGCGAGGAGACCACATTGACGCCGAATTGCGCTGTCTTTTCAAAAACGGTCGAGACGTTCTTCGGCGAATAACGGAGCGTTGCCTTGAGATATGCGGGGTCGCCTCGCGATCCGTAGAACTTTCCTTTGATGAGCACTTTCCCATCCGTATTGGCTTTGATTTGCCCGATGGGAATTTCGGCCAGAGAACTCTTTATCTCTGCAGAATTTCCGGTCTGCAGATGAAACGATTCCGGATAGGAGAGAACGAGAGCGACATTGGTCAGCCCGGCCCAATTTTTGTTGGCGTACGTGACCGTAAAGATCGTTTCTTCGGCGCTCGCGACGTCTTTCGGCCCGGTGATGGATATGGCAACGCTCCTCTCATCGAAAAGCATCGAGCGTACCTTGAATATAATCCCTCCGAGAAGCACCAGCCCCGCTATGCTCCCCAGCACCAGCGCGATCCGTCTCCGGCGCCGCCGCGTTGAAACATCCTCAAACACCAGCTCTTGCGGCGACAGAGGCTTTTTTACTGCCGGAGCCTGCCAGGCTTCTGTTCTGTAGAACTGCTCTTCGACACTCGGATCAGCCGCCGCTTGTCCGGGGTCGAAGGCCGTGTGCGGTCGAGCGCGGTCGAGATGAATATCGCGTCCGTGCAATTTTTCGTTCAATTCTTCAAGACCCATACCAATATATATGAAAATTTTGTTTCTTTGTTCCAATTTTACCAGAAATGAGCCTTCTCTACAATCTGTGTCGAAGAATCATGAATCAAGAATTATGAATTAGGACTATGACAAAAGAGATTTGATTATTCGTAATTCCTAATTCTCAATTCCTAATTCTTTTTCAACGTTCTATCCACTGGAAAAACCACGTGGCGATCTGCTCCGCTTCGCGCAATTCTCTGGGTTCTGCCTGCACACGAGACAAAACTTCCAAACGATTGCCGAGAAAGAGACGGATCAGCTTGATCGTATTCTCGCTCACGGGAAAAGCGTTTTCTGCTCCGTGCGAGTGCTCCCCCATGAGCATCCCCCCGGCGCTCGGGCTGAAAAAGTGCTGTTCGCCGGAATGCAGTTTTTTCCCCGATACCGCGCAGACGCCCGTTTCGATCCGATACCCGAGATGCGCGAAGAGCTGGAAAAGGAACCCTTCCGTAAGCAGTGATATCTTCTCTTTCTTCCTTTCTCCCGCTAAATCATTGGCGAGCGTCAGATACGTCGACAGCAACGAAAAAAGCTCCGCATCCGGCTCATCGAAGTCTACCAGCCGGTCGAAGATATTGATCGTTTCGAGGACTCGTTTCAGGATATCCACATCGGTACGCAGATGAGGAAAATTCTTTTCCGCCACCGCTCCGGCTATTTTCCCCGTACCCCTGCCCTTCACGACGATGATGAGCCCTTGCATAAGCGTTTCCAACTGACCCGCCAGCTTGGCTTCCGACTTGCGCACCCCTTTGGCCACCAATTGCACCTTGCCCTGCTCTTGCGTATACAGCATATACAACCGGTCGGTTTCCCCCACCTCTTTTTTCTTCAGCACGATAGCGTTGTAGCGGAGTTCCATTGTTGAGTAAACTATGAATCAGGAATTATGAATCAGGAAAATCTTAGTATTCTCTTTTGATAAATTTCAAAGCTTGCCGTTTCTTCATTTCAATACCACCGCGGACATATTCTACTTTTTCGTGCAAAATGTCCCATCCGAGAATACCAATATTTCTCAATGCAAAAACTAGTCTCACTTCATACTCGTTGAAATCGGAAAGACACCGCCTTATCCACTGCGAAATCTGATCAGCAGCTGTGCCACCCTCTTCTTTGAGAAGCATAAAGTCTAGCGCTCGAAGAAAATCATAATATCCCCTTCCTGGCCGAGGTACCGCATCGAGATCAAGCAGATACAAATTCTCTCCGGAAACAATGATGTGATCGCCGATAATATTTCCGTGGAACCAACCAAAAAAATCTTCGCCATTCTTTGCGGTCACTTCATCAAAATCTTTTTTGATTTTTTCGAGCAACGCGGTATCAATAAGACCAGCATCGACAATCGGCCTCCCCCACGTTTCAAGACGAGATGAAAACCATTCTTTGCCTTCAGAGAGAAGATCCCCGAGTGCCAACGTCTTCTGTACTTCTTGAATGACGAGCTGATAATCATCCGCGATTTTCTTACTCACTTCGACATACCATTCCGGTTTTTCTCCATAAAAATCATTAAGCAATTTCCCTTCTATTTCTTCAAGAAGGATCCATCCTTCACCTTGCTGTATAATTGCCGGAACTCTAAACGATAACTTCTCTTCAATCGCTCGCGCGACCTCAAACAAGGAAGTCTGAAACTTTTCAATTCTTCCCGTTTTCAAAATGAGAGAATTGTCATCTTTGTCCCTCACTTTCATAATATTCTGTTTCCTACGGAAAAATCCGGTTTCTACTAATTGAAGTTTATTTTCTTCAAGAATCGACTCGGTATCAATCCCTGTTCCCTGAATTTCCTGCCTTTTGTTCGTCATACTCGCCTGAGTTCAAAGGTAAATTGCTCACCATCCAACTCAACAGTTTCATGGTATTCAGAGTCAGAGAGATCGCCTTTTTGCACAGATGTCGCGAGCACTTCTTTGGCAATCTCATTTTCGAATTTCGCAAAAACACTCTCTTTTCCTTGATATCCAAGG
>MFSB01000012.1:0-4762 GCA_001784735.1 Candidatus Moranbacteria bacterium RIFCSPLOWO2_12_FULL_48_12
GGTCGGGATGACAAGAGAAAATTTCAAAACTATATATAACGCTGTTAATTCTTACACTTTACGAATTAAAATTGAGTTACCTCCTCCATATTAACCGATAAACGTCCAAATGTCTTCCTCTGGTTTCTTGGGGCCGTTCTCGGTGCCGGCGAAGCAGAGCGGACAGGAGTTGAACAAAACGCCCATCTCGATATGCTTCGGCAAGAATTCGAGGATCAGCCCGCACACGATGCACTGGTAGCGCCCGGCCCTCGGGACTTTGTCTCCGACCTTATACATTTGCTTTTCCATATATTTTCGTTCACTCTGTATTAACAAGGTTTGTCATGCCGTATCGACCTTTTTCTTGACAAACTTCAGTATAGCCAGCATACTTCATATTGTAAAGTAGTTACAAATAGTATAGTAAGACTTATGCCTCTAACTAAGGAAGATCAACCGTCTTGTCCGGTAGAAAAAACTCTCTCCATCATCGGCAAGAAGTGGGCGGTGCTCATCATCCGCGATCTTCTCCATGGCAAGAAACGTTTCGGTGAGCTTCTCATCTCGCTCACAGGCATCAGCCCCCGCACCCTCTCCGCTCGTCTCGATGAATTGGTACGAAATGGGGTGATCAAAAAAAAGATTTTCCGCGAAATCCCGCTCCACGTGGAATACCGCCTCACCAAGCGCGGCGAAGATCTCCACCTCATCCTCGACCAAATGAGCGCCTGGGGCGCCAAACAATGATTATTGAGACAAAAAGAAAGCGGCCGTTAGAATTACGGGCCGCTGATCGCTTCCATGAAGCTATTTATTGATTCGTGAAGGCTAAGCGCGAGTGCGGCTGTTTCAACCGCCGTGCTGTTCCGGCCGAATGAGGTTCTTGGCAATAGGTTTGCAGTCCGGGCAGGTAATCTCGTCTGTGCGATCGTATCTGACCCCTGTATGACCTTTTGGCCAGTCTTTCAACGGACGATTCGAAAAGTCGCAACCGAGAAAGTACCGGGAAAAGTTGCAGCATGAGAAGCCGCCTCGGAGCCCGTGCACCGTACCTATACCGTCGAGATAGGCTTTAATGGCAGCATCGTAAGCCGCAGTGAGGGCGAATACTTTCTTCATCAGAACAAACCGCGTTATGGCGCTGATTACGCAATTGTTTTCGCGCATCTCCCTGAATACCCCGGAATAATCAAGCGGGTCACATACAACGGCAACGTCTGTATAGTTCTTAGCAGCAGCCCGCACACTGGCCGGACCACCAACATCAATATTTTCGATGGCTTCCGCAATGGTACAACCAGGCCGAGCGATGGTTTTCTGAAACGGGTAGAAATTCACGACGACGAGCCCGATGGGGCGAATGCCATGATTTTCCATCACTGTATCATCGATGCCGCTTCTTCCGAGAATCCCTCCGAAAATGAGCGGGTGGAGCGTTTTCACCCGTCCATCCATCATTTCGGGAAACCCTGTATAGGCGGAAACTTCTTCGACAGGTATTTTGGCGTCCCTGATTGTCCTTGCCGTGCGGCCCGTCGACAACATCCTGACGCCCAAAGCATCCAAGTTCTGAGCCAAAGGCACAAGACCTTCCTTGTCCGAAACCGTGATGAACGCCTGCCCAATCGGTTTGGCAACTGAATCAACCTCAAACTGAACATTTTGCATGATTGTTCCCTTTTTTAAAAAACGGCTAAAAAAAGAAGGCTCTTTCTCCCTCTTGCCGACAGCCTAGAGCAAACTAAGGGTTAAGTCAACCCCGCACTAATTTTGCTTAATTTTTTCTCAAAAGTTTAAGAATATAACAAAAAGCTGAGAGTTTCTTGCTTAGCACGAGATACAAATATAGAACAGTACTTTTTCCGCAATTGCGGAAAAAGTACTGTTCTTACACTTTTATCATAGATACATATGAGCGCAAAGCAAAATTAGTGTGGGGTAAATCCCCCGCTCGTCTTTTGGACAAATATCCAGTATTCTAGAAGTGTAATCACAAAAACTCTCTTATGAAAAAAGTTGGGGTCATCGTGGGGAGATTTCAGGTACCGGAACTGCACGCCGGACACCGCTACCTCGTGGAAACAGCCATAAAACAATGCGACCATGTTTTGGTAGTGCTCGGCCACACGGAAACTCTTTCGGAGCGCAATCCTTTTTCCAAAAAAGCTCGCCATGCGATGCTCAAAGCCAGCTACCCCAAAATTCAACTGGCAGCCATAAACGATGAGCTTTCAGATGAACAGTGGTCAGAGAAACTCGACCAAATCATTGTAAAACGCTTTCCAGATACCGACGTGACTCTCTACGGTTCGCGCGACAGTTTCCTCGCCGTTTATACGGGACATTTCCCGACCGTCCACATCCCTCCTCTCCCCTCTCCCTCCGGCACCGACATCCGCAAAAAGTTTTTTGCAAAAAAGAAAAGGCGGCAAGATCATTGACCTCGCCGCTCCTACCGAAACCCGTTGCCCGCTTTTTATTTTTGAAAGACAAGCGACAAATCTCAATGCGTTGGCCCGCGACAGAGCCGAAACAGGAAATCGATTGCATCCGGTGGCGGATTATCAAGAACCAACGGGCCTTTGAGAGATCCCTTCTGCCGAACGCAATCCGAGAAGATAATGGAAAAAATACATAATTTCACCCACACCTCCCTACCCAGCTTCTCCATAAGATTCTTGTCGCCAGTCAGACCTTCATGAGCAAAAACTTCTTCTGACCCGTCTTTTACCAGGAACCGTTGGCTCCACCGCCTCCCACTTGGAACCATAGCATACTCGACTGTATATTTCCGACTGCAGACGGGTTTGTCATTCTCCGTCGCTTCCAAGATGAGAAAACCGGTAAGGACGCCTCCTTTGGGACCATTGCCACCCTCTCCTGGAACGAGCTCCATATCCATAAAAAATTCCATGACCGATCCCTCCTCGTTAAGGAAGTAACGACGATTTGAACGCTACCCCCACTGCTCTGTATTTCACGAAAGCCCGTTCTGCCCCTGGATACTGTGTTTTGATTTCATGAAAAAGACGATTGACAGCGCCGCGCGTCGTTCCTCGGTTGCTAAAATACTGACGGAGGACTTGCCAGGGAACAATCTTCCCTTTGGCTTTGATGATACTATCAAACACCATGGCAGAGCGGGCACCAAGAGAAAGCGTATGCCCATTTAGTGAGCATATTCTTTTCTTTTTATCCTGAAAAGAGGGCGCGGGTATTTTGAGGATGCTTTTCCGAACGAAGGCTCGAAAATTTCTGGGTTTATATGAATACAGGATTCTGTATAGACCCGCTGACTCAAGCTTCTGACAAAGCTCTACTACCATAATTGGGTCATAGCCCGCACCGGCGATTACAATTAACCTGACACTTCGCGTATTCTGAATACGCCTGAGAGAGCTGTCAACATTTTCTAAATCGTCGCTGATAACAACCAGCATGCCTATTTCCGGGTGGGATCTGAGACATCTGAAAATGGACGATGCTTTACTCCCCAAGAAAAAGACGGCCCTCATGCCAGCACTGTCCAATAGGGGTGTCAGTAGTTCGATGCGTTCTCGTTTTGCGACAACGAGCAGATTCGGTGACATATGATTCTCCTCGTTGGGTTAATTGTAAAAAAACCGTGAAGGTGATATTAGCAGAAAAGGCTTACTTTCGCAATATTTTTATACATCACGCCCATAGCACCAGAGCTAACGATAAAAATCATTGGCTAAAACACGATAGCGCTCAACCACGGCATTATTCACTGCCACTTGCCTGTTATATGCCTTTATATTTTTTTTCACTTTGGAAAGGAGTGAATTATACTTCTCCACCAGATCATTGTAGTCATCATACTTCTCATCATCTTTCAGACTCTTCATTTTCTTCTCCATTTTATCAAGGTCTTTTTCCTGACTTCCAATTTCCGCGCTGAGCGCTTTCAGCTCTCCCTTGTACACGTCGATTGTTTTCCTCAGTCGAAGCAGCTCCCTTTGCGTGCTAATGGTATCAATGATTCCGGTGTATTCCTTGCCATCGATTGTATTGAGTATCTCAATGTTGCCGAGCGGCTGGTACTCGTCATCCGCGGCCGAACTATCGTCAATCGTATTTATCTGTATATCCGACGTGGCGATGCGGCTCTGCGGTATGAGGTCCGGTATCATACCGATCTTATTCCCGAGACTGGTGGTCTCGATAAAACAATAGCCGGAATCGTAATTCGAATATTGCAGAGGGCATTTCACCCCGATCGCCATATGATTGTCTTTGGGATCGGGAAAGAGAAAAATAGCCACACCATAACCAAGTTTTTTCAATAGAGCATAGGCGAGATAACTCTTATCCTGGCAGACCCCCGTATTCTCGTACAAGACTTCATAGGGATAGGTGATCTTTTCTGTTACGCCATCGAGGCCGCTTTTGCGTATCTCAAGTTTTCCTTGATCATAGGGAATGGTTTGGACAAAGGCCGCTACCAATTCCACCATCTGGTTCTCATTCAATTTGCGCTCTTCTCCCAGGACACGGATTTTCTCTGCCAAGACCTGTATGGTATCGTCTCCGACCGCTCCGGCGATGAACATCTCGTTGTATGTCGTATACCACTTTACTTGCGATGCATCGTTTGCAGGCGAAGAGACCGGCAATGTTTTATAAAACCGATAATAAGATTCATACAGGCTCTCATCGAGAGCATAGCCCCTTCCTTTATATTTCCAGCTGAATGATGATGGTTTCTCCCCCGCCTTGGCAGACAGGATTTTTTCAGCCTGAGAAAGATCGTTTCGAG
>MFSB01000012.1:4774-6980 GCA_001784735.1 Candidatus Moranbacteria bacterium RIFCSPLOWO2_12_FULL_48_12
TAATTGCCGTCTCCTGTCTCAGAAGATCATAAGCGCTCTTCAAAAAAGAAGGCTGTTTGACAACGAGGAGAGTAAGGACGATGACCGCGCCAATCAAAAAATATCTGCCTCTATTTCCAGGAGCGGTTTTCTTGTTCATATTTTGTTCTCATTGCTGATCCACCATAACGGCGTCAATGATATTCATTATACCACCACACCAAGTCAGATTTTCTTTGCACTCCAATCAAGTTTTTTCCTCTTTTTCGTATCAAAAAAGGCTCCCCCCTAAGCCTCGGTTTCATTTTCCCTCTATTGCGCCTCTCCGTAACTTTAGTGGTCGATTGTTGTCATAACTTTTTCTGCTTCGGCCTGTAACTGGGAAGCCTTGGCCTCTCTGGCCTGCCAGGCGAACCAGCCCCACACATTCAATCCGCCCCATATGAGAAGAAGCAGACCAGCTAGCCAAAAATTCATACTGAAATTTTCAAAGAGGACGACTTCGTAGGCCAGCCAAATCCCTACCAGGCCAAAGAAGATATCCAAGAGGGTGTTTGTCCAGGGTTCGGCAATATTGGCCAGTTCTTCGTATACTTCCCAGCCAACGAGTATCGCTCCTACGATAACGAAAGCATAAATAAAAGAAAGTCCATAAACTCGGCAAGCGTAGCCAAGCGCTAGGCCGCCAAGAAGATGCACCAAGAGCCACCAGTCAAGGTATTGTGCTCCGCCCCAAGAAGTGAAAATCACCAAAGGTTCTTTCATAAAGCGACAGTTTCTATAAAGCTACCCGAATTATACCACTTCGAGCCTTCTGCTGTATAGAACAAAAAAAGATCCGCAACGTGAAGGGGCGGGTGTTCTTGACCGAGGAAAAAAGAGTTGATCCTCTCTTTGCCCAGATATGCTAAAATGAAACTGCTATGCCCGGCAGCCCGCCCGCAGCGATACGCGCAGCGTTTCGGGCAGGTAGAACTTCGACTGGGTATGAGTAAATGTGATTGCTGTTCAAACATAAGCGGAAAAACAAAATTAACTTCACTTCTGCAGTTTATAAAAAATTGTTGAAGTTTCACTGACCGGGTATGCAAGTGATCGCCTCTCATGGAAATCAATTCGTTTTCAATCTCGCCCGGGGCGAAGAGCTTTTTGAAACGCTGCTTTCCTGGTGTAAAGAGAATAATATCGCCGGAGCCACTCTCACCGGACTCGGTGCGGCAGATGAGCTTGAGCTCGCTTATTACCACCTCCCCACCCAGACTTATGAGCGCCATCAGATAAATGAAGAAGTGGAAATCCTCTCCCTCAATGGGAATCTCGGCACGCTGAAAGGCGAAAAGATGCTCCATATTCACGGCGTCTTCGGAAAACGCGATCTCTCCACTTTCGGAGGACACCTTTTCAGACTGCGCGTATCGGGCGCCTGCGAGATCCATCTGACGGTTCTCCCTGCACCGCTCAATCGATCTTTTGACGAAAAAACCGGCCTGAATCTTCTTTGCCGGATGTGAACCCCACTTTTTTCAAATGAATCTTCAGCCTTATTTTCTTTCAGTTACGAAACTCCCGTTTTCTGTCATCCTCGCGGATGCGGGGATCCAGAATATGGCTTGTTTTCGAGAACTTAGATTCCCGCCTTCGCGGGAATGACAACTAAGAATTGAGTTTCGTAATTCAAAGTTATTTTATATTTTTCGACTGCCGCAAAAAATGGACAACCTCTTCATCGGAGACTTGCGGAAATTCATCATAGTAGGCGCCGACGGCACCGAGATATTCCTGAGCATCCTCGAGCACCACTATGGTATCCGCCTCATTTCTCAATACCTGGATAACGTCGTGAGGCGCTACTGGAATAGCCACGATAAGCTCTTTGGGCTTATCTTTCCGCAAAGACAAGAGCGCCGCGCGGAGGGTAAGGCCGGTCGCCACACCGTCATCCACCACGATGGCCCGCTTGCCTTGCGCAGAAGTGCGCTTTCTCCCCTTCAAATAGACATTCCTGCGCCGCAACGCCTCTTGTTGTTCTCTCTTGGCAGCTTTTTTCAGCCAATCCTGATCCGCTTCAACCCTTTCTCTTTCTTCGTACAACGCCTCTCCCTCCTCGGTTATGGCGCCGATAGCGTACTCCGGGTTATAGGGATGTCCGATCTTTCTCGTAATAATGAGATCCAGCGGGACGCAGAGCGCTTGGGAAATTTCATACCCCAAAACGACCCCGCCCCGC
>MFSB01000012.1:7070-31975 GCA_001784735.1 Candidatus Moranbacteria bacterium RIFCSPLOWO2_12_FULL_48_12
ACAAGATTATTATCAAACGAAGTGAGTGTAGTGAAAGTTTGCTTTCATTACCGAGCGCAGTGCTGGTAAAATCGGGTGAATACCCGTTATTTCTTGATCTGCACCTTTATTTTCTCCTTCGCGATTTCTTTCGCCTTGGGCAAGGTAATCCGCAGTGCGCCGTTCTTATACTCCGCCGTTACTTTGTCCTTTTGGACGACGCTCGGCAAACGCACCACCCGCTCGAACGATCCGCGCCGGATTTCTTTGCTGTAGAAATGCTTCTTCTTTTCTTCCTTGGATTCCTCCCGCGAACCGGCCACGCGCAGATAGCCATCCTCGACCGATATGCTGATCTTCTCCGGATCGATGCCCGGCAGGTTCATCTCCGCCACGAGAGTATTATCTTTTTCATAGACATCCACCGCCAAATCCCACCCTACTTTTGCAAGGGGAGGAAAATTCTCGAAAAAACGATCGATTTCGTTGAATGGTTCCCATTTGATCAGTGCCATATGTGTAATATTAATAATCAACCTGATTCTGGCGCTCCGCCGGTCGACCACATAGAGACACTGGAAGTTCTTCTCAATCACCCTCTGTTAAAAAATTTTCATCATTCTGCCGAATGCCCCCCGGAAATAATAATTACGACGCCGCATCACCTATTAATAGTATACTCCTCCTTGTCAAGTCGCTTTCATCCCTTGATCACCGCCAGCGGACGGAGACGGGCAACTTTTTTGGCGATGCCCGCTTCGTGAATGACGTCGACCACGTCATCGATATCTTTGTAAGCGAATGGCGCTTCTTCGGCCAGCCCCCGCTTCGAACCGCTATTGATGACGATCCCCTGGGCCGAAAGATCTTCCCGCAAAAGAGCGGCGCTCGTTTGTCGGCGGGCGCGCGTCCGAGACATCCGTCGACCCGCTCCATGGCAGCTCGACCCGAAGCTCTGGACGAGAGAGGCTTCTTGCCCCAGGAGCACATAGGAGGCCGTTCCCATACTGCCGGGAATGAGCACCGGCTGGCCGGGAAAAGCGCGCGTCGCTCCCTTGCGATGGACGATAACCTCTTTGCGGACGCCCTTTATTTCATATTCCTCGACTTTGGCGATATTATGCGCGACATCATAAACCACGGAAAGCTCCGGCGTCTCCTGGCCGAACACCCGCTGGAAGGCTTCCCGCACCTCGCAGGTGACGAGCTGCCGGTTGGCCCAGGCGAAATTAGCCGCCGCTTGCATCGCAGCGAAATATTCCTGCCCCTCTTTCGAAGAAAAGGGGACGCAGGCCAGTTCCCGATCCGGCAAGTGGATGCCATAATTTTCCATCACCCGATTCATCAGGCGGATGTAGTCCGTCGCCACCTGGTGTCCCAATCCGCGCGAACCGGTATGGATGAGCACGGTCACTTGGCCTTGTGCGAGATGAAGGTCTTGAGCGGCAGCAGCATCAAAGATCGTTTCCACATATCCGACTTCGACAAAATGATTCCCAGCCCCCATCGTGCCGAGCTGGTCGCGACCCCGGTATTTGGCATGTTCGGAAACCAAAGCCGGCTGCGCTCCCTCCAGTTTTCCGCCGGATTCGATATGAGCAAGATCCTCCTCGATCCCGTAGCCGAGCTCAAGCATGCGGCGCGCGCCGAGGAGAAGCACTGCGTCGAAGTCCTGACCCCGGCGGAGCGAAAGTTTTCCTCCCCGCCCCACGCCGGACGGCACGTGCGAAAAGATGGTCCGACCCACATCCCGCAGAAAATCTTTTATTTCTTCTTTTGCGAAGCCGGTACGGAGCAGCCGCACGCCGCAGTTGATGTCATACCCGATGCCGCCGGGGGAAATGATCCCTTCCTGCCTGTCGAAAGCGGCTACTCCCCCGATCGGAAATCCATACCCTTCATGCATGTCGGGCATCGCCAGCGCCCATCCCTGTATCCCCGGCAAGGTAGCGACATTCACCAGCTGCTCCAGCGCCCGATCCGCGCCGACTTCATGTAGCATGGCTTCGTGAGAATAAAAACGCGCCGGCACCCGCATGTCATCCCGAAAAGAGCGCGGGATTTCCCAAAGCACCGGCGTGATTTTTCGGATCTTTTGGAAATCAAACATGCTCTTTTCTCTAAATATCAAAAATAATGGTTGTGGCTCATGTTCCTGTGGGATCTTTGCCGACTTCGGCTTCGTGGTACGTTGCCGCCTTGATGTCTTCGCCGAAGCCCGCTACTCTCTCCCCTTCCAATTCCGCTTCCAACTTTCGCTCGCCGAGAGTATGGAACCGCACTTCCGTATAGGCTTCGCTCTCCGTATGCATCCATACCAAGGCTTCGTTCAAGAAATCGATGAGAAGCGCCGTCCGATCCGGCGCGTCCAAAGCTATCTTCCGCCTGATCTTTTCACCCTCCTTTTTTGTTTCAGGGGACATGAGGGACACCATGCCGAAGAGGGCGTCGCGAAAGAGCCCTTCGGGGGAATCGCCGGTCACTCGCATCCGGACATCGGCCGTGTGTTCCAAAAAAGAATACGGCATAAAAAACCAATAGAACTGGGCGTTGTTATTACTCTTTCACCACGAGCCGGGCGCATGCGTGGCCGCCCAATGGCGCAACCAGGCCAGTTGTTTTTTACTCGGTCCGCCTCCGAACTTTTTCGATTCCCGGATGGCTTTCGCCATAGACCACCCTTCTATGGAGTAGCGGTAGAGCGCGACCATGGTCCCAGTCCGGGCATTCCCTGCCCGACAGTAGACGTGCACCGGACGATTGGCCGGCTGAGAGACGATAGAGAGAAACCGCCGCGCCTGCGCGTCAGTCGGTGGAAAAGATTCCGGAATCGGCAAGATGAATTTTTTCATCCCTGCTTGCTTGAATTCCTGAGATAAAGTGGCATCGCCTTTTTTATAGAACTTGAGCTCGCCCGGCGCCACCAGCATCACCACGCTCTTGACGCCCAACTTCTGTAGACGCAGCATATTTTTGTTGGTCGGAAGACCCGAACGGGAGAGTACGCCAGGAGTAACAACCTTGTACTGCTTGGGATTGCTCCCGGACTTCTCTTTGGCTGAAACGGAAGATACCGAAACGCTCCCCGCTACAACCAGAGCAGCTATCATGCTGAGCACTATGAGCGATGTTTTCTTTTGCATAGTCCCTCACCTCCTTTTTGATGAGCCTCCCCCTTATATAAGTATACTCCTCTCTGTCAAGGCTATCCTTGTCATATTCAGTAATAAAATAAGGCTTGATAAAGCCTCATTAATACCATTTTTTCTACAGTCTTCCCCTTAAAAATGGGCGATATGCTTTGATTCCGCAAGAGGATCAGAATAAGAATTCTCTGAAAAGAAATGCTCGCGCTGCTCCAATGCGTTTTCGATGAAAAACAGCTGGTTTCTGCGGATGGGGATAGGTTTTCCAGTCCGAAGCAAGCTCCTGGGGCAAATACCTGTCATTCGAAACGAAAAATCTCAAAGTCGCTTTCACTTGATCGTCGGATGAGTCATCGAAAAAACGATTCCACTAATCCATACGCATAGACGGCACCAAATGCGAGAGTGGCATTGAACACCGCCGTACCGAGCGTAAGCGGCACCATGACTCGCCAAAACGGATAGCGCGCCAACCCCATAGTCACTCCGACAAAATCGTTGGAAAATGGAATGAGTGCGCCATAGAAAAAGATGAAGATGGGCAAAAATCGCCGATGACGCTCGAAAAAATCATGGACTCGCTGAATCGAAGCTTCGTATCTTTTCGGTATGAAAGCGCGGCCTTGATATCCGAGGTAATAGGAGGTCGAGTCACCGATCGCGAGACCAAACGTCGCCGCCACCGCCAAAAGCAAAGGTGCGAGACCACCCGCAGCCAGCGCTATCAGCACGAGGTGATAGGGAGCCAGCCCGAAAACGCTGAGGCCGCTCACGAACGAGAGAAGAAAAATCAAAAGATATCCGTTTTGGACACCGATATACTCAATGAGCGCTTCCGGTGAAGAAAAAAAGAACAAAGCTATCCATCCCGCCAGGATGATGAAAAACATGACGCGAGGGAAGAGAACAAGGAATTCACGCGGATTATTCGACTCGTTCATAATCGAAGCAAAAGGATGTTATCGGCGCCTCACACGCTCCGGAGCCAAGCAGCCGGATGAGACGAGCCTGCAATTGATTTTGCTCATCATACACGCCCACGACCAGCACCCGGTCGCCGGTATGCAAATCATCCTGTATCGCAGAGCGGCCTTTACGGATATCTGTTTCCTTTTCCATGAGGACGACTTGCTCATTTCCGTCCCGTCTTTGGAGTACCAGCTCTGTTTCAGTAAGCTCTCGGACTGTCCCGACGACGTAACGTGCCGAGTGATAAGTTTTTTGGAACCAGAATTCGGCCGAATAGAAAACAAAAACCACCGCGACAGAGGCGAGAGCCAAGAAAAAATAGAATGCTATGCGCGCTGGGTTTTTCATACACAGCCATGAAAAAAAAGTGCTTCTCTACCTTAGGTATCCCTCCAAACTCCCGCCTTGTCAATGAAATAAATCATAATCAAAAAAAGAGGCTCCGATAAGCCTCTATTTTAATTACCCTCCTGACAGGATTCGAACATTTGAATGGGAGCAGGCGTTTCCTGATCCAATAATTTCTTTGCATCAAACGGAGCAACTATTCAGCTTAATACGAAATTGAGTTAGGGCTGATGTAGCCGGATAAGAAGATAAAGTCACGCGGATCGGTATCATTTTTTTCTCGAGCAAACATTTCTCCATTGCACCGGAGGGGATCGGCGTCGCGCGCCTCTTTGGTAATTATCAGTTCATCGCGGCTTTTTACACCGCGCTCGCGATATTCGGCAAAGAGGCTGTCAGGCATAACATCAAAATACGACACGAAGTTCCTGCTAAATTTTCCCACCGTAATCGCTATATCGGTATTCTGGTATTGCGATATCACTCCGATTTTCTGACCGGCGCTCACCTGGCTTCCATCCTTCATGCCACTCTCCAAGTAGATGTGAAACAGACGCACGGTATGATTGGGATAAGATTCGGGACGAATGTACACTTGCTCACCGATAGGCATCTGTTCGCTTTTGACGGCTACGATTTCACCATCCACCGGCGAGTAGATATTGATGTCGTTTATTCCATCTGGTTTGGGCGGAATCCCGTTGCCTCTATCATAGGCCAGCATTTTTTCCCTAGTATCCTGGGTATTGAAGTAATGCTTCATGCTCCGGCACGTTTCCCCATTTCCGGAGAAATCGTGCCCGGAACCGGAGCGGAATTTTGAGATGGAGTAAATTTTGTCCAAATCGATGAAGTCGGCTTCAATAAACTGTGGCAAACTATCGGTTCCAGTACTCGGGCGCAAGACAAAAACTACCGCGATAGCGGCTACAATGAACACTCCTCCAAAGGTAACCAGTTTTTTATTCATATTTCTACTCTTTCAAAGAAAAATTTATTTCTATTGTATCACGCGTTCTATCGTCCCCTGGCCGCACCCAAGGTGTAGCCGCGGGCAGGCTATCGGGGATATGAAAAACAATTCCCTCACCGCACAAACTCAACATAATTCGTCATAATCCATGGACCTTGACCGCAGACTGAACGGTTGGATTTTTCCACCCTAACTGCTTCTTCATCGGGCATACTCAGATATAAAACCGATTTTTGCCCTATGCCATACGTTTTTACATTTGGCGAGCTCGTAGTTTCATAGCAGTAGACACTGCCGTCCGGCTTTACTTCGGCAAAATCTCGGTTTACATTGCCGCTGTTTTTAGGCATAAAGTAATTTACTCCGCTTTTGTAACCCTTGCTCTCTCCGGAATTCCCCATCGAAAAGGCTTGCTGCAGTGGATTTTTATTGTCGTTTACCAATGCCAGGTTCTTGTCTTCAAGTGAATTTTGCGTATGATCGCGGCTGAACCAGTGACCCCGAGCGGTGCCTTTTATGTCCGCTTCTATCGTGCCACAAACCGGCTCAATCGTCCTTTTTTCATTTCTGCCATAACCGCTAAAGCGCCCCAGCATTTCATTTTTAATACTCGCTGTAAAATAATTTACCGGACAGACATTATAAAAAGTTTCTTCACGCCAACGAGCGGGATTGGCAAATTTCAATTTCTCACTACGAAAATCCGTCGCCCAAATATCCAATGCAGCCGAACGCCCATTGAAGACTGTCCCCATTTCTTCGCCGGCCTTGATGAATATTTTCAGCTGGCCATACCAGCAAGCGCGATATTTCGACCCACCGGTAGTATAATCATTACATTTTTTATCTGTTATTTTTTCTATTGCAGCCTTTAGTTTGGCGGAGAGTCTGCCTACATGGCCGAACTTTCCTTCAAACTCAGCACAGGGCTGATAGACTATCCCATAGTCGGTTTTTTGGGTGGCGAGGTCTTCACTGGTGCTAACCTCAGTAATCCACATATCCCCGGGAGAATAAAACGGTTTGGCAAAGTCCTCCGTTGTTTCGCCATTCCTTCCCGGTGTCTTTTTGGAAAACAAATATATATGGTCGGTTGGGAAAACATGCCCGGTCGGGTTCAGGCTGCCCAAAGGTATCAAATCGCCATAATCCTCGCTCTTGATTGGAGAAACCGTAAAAAAATCCATCTTGTTTCCGCAGGCCGGCAGATCCGCCCTCTCTTTTTCAGCTTTTCCATAATTATTTTGACCGACGCTATCTGAAACAGCGGAGCCAATTTGCGCCGGATCGGTTTTTCTATTCCCTGCCAACAATATTACAGTCAAAATTAAAATTACAGCAACGAGGCCGCCGACCAACAATTTTTTATTTGCCATATTTTTATTACCAAACGAAGTAAGCGAGTTTTTGGACAGTCTGGCGCCATCTCATATTATCTTTTGCCCTCTTCAGCAAAAACACCTACATATTTTACACATTTATATTTCCGGCCCGCCAAAAACGGGAATTGTGTAATTGCCATAGCGCCAGATTCGCTGGCTTTCCGCTGGCGCGGGCACAAAAGTATTATTGATTGATGTGGCGCTTGATTGAGCATCAATATAAACACCATCGCCGCAATTTGTAATTATATTATTTTTAATGAGTTGCGATCCCGCGATAGAAGCAATGCCGGTATGGCAGTCATTAATAGTATTACCAACGACTTCTTGATTGCCATTAAATTTGAGATCAATCCCTTCGTGTCCTGCGTCAGATAAATTATTGTTTATTATTTTAATATTTGAATTAGCCGCAGATATCGCGCCCCACATTGCATGACGGGATATACTATTTTGAATGACACTATTGGGCTGTTCGCCTATAGGATTAATTCCGTTTCTGGTATACTCAACAATAATATTTTCTACAATGCTTCCATCTCCTTGAAAAATAATTGCTTCCCAATCGGCTAAATTTGGTTTTGACGCCGCGGATGTAAAAATAATAGGTCGGTCTTTTGTACCCTTGGCTATGAATTTTTTCAAAACAAACAAACTAGAATGAGTAGTTGTATATGATTTAAGCCGAGTCGGATCTTTGTCATTAAAGCCATCTGTCGGTACTTCATCTCCCTTATGGCGATCGTCTCCAACGGAGAACTTAATCGTTGCCCCGGGCAAAACGGTGAGATTCCCTAAAATCTCAACATCTCCAGTAACATAGATGTCACCGTTCCAAATTTGATTGCCGATAAACCATCCGCTTACAGAAGTGTTGGATTTTTGGGTTGTCGAAAAATATTTATAAACAACAATACCAACGATAGTAACTGCTATTATTACTGAAATGTATAAAATTTTTTTCCAATCCATAAAATTTATTTAAACAATTCTGCCACCGGCACGCCCCTCCTTCGTTAAAACTGCGAACGGGCAGACGAGGGCTTTGGCTCAGAAGGAGTTGCTTCGCGACCCTACGGGGTAAACTATTTTTTCTAATGTGTCCACGGTTGGGTTCAGGCTTTCGCCTATTTCTCTCTTTACAACCGTATTTAACGCTAAATCAGCGTCTTTTGAAAGGCGATCCTGGGAGATTCCTTTTTTGACTCGCAATTTGCGGATATTTTCGCTAACTGTATTTGCCATATTATTTTTCGTTAATCTTCTCATTTTCCATAAGCAATTCCCATAACGGCTTAAACTGTATAACACTGTCGCCTTTTTTTATCTCTCGCTTTTCATCCCAAGTAAGCACAGTCATTTTTTTTACCTTTAATTCGCCACTTGCTTCAAGCAATGCTTTTGTTTCTCTTTGTTCAACATTTGTAGTTATCGTCTCGTAACAGACTTGTATAAGTTCGGTCACTTCCGTCCCTTTTTTTACAATAAAATCAACCTCGCGATTATTTCTGGTTTTGTAATAAAACAGGTCCTTGTTTGGCTTAATCCCGCGCTTGACGAGTTCGGTGAAAACAAGATTTTCCATGAGCTTGCCTTTGTCCGGAGAATGCTGAATTGCTTTCGCGCTTATAAAGCCATTATCGACAGCGTAGACTTTCCGAGGCGATTTTATCCGCTGTACGGACTTGGGCGAGTACCGCAGCAAAGAAAATATAAGATATGCTTCCTCCAGATATTTTATGTACTTCTCTGTAGTGGACGCGCTCCTTAAATTCAAAACCTCGAGCAACTTACGTACCGTATATAGACTGGCAAAATTATTTATTAAATGCGCCCCAAGATTTCCTATTTGAGTCGAGAATTTAACCTTATGCCTTTTGACTACGTCTTTGAAAAGCAGAGCGTCGAACAAGACTTCAAGGTAATCCTTTGGATCAAGGTTACTTACTACTACCTCAGGAAATCCGCCGCTCCGTAAATAACTTTCCATGAGATTCAGGCGCTCGGCCCGTTTTTGTGGCAAAGCACTATAATCAGCATCTATTTGAAACTTCTTCGCGCGAAGAAATTCATTGAAATCGAATGGCAGTATTTCTATAGGCATATGTCTACCGGTCAAATGCGTGGCGAGTTCTTTTGAAAGTAAATGGGCATTAGAGCCGGTAAGCACCAAGTTGTATCCTTCCCGGTGTAGCCGGTTAACAAACAGCTCCCAGTTCGGAAGATTTTGTATTTCATCAAAAAGAACGGTCTTTACCTGCCCATACGCGGCGTGCAATTCCTTCATGAGTTCATCGGTAGCTATACCGCCTGCACTCGACAAGATCTCATCGTCAAAATTGAAATACATAAATGGACGCTCCTTTAAAAGCATGAGGGAAAATACCGACTTGCCAGCCCGACGAGGCCCTAGGACGACTTTTATCAAATTCGAATCCAGCCATTTCTTGGCAAATGGCTCTTTTGTTCGATTTATGTAGGAAAGAGTTAGAAGTTGCTCTTTCTGCAATTTTTGGTTAGAAACTATATCTTTAAGCATAATATTTCTCTTTTATTGGACAGAATACCTTGTTTTTGTCCAGTACAAGTAGTATACTGGACAAGATTGGCAAAGTCAACATTCTTTTGAAAAGAAAAGGTCAGGTACCTTTTTCGTCTCCTATTTTCATTATATTTCTTCCAAAGAAAAAACACACCAATGAGAGTGCGCTTTTCTTCAATGCTCGCCTGGCGGGATAGCTTTCCCTGCCTACCGGCAGGCAGGGAACCTTTTAGTGGGAGAATGTGTTTCCTGATCCTATAGTTGCTTTAGTTCAAATACAGAAATTGCTATTGTTAGAATCTGTTTGATCAAAACAAGCGCCTTTTCTTCTGATCTTACTTGAATTTCTCCCCAATTTTCCACACTCCCTTCTCACGGAAAGCAGGGATATTCTGCCGACGAGCAGCATTGGAAAAGGCAGATGGAGATTTCCTGTGCTTCTTCGCATACTCGGAAAGGGTAATGATTCTCTCTCCTTTTAGATACGTGATGCGCTTATGTAGTGATTCCGTAAGAGCAAGAGAGAACACCTTTCCCATCGTTTTTGAGTTCTTCCCATCGCGATAATCCGCGAATGCTTTGTAGTAGACTTCTTTCTCCTTATCTCGAATGATAATCAAAGGGAAGCCTAATCGAAGCAATTGATAACAGATAAGTACCCGACCGATCCGACCATTCCCATCACAAAATGGGTGGATATTCTCGAATTTCAGATGAAACTTAGCCATCTTGTCGAGAAAATACGAATCGTGATCGCTTCCATATTCGGAAAGGATCGAAGCTATCATCAGTTCTACATGCTCCGGTGCCGGAGCGATATATGTTCCTACCCGGACATATTCTCCTTTGCCCCGAAAACGCCCCGCAATCTCATCTTTAATACCTCCGATGAGCATCTGGTGCAAGAGCAAGATTACTTCCCTATCAATTTCTTTTTCCTGGGATTTCGTACGAATATAATTGATAACGCGAGCGAGATTCTTTGCCTCAAAAACTTCCCGCACAGACACATCTCGCGATACAGCGATATCAAACAAGATTTTTTCCGTCTCTTTGAGGGTTAGCGTCGAATTCTCAATAGCATTGGAATTGTAGACGCTCTCAGGAATCTCTGCTTCATCAAGCAAGCCCAGAAGTGATTCTTTGCCCTTTTTCAGGACATCAAACTCTTTCTTCAGTGCCTGGATATGGTTCTTAATCGGTTTGGTTATTGCCATATTTTTTAGTGAATAGTATACATTTATTATAGTCTATTCACCATAATTTGTCAATATATAGTGAATATATTACATAAACAGCACTCTATTCACTACTCTTTGTTGTCAGACTCGAACTATCCAATAGGGGTCAAAAATATTCGAACCAAATAAACAGCAGAAAAGAGCCATTAAATGGCTCTTTTCTGAACCTGCTCCCTCTAGTGAACAAACTTGGAACTTTTGATTGGGGAAACGTAAAGAAAGAAATGCTAGAATTTGGATTTGTATAAAAGATATGGAGCTCATCCGATGAGTCGATTTGCAAACTTTTGAGCAAAAGCTGAAGTTACTGGTACTTGAAATTCACATCACGCTGCTTGACAGGAAGCTGATATCCATCACATTCGAAAGGATAAGCAAGCACCCCACTGGGAAAACTCGCATCAGGACTATAACATTTCCAGTAAAAGAACGAGCTTGGTTGCACCCAATGAAGATAAGGGTTTCCTTCTTTAACAATCGGGCTGATTGATGTATCCGATACTTTAAAGGCGAAAGAAGCAAAAGAGTGCTTGCCAACACTGCCGGCGAAACCAATTGATTCCCCGCGCTTTACTTTATATCCAAGAAGGGGCTCACAGGCATTCACATTGCCTTTTTCTACAGTCACACCATCACTGAATGCAGCGGCAAGATGCCCCTTTGTCTGGACGCCCTCTCCAGGATTTTCACTCTCACCGCAATTGGGATTTTGATAATGTCCGCGCAATAGTGGCGAGCTGTATAAATGATAAATCTTAATAAGCATGCCCGGCCAATCAGGCATGGCAGACTCAAAAACTAACATCAGATCATTTGCCGGAGTTATTTTTTGCTTGCCAGCACCATTTTTATCATTTAAAAAATCATACTTGGCGTTATTGTTCTGAAAGCCCACAAATACCATATCAATAGGCGCCAATAAGGGTGTTCCATGCGCAAGTTCGAATTCATTGCTATGTTTAGTCGGGTAAGGTGTCCAATCCGGATGACTACCAAGTTTGGGGCCAAGCGTGATTATATCAGGGTCAGCACCCGCACCATATACTTCCGGATGAGTATTGATACCTACCATACTGGATGGTGGCGAAGTAATCGCGGATGCGCTTGTCTTGGGTACCGGAGTGGGTTTCGAAGAAGAAACGATCACTCTATTAGAATCTGCGCCTGATTTTGTGTTAAAGATTTTTTCCAAAATACTACTCGGGTTTGTCATGTAAAAAATGCCAACAAACACGATAATCAGTATTAAAACTATGAATTTTATTCTCATAATATTTTTTGTAGCTTTATCATATCACAAGTTCTAACGTCCCCTGGCCGCGCCCAAAGCACAGCCGCGGGCAGGCTCTCGTGGGTATAAAAAACAAGGCTCACATAAGCCCTATTTTCATTGGCTCCGGGGGTGGGATTCGAACTCACGACCAAGAGATTAACAGTCCCTCGCGGCATTTATCCGTACAAATCATTTGCTCCGCGGACAGGATTCGAACCTGTGACCTGGGGATTAACAGTCCCTCGCTCTACCGCTGAGCTACCGCGGAGCAAGTGATTTGTTTCCGAGCCGCTGATCCGCCTCCGCCAAGTTGGCGGAACGTCGGAATACGGTATTTTAAATCGCCTGTTCGGCGACGTCAGTATTCTAGACGAAACGCCAGAAAAAGGCAATGCAACAAGATAAATCCTCATTTCCCTAAAAGATCCAAAGCCTTGAGTGCGTACGATTTGATCGTATCATCAATATCAGGTGATGCTGAGATTTCCTCTCTGGTAAGCCAGTGGCAATCTGCTCTCTCATGCGTATCGGGCTGAATCACCTTGTCTGTCTGTGCGGCAGCAAAATAAATAAAGGCAATGTGCCTATGGTCTTTATCTACATCATGAATGTTTGTAAACACCGGGGGAATCAGTGGCCTTAATTTTCCTGAACCCTTTTCTGCACTCAGCATATTCCCAGCATATAGTTCCACGTCAAGCCCTACCTCCTCTTTAATTTCTCGTACCGCAGCTTCTTGTGGCGTTTCATCTAGTTCAATATGTCCTCCAGGGGCAATCCAGATATTGTATTTGTCATGTAAACGAATCAAAACCTTATCTTTGTGTACAACAAAAACTTCGGCAATAAAATCAATCTGCCCTTTGGCCGTATGAATATGCGACATACATTTCAATAATCGCGGAGTTTTTTCAAACTCTCGTGTTCGCGGATTTTCTCCAGCGCCTTGGCCTCGATCTGGCGAATGCGTTCGCGGGTCACGCCAAATTCCTGCCCCACCTCTTCGAGCGTGTGCGTCACGCCGTCTTCCAATCCGAAACGGATGCGCAGAATTTTTTGCTCCCGCGGGGTCAGCTCATTCAAGATATCCGAGATATGCGTTTTGAGTAACTTGCGGGAAGCGGCCTGATGCGGCATCACCGTTTCCGTATCTTCGATGAAGTCTCCCAGCACGCTGTCATCTTCGTTATCGCCGACCGACGTCTCGAGCGACACCGTTTCCTGGGAAATCTTCTGGATATGCCGGATCTTGTCCACTTCCAGATTCATTTCCGCCGCTATTTCTTCCGCTAGCGGTTCGCGGCCCAGTTCCTGCACCAAGCGGCGCGTAATCTGGGCGTACTTATTGATCGTCTCTACCATGTGCACCGGAATGCGGATGGTGCGCGACTGATCAGCCAAGGCACGGGTAATGGCCTGGCGGATCCACCAGGTGGCATAGGTGGAAAATTTGTAGCCTTTGCGGTAGTCGAATTTCTCGACGGCTCGAAACAATCCGATATTCCCCTCTTGGATAAGGTCGAGAAGGGACAAATTGTGCGAACGGCCGACATATTTCTTGGCAATCGATACGACGAGGCGCAGGTTGGCTTCGGTCAAGCGCTGTTTCGCCGCGAGATCCCCTTTCTCGATCAGCTTGGCGAGCCGCACTTCTTCTTCGCCGGAAAGGAGGGCCACGCGCCCGATTTCCTTCAAATACATCTGCACGAGATCCGAGGTACTCTCTTCGCCAAGATCCATCATTTTATCTTTGGCCTTCGGCGCCGCTTTGCCCTTGCCCTTGCCCTTGCCTTTTTTGCCGAACTCTTCCGCTACTTTGTGGATGTCGAGCTTGAGCATTTCCTCCGACCCGACGACGCGGATACCGGAATTTTCCAGCTGTTCGTAGAGGTGCTCCAGATGATCGATGTCCTGCTCCACGTCAGGGAGGATATGAATAATCTCATCTTCCGTCACAAAGCCGCGCTGTTTGCCACGTGCCAGAAGCTCCGTCAAAGCGCCCTGTTTCTCAGCTGACCGCTCTTTCTTGCTGGGAGCTTTCTTTTTTGCCAGCTTGGCATGCTTTCTCTTGCCAGCTTTTGGTTTCTTGGCATGCGCTTTTTTTGTGAATCTTTTCCCCTTCTTCTTTGCACGCTGTCTCTGAGCCGCTCCGCGCTGTTTTTTTCCGCCAGCTGGCGGACTGACTTTTTTGTGGCTTTTCTTGTGAACAGCTTTCTTCACACGCTTTTTTAGGGCCTTTTTCGCCTTTTTGATACCTTTTTTCTTTCTCGCCATACCCAGTAATAGAACTTCGACAACTTTTCTTTTAAAAATAGTTGAAATTCAAGTTAGTAGAAATTATCTTATGTATATACTTACAGTTTAGAATCATTTTTATTGTCATCCCGACCGACGTTTCGGAGTGGAGGGATCTGTGTTGATAGAAGGTAGATTCCTCGACCTGCCTCGCCGACTCATCAGGGCGGGCAAGCTCGGAATGACACATATCAAGCGTCCCTCTGCTTCATTTACAAAAATCTATTGTAGCAACCTTATGAAAACTTGTCCAAAGAAATTGCCGTAAACTCCGCCAGGAGCTTTTTCTCCAAGCTTTTATCTTTTTTCTCCCGAGCCTCTCCCAGGGACTGTTCCAAAGCGATGAGTTTCTCACGCCGCATGATTTCTCCTTTGAGATTCTCCAGATACTTCTTGGCGACTTCCAGCATCTTGCCGATCCGTTCTTCATCTGGCACGCCGATGAAATCCGGTAATTCCAAGACCCGAAAAGAAAGTCTCATCGCTTCGCTTTTCAGAAGAGCATCTTCGATAAATGACAGCGGCTCGCGCTCCCCCGCTTGCACCAGAAAAAAATAAAGGGGATGTTTCTCCAAGAACGCCTTGGTCTCACCATCTGCGAGAAGGTTGAGAAGCGTTTCTCTCACCACGCGGTCAGCATACATCATCCCCACCAGCTCTTCCCGCAAGAGTTCTGAACGTTTGCCAAAAGAATTGCTGTAAGACAATTCCTTGGTTGGCACATCAGAGCGCTCACGCCGCTCTCCCCCCTGGATCGCTGTCTGTACTACACCCAAGACGAGTTTTTCTTCCATTTTGATTTCCCGCGCCAGCTCTTTGATCCAGTGAGAACGCTCGATCGGATTCTTCACGAACATGAGGAGCTCTGTATACTCATCCGCTATCTTGCGCTTGCCCTCTGAGCTGCTGCGATCATATTTCTCTAGGCTGGCTTCCAAAAAATATTTGAGGGCTGGCACGGATCGCGCTACCGCTTCACGCAACTTCTCCGGATCCTCCTTCCCCATCTCGGCCGCGTCTTTGCCGAACGGAAGCGCAATGACTGAGACCAACAGTTCCTTTTCCAAAGCTAGTTCCGCACTCTTACGAGCCGCCTTCTGCCCGGCTCCGTCCATATCGAAAAACAGCCGCGCCTCGCTGCCATAGCGCTTAATAAGCGTAAGCTGTTCCGGCGTAAGGGCGGTACCGGACACCGCGACGGTATTCTCGATTCCCGCCTGATGCATCGCGATGACATCCATATTCCCCTCGACGATAACTGTCGCACCTGCCTGTTTCATGGCTTGCTTGCCATGGAACAATCCATACAGCGCCCGGCTCTTGTGGTACACTGGCGTCTCCGGCGTATTGATGTATTTCGCTTGTGTTTCATCCCCGCCCGGCGCCACCCGCGCCGAATATCCGATCACCCGCCCGAGAATATCGAAAATGGGAAACATGATGCGATCACGGAAACGGTCGTAGTATGAGGAGGATGCAGGATAAGAGATATCTGATGCCTGATTTTCTTTTGACTTGTGGATGATAAGACCGGCGGATTCGATCTCTTCTACTTTGAATCCGCGCTCAGCCAAAAAATCCAGCAAGTGATGCCAGCCATCCGGCGCATACCCCAGGCGGAATTTTTGGATGCTTTCCAGAAACAGGCCGCGGCCGGTGAGATAGCTCACAATTTTTTCTCGACCGACATTGCCAGACAGTTGTTTCTCATAAAACTTGGTCGCGAGCTCCAGAAGATCGAAGATGCGCTCCTTGGTTTCCTTGTTTTTTTCTTCGCCCTTGTACTGCGGCAATTCCACCCCGGCGCGCTCCGCCAGCATCTTGAGCGCTTCGCGGAATTCCAAGCCCTCCATTTCCATCACGAAAGCGAACACATCCCCGCCCTTGCCGCAGCCGAAACAGTGCCACATGGCCTTCTCCTCGTTCACCATAAAAGACGGCGTGCGCTCCTGATGGAACGGACAGCAAGCCTTCCAGTGCGCTCCTGACTTTTCCAGTCGGACATACGAGCCGATCAGCTCTACGACATTCAGCCGCGCCTTGATTTCGTCAGTAGTTCCGCTCATAACCTTAGCATAAAGCCAAATGGCTCTAAAAAGCAAACCACCCCAGGCGCGAGGCCAACGGGAGGAATATTTTTTCTCTCTTCTTACAGTAGTCCGGCCACTGTAAGGGGATGCCAATCTATTTCCCAAGAATGATCGTCACCTGAGAAATAGTGGTTTCTTTGTTCTTCATATCGGCAGGAAAAATTTTTACCGCTGAGTATTTTTTTGCAACGACTTCTTTCACTGCCGCCGCCTCTTTTTCCAGCCCAGAGGCGTAATAGAGGGCAACGCTGCTGTAATCTTTGAGCGTGTTCCCTGAATCTGTCTTGCCATACCCTTCCTGTTTCAGAAAATTCGCCAGCGTACCGGCGCTTCCTTTGGCGGCACCACCATTCAAAACGCTTATTTCCAATTTTTTGGCCGCCGTGATATTATCACTCGCTGGTTGTTCTTTTGCTTCCGTACTCCCTACCGCCCGTGCTTCTTCCTTAGGTGTAACACTTCTCTGTTCATTAGATTGTTCCGGTAATACTATGATGGATGGTTGGCTCTTCGCCACTCGTTCGCTCTGCCATTTCGTATAGGCTGCCCATCCGACACCGCCGATGCTCGCCACGACAAAAAGCAGCATCCCAGCGAATAAAACCGCTCCCCATAATGATTCACGAGAGCGTGTAGGCACAATACCTTGCGCTTGAGAAAGATTTTCTTTTTCTTTGAGTTCTGACGCGGCATCCAATGTATCATTTTCTTCTGTCGGTATTTCTTGCATAAGGATTCTTTTACAACAGCCCCATTATACCACACGGCCACCCATAGAAAACTTATGAAATCCGATTTCTAAGATTCATAATTCACGATTCATGCCTGCCCGCCCGCCTAGACTCGGCGAGGCTGGCCAAAGCCTCGGCGACGGAGGGATTCTTTTTTCACCGTATAGCGCTAGCGACGGCTTTGACAACTCTCTTGTCAAAGGGCGGCGGGATGATGCGCTCGGCCGTCGGCTTCTTCACCAGGGCAGCCAATTTCTTGGCGGCGCGCAAAAGCATGGCTTCGGTAATTTCCCGGACACCGTTATCCAGTGCCCCCCGGAAAATACCTGGAAATCCCAGAGAATTGTTGATTTGATTGGCGAAATCCGACCTGCCGGTCGCTACTACGGCGGCTCCGGCTTGTTTGGCCTCATCTGGCATAATTTCCGGCAGCGGATTGGCCAAGGCAAAGACGATGGCCTGCGGCGCCATGGATCTGACCATCGCTGGAGAAATAGTGTTGCCTTTCGAAACCCCGATGAAGGCGTCCGCTCCGGCCAGTGCGTCGCCGACCAACCCATCGAGCTTGCGCTTGTTCGTCACTTTGGCGAGCAGCCGCTTGAAATGATTGATGTCTTTGCGCGCCTCGCTGATAATGCCGCGGCTATCCACCAAAATAAGATCCCCTACGCCGAATCTGAGCAAGAGATTCGCGACAGCATTGCCGGCCGCCCCGGCTCCGATGATCACGATGGTGCTCTTCTTTATATTTTTCCCCACCACCCGAAAAGCGTTGATGAGTCCGGCTAAGACTACCATGGCCGTGCCGTGCTGATCATCGTGAAAGACGGGGATATTGAGCAGCGCCTTCAGTTTCCGCTCTATTTCAAAACAGCGCGGAGCCGCGATATCTTCCAGGTTGATGCCGCCAAACACCGGCGCAATATTTTTGACCGTCTGAATAATTTCTTCCGTGTCTTGCGTCGTCAGCACTATCGGAAAAGCATCAATATCAGCAAATTTTTTGAACAGCATGCATTTCCCCTCCATCACGGGCAGCGCCCCTTCCGGACCGATGTTGCCGAGACCCAGGACGGCTGATCCATCCGACACGACCGCTACCGTGTTGCCCTTCATCGTGTACTCGCGCAGCTTGTCTTTGTGTTTCGCGACGTACGTCGACACTGCCCCCACCCCCGGCGTGTAGTAGATACTTAAATCATCCTTGTTAGCCACTTCCGCTTTAGACCGAATTTCAATTTTCCCCCGCAATTTTTTATGTACCGCGATGGCTCTTTTCCCGAAAGTATTATTACCTTTTTTCATACATCTGTATTCTTAACTTATAAAGGGAACACCCCCAATGGATAGTACCTTTCTTGCAATTGCAAGAAAAGTACTATTGAGCGAATTATTTTTTCTTTTCCGTTTCTATTCCTAACAGCTTGATAGCGAAATAGACGACGAGAGCAATGATAAGAAAGTCGATAGTCGTACTGACGAAATCTCCCCACATAATTTTTGAATTTCCGATTTGCAGCGCCACATCTTTGAGACTCTCAGTATGGACGAAGAGGAGCCCGATGAGAGGATTGATGATATCGGTCACCAGCGCCGTCACCATCTTGGCTACCGCACTGGCAAGCACGAAGCCGACAGCCACTCCCACGACTCCCTGTTTACGGATAAAATCCGCAAACCCCGCTACATGATCTTTGACATTCATAATATATGGACAGTTCTTAAGTGGAGGTGATTTAAATTAATCTCTCCTTTGTCTTTACAACAAGCCTTTATATCACTGAAACTTTTACCACTTGTCATTCCCGCGAAAGCGGGAATCCAGACTGATACTTTTGGCTTACACACTGGATTCCGGGTCAAGCCCGGAATGACAGGATGGGATCTATGTTAAATGGGTTCGTGTATAGACCTATTATACCACCTCGAAAAACGCTTGTTTCAAACACTCATCGGCACTTCGATAGCCAGGACGAAAGCATCTTTTTTTGCTTTTAATGAGGCTTTTTCGGTATCCCATACCCCGAGTGCATCCCTTTTCCCCAAAACCATATCCGCCACCGCTATCTCGCCGTCAACGACAAAAAAGTATACGCCATTGTGTGAATTATGTAATGCATACTCAGTGTCGGTATCGGCATCAAAACGCCCCAGGGACAACCAAGCATCCTGATGGATGAAGAGCACCCCTGTCTTTTCGCTTTCTCGCGGGACATGGCCACTGTGTGGCTTTACGTTCTCCGACCCCACCACGAGAGAAAATGTATTCTTAAAGGAAGATGGATCAAATCGTTTCTGAGCGTAGCGCGGAGCGGCGCCCTCCGTCCGCGTCAGAATCCAGATCTGCAACAAGCTCACCGCTTCCGTTTCCGAGGCATTGAATTCCGAGTGCTCCACCCCTGTGCCGGCGCTCATCACTTGCACCTCGCCCGTCTTGATAACAGCGGCATTCCCCATGCTATCCTCATGAGAGAGCGCACCCGAAAGAGGGATGGTAATAATTTCCATATCCCGGTGAGTGTGCCGGCCGAACCCCTGACCCGCCGCGATCAGGTCGTCATTCAGCACCCGAAGCGCGCCAAATCCCAACATCTCAGGATTATAATATGAGGCGAAACTGAAAGAGTGATGGGTCGTAAGCCAGCCATGCTTCGCATATCCGCGTGAATTAGCCTTGTGTAAAAGAGTTTGCATACAGTATTTGTAAAAAATTATCAAAACCACCTTGCTAAAGCAGGACTTCCTCGCTCTCTTTGATATCAAGCAAAAAAAGATCTTTCAGCTCCATGGCAAAATCACGGTTCGTGCTGATCACATTCAATTCATAGTTTATCCAGAAAGAGAGCCAATCGAAATTGCAGCTTCCTACAGATGCCCAAGCGTCATCTATGACGATGGATTTGGCGTGAAGAATCTTCGCCGGGGTATACAAAAAAATACGGATGCCCCGACGCAAAAGTTCCTTGAAATATAGCCCGGCGAGGCGGTCCGCAAGCCAAACATCCGATTTTTTCGGAAGAAGGATACGCACATCCACTCCTCTTTCATGAGCATAATAGAGGGCTCGGCGGAATTCTACATTGGGGGAAAAATAGGCGCTCGTGATATAGATGTATTTTTTGGCCACCATGATATGACGGAGGAAAGAGCGGTAGAGATGCTTGTCATAAAGATGAAAAGAATTGCCGGCGATAGAAAATTCCGAATCCTCATTCTTGGAAAGAACGCGCCCGACAGGATCCATTTTGCGGGAGCGCTGCCAGACGGTCTCGAAGGATCGGGCTAGCTCACTCACTACTTCCCCACGCAAGGAAACAGCCGTGTCACGCCATAAACGAGCCCGCTCGGCGATGATCACACCACCAATATGCGCTTCCGTTTTATCTACGACAAGAAGTTTCCGATGATCCCGCAATACAAGGGGAAACAACTTCTTTACGGCTGGCGCTATGATGCCCTGATGAAACGCAACTCTGATCCCTCCCGCTTTGAGTTCCCGGCAGAGCGCTCCGCGATAGAGACCGAAACTCCCTGCCGCATCAAGGAGCAAGCGAACAGCAACCCCTTCCTTGGCTTTGACCAAAAGCAGATCCACAAACGCCCGGCCGACAGCATCGCTTCCGCTGAAAATATATTGCTCCAGATCGATGGTTTCTTTCGCTTCGCGGCACGACCGGAGCATCCCTTCCCATGCCGTTTCAGAGGTAGTATAAAATTTCCAAGAATGCATTCCGTTCATATTTTTCTATACCAATCAGCGCTATCAATCTGCCATTTTCAAAACGGACTCCAACACAACCGGCAATTCGGTCGTTCCGCTGCTTCCGCTGAAGTGATCTTGTTGGTGCTCAACAATGATTTCCGCACCGAGCGCGCGAAAGTCATCCTGGTTATCGAGCGGGACATAAGGATCATTATCGGAAAAAATCGCGACACTCTTCAACAAGTGCGATTTCACTTTTCCCAGATCAAGCGGCGCTTCCAACCAAAGCTTGGCTGTCTCTTGCGTTTCAATATCTTCTTCGAGATTGGTCAGTTGTTTGAAAAACCCAGCCACAAAAACTGCTCCGCCTACCATGACCCCCGCAGGAAGAGATTGCAGATAATGCGCAATCGTCGGACACCCGATACTATGACCGACAAAATAGGTGTTTTCATCGGGGACATTGACGGTTTCAGCAAGCTTGGCCACCCACCCCTCTATTCTCGGATTCTCCGCATCCGGCAACTGCGGTATAGACACCACAAAGCCTCTCGTTTCCAATTCTTTCTTCAGCCACGGAAACCACCCTTCTCCGGGATACCCGCCCCACCCATGCACGATAAAAATTCTTTTCATATGTTTCGGAAGATCTTATAAGAAATTTAACACCCACCCGGAGAGACTGACAAGTTATGCAATTGCATAATTTGTCAGTCTGAAGTCTGGTGTGTGTCAATAAGCTTTGTTTCATCAAATCTCTATCAGAATGATGCTCAGAACCCCCAGCCCGATGCCTATTCTGTTTATAAAAGACAGATCTTCTTTGAAATAAAGCACGCCCACCAGGACGACGATAATCAGGTTCAAGACGGTGAAAACAGAAATGGCCTTAGATAAGTGTTCGTATTTCAAAGAGATCGCCCAGAAAACAGATCCGGTAAAATAGACAAAAAGCCCGACATACAGCAAGGCGTTTTTGCTCTCTACCGCCCACTTTTTGAAAAAGACATCGCCCGCCACCTCGAATGCGACCGCCAAAGCGATGAGGCAGAAGAAGATCAGTTTTAGAGCGATTTCCGGTGTCATAAAAAATTATCATTAAGCGGTATAGTCTCATCGAGTATCATCAACGAAGTATTCATAATATGCCAAAATTGCGAAAGTGGCCACGATGAAATAGAAAATAAATTCTTCGAGAGGGAAGCCAAGTCCTGAAATATTTACCCAACCAATAAAGTGCGTGCCTCCGAAGCCCCACCAGCCTTGAGAAAGCGCGGTCATTTCCAAAGTGAAGTTGACGTAGAAGAAGTACGCTGCGGCCAATGCAAATTTACGGAGCAGTTTTTTGTGGAAAATAAGAAAGCAGAGAGCCGGCAGGAACCCAACAACGATGCCTAACCATAGATAAGCATAGGGAATCTGCAAGGATAGCGGGTTCAGGAAAAAAACTATCAGGAACAATGCCAGACAAGCAAAAAGAAGCGTACTGAAAACCTTTATTCTCTTGTTCGTCTGACCGATCCGCTTTCCATCGACAAAGTACTCATAAAAGATCGTGATGTGATAGAAAGCGAGAATGCTCCAGAGTATCGCCTCTACCGGAACGATATGAAGCGCCCTCCAATCGAAGGCAGTCGCCAGCCACCACGCATTATTCATTTCAGCGATACCCTCAACGATCAGGGCAAATGGAAGCGTGAAGAGTATCGTAAAGAAAAAAACCTTTGGGACTTTCTTCGGGCACTGGTAAGAGAGCCAGAGAGCAGGGAGACCATGAAAAAGTATGAGCCCAAAAAAAAGATTGATAGGCAAGAGCAGAGACAAAAGCACTGCTACAAGCGGAAAGACCACAAGAAAAACGTATTCCCTTTTTCTATGGAGAGGTGTTTGTGTTTTTTTTGAAGGCATGAAGGTACGGTTAGTGTTCCGTCATGTTAATCGATGGCAAGCATGGGCGAAGGAGGTCATTGAAACCCTTTTGCTAAAGCTTTAAAGAATGTCTCATCTGCTGATTTACTCCCCGATGATCTGAAGAGCGATCTGTCTCGGCCGCGAGCAGTCCAATTCTATGGCGAAAACTCTCTGCCAGGTTCCCAGCTGGAGATCGTTTTTTTTCACATTCAACATCGTGGAAGTCGGCAGATGGAGAGCTTTGTTGTGGGCATGGCCGTTGGCTTTCTCATGGGGCGTCATATTGACCGTACGGATCTTGAAATTGTCATGCATGTACTTGTACGTGCGCGGTGCCAGCTTTTCCAAAAGAGCTTTCATATCCATGATGAGGAGCGGCTCGGCTTCGTTCACGATGACGGCCATGGTGGTATGTAGGCTCTGGATATTGATGATGCCGTTCTTTATCCCGGAGGCTTTTATCTTCTTCTGGACTCTGGCGGTGATATCGATGAAGTCGAGCGTCGTACTAGTGGTCAGCTTGATAACATGATTGACGATTCTCATATGTTTGTCATTTAAAAGATAAAAGTGGTATGGGAACAGTATAGCACTCGAGATAGGTTGGTCGCAATTGGGGATGAAAAAGGGCAGGCATTTGCCCGCCTTTTTTTCGATTCAACCGGGAAAAACCAAGCGCCCTATGGCGCGACGGATGTTTTTTCTTCTTTCTTTTTACGCATAAGCTCCGACTTTTCGCGAAGTTTTTGAAACTGAATTTGAAGTTCTTCCATTTTTTCATCAGAGAGATCTTCCAGATCCAATAACTGATTGCGCGCACCCTTCATGGCTCGGATCAATTCGTCCAATTTCAGATTCATGGCTTGGGCATCGCGGTTCTGCGTATTCTGCACCAGAAAGATTATGAGGAAGGTCAACACGGTCGTCCCGGTGTTGATCACCAATTGCCACGTATCGGAGTAGCCGAAATACGGCCCGGCCACTGCCCATGCCAAAACGACAAGCAGGGCGAGAATAAACGCTACAGGCGAACCGACAATAATGGAAGTCCGATGCGCGATTTTATGAAAAATCCCTTTCATATTTTGTTTTAGTTATTTTAATACGATCTGAATAATAGTTCTTCACTTTCTCCCGCACAAAGCGGAGACGGAGAGATTCGAACTCTCGAAGGCTTGCGCCTTACTCGCTTTCCAAGCGAGCGCACTCGGCCACTATGCGACGTCTCCGCTTTAAGCGGGATTCAGCCATTCCTGATTCATGATTCACAATTCGTGATTCTATCTCACTTCCCGGATTCCGACAAGCTTCAGGGTCTCTTGATCCGGCGTCCGCCCGTGAAAGACCACGACCTGATCGCCGACCGCGAGCTTGCCATCTTTCTTGGCTTCATCCATGAGCCGCTTACCGAGAGTATCGAGTTTCGTGTCCCCCTCGAAGAGATAGGGATCGATGCCCCAGACCAGCGAAAGATCATTCCATGTCTGGCGGCTGTTGGTCGCCACAAAAATCTTGCTTTCCGGCCGGAAATGCGCGAGGAGGCGCGCCGTAAATCCGCTCATCGAGAGCAGAAGTATCGCTTTGGTATGGAAGCTCTGCGCCAATTCATAGACGCTCCGGATCATTACCGCGTAGTCGCTCCGGAAGTTGAGATCGAGGGACTGATACAAATCATCAAACGGCGATTCTTCCGTCTTCTCGATGATCTCCGCCATCATCGCGACCGTTTCCACCGGATACTTGCCCATGGCTGATTCTTCCGAGAGCATCACCGCGTCCGCATGATCGATGACGGCATTGGATACGTCTGAAACTTCGGCGCGGGTGGGACGCGGGTTCTCCGTCATGCTCCGGAGCATCTGCGTCGCCACGATAACCGGCTTGGCCGAGCGCAGACTCTCCGCAATGATGTGCTTCTGCAACACCGCCACTTCGCTTTCCGGCATCTCGATCCCGAGGTCGCCGCGCGCCACCATCACTGCATCGCTGGCTTTCACGATGGCTACGAGATTCTTGATGGCGACCTTCCGCTCTATTTTGGAAACGATTTTCGGCATGGCTACCCCTGCCGGGAGCATGGCTTTCATCGCTTCGCGCACGGTTGCGATGTCTTCCGCTGAACCGACAAAGGAAACTCCGATGAAATCCACCCCTTCATCCACAATGAAGCGCAAATCTTTCTTGTCTTTTTCGGAAAGGATATCCAGAGTCAGGTGCGAGTCGGGCAGGATCACGCCTTTGCGATTCTTGATGGCGCCCTCGTTTTTGGCAACGGCAACGACGAAATTCTCCCCCACTTCTGCCACAGTCAATTCGACGAGC
>MFSB01000013.1 GCA_001784735.1 Candidatus Moranbacteria bacterium RIFCSPLOWO2_12_FULL_48_12
CTGACATTGTGACTTTTGTGGATGTAGATGCTCATGCTCTCAGTATATATCATCCGCGGCAAGCCGCGGGGAATTATACCCTAAGAGAGATTAAAAACCTCTCTTCTCCCCAAGCGATTTTTGTCAGCAAAAACGAAAAAAGCTTGGGCAAAAGCATCACTGGCAATAATAACAGTTGGCCCTATTCTTGTCAACCCCGTTAGAGAACGCTGTGCCTTCGGCGCGACTTCAGTCGCTTGCAGCGACTTTTCTCTAACGGGGTCAACCCCCATATCAACCGAAAATCTAATCTATAAGTCAAAAAATAAGAAAACAAAGCCAAAAGAAAAACGACCGCCTCGCCTGGGAAAAGTTTCTCCCCTGACAAAGCGGCCATCGCTATTTACTTCTGCTTCTGTTTTCGCTTCATCCTCATGTGGACGATCGGATTGATATACTCACCGATCAAGGAACTGTTTTTACCCATGGTGGAAAACAAAGCATGAAAAGCGGCATGAACCTCGCCACGAAAATCCCAGAAGTTATTCCGATCAACAGCGACATCAATAGTCGCCACGAATGTCATAAGCGCATCAAGCTTGGTTTTCACTTCCGCAACAATTTCTTCGGAATAGCCCCCATAGCAAGTCAGATTATGAAGACAAAGCGTCTCCATAATAGGCTCATGCAACTCTTTGCCCCGAATCCGCCACTCCTCCAACGCCTCATGCGCCGCATCGAACATTTTTTTCAAACCAGCAATCTGATCGAGTATCGGGGTGTCGCAATTGGTAAGTCCCCAGGCCGTCAACTGCTTGCCGATTTCCGCAAGCTGATCGCGGGCATCCTTTTCTGCTTCCTGCCGCACTGCCGCCCTTACCACATCGACGGCGTCCGCATTCATCGACAAGTACATGCACAAGAGGTTTGGGTCGGAAACATAAGCTCCCCCATCCTTTATCCAGTCAGCGCTGTGATACGCTTTGTTGTCGATCATGACAACAACATAGGAATCGTAGGCTTGACCAATACGGCCACAGGGTGGGACCCATACTTTGTCAGTCACAGCGTAGAATTTTCCATGGCCATCATTTTCAATACCGAGAAAGAAGCTGGCCCAAGTAAGAAACTTCCCCCGCTTGTCAGTCAACCTGACAGAAAGAGCCAAAACACCAGATTCACAAGGATAAACGACGAAAGCTTGTGTCTCTTCACCAACTCGCAGACTCGTTTGAACTGAAGTCCCTCTCAGAACAATCCAGTCTGATTTGCCCCGAATAGTCGAGATAGAAATGCCTTGGCCTGGTACTACATGGTTTTTGCTGACTGCTAAAATTTGTTTCGGAAGCATGGTCAGTCTCCTGGAAAGAACCCTCCGGCGGAGGGTGGAGTTACAGACGTCGGTATCCGCGGCGCGGCATACCTAGGCAATTGGTTCTCCTTTGCCCTGTGAGGAGGCTCGAAAAAAGCAAAATTACCAAGTTTTTAACGAACGGTATATTATTCATCTTTTCAGTAAAAAAGTCAACCAAAAATTCTTAAATCCTGATCTGAGGCACAATTGTTCCGTAAACAAAAGACATCCTGTTTCAGGGTTAGATAGTTGTGCGATAGGTTCAGTAAAATAAACACAACACTGTAAACCACCGTGTATAGCACACAAGTACCAACAATTACAGCTCTTTTGACAACCTCAAATCCCAACCCTCTACCTTACAAATGTTCTAGCGGCCGCTAGAACATTTGTAAGCTCTTGAAATGATCCCCCACAGGATCACGCTCGGAAATTTACAAAAGCTGTTAAATAGGACATTTAGTTAAGGTGAAATTTTTTTCTGAGCCATTCGTCATTCTCTATATCCCCCGCCACGATGTACACGAGTTCTTTGCCAAGACCATACTCTGTTTTTAATAGTGCTACGACTGCCTCGCATTCATATGGATACACCCATACACTTGCCTGTAGTTTTTCAAATCCGAAAGATCTCATCTCTTCTCTGATTCCATCTCGAATTCCATGTTTATCCTCTTCAATGTCAAAAATAACAATCCGCCAATTCTTATCCCAATGTCGCTTTTCTAGCCGTCTTTCTTTGAATTGATAACGAAACAGCTCTCTTCTGCCTTTTTCTGTTAACTTCATAACCGTTTCTCCCCGACGTTCAAAAACAATAATCATCTTTTTTCGTCTCAATTTCTCTATTTCTTTTCGAAGATATACTGGCGATCGATAACGCCTGAAATCATCACCACGCCTTTTCTCAAAAAGTTTGATAATTTCAAAGGCTTTGGGAGCTGCGAGAGCTAACATCAAAACACCTGTGAAACCAACCACACCAAGCACCGCTTTCCCAAGAAAGCCGTACGGCAATCGCAGCTTCTTTTCTCGATTTTTGTTTTCTCCTTTTCTCTTCGCTCCTTTTTCTTTCTCCATACCATTTTTCTTTTTCATATTTTATTTTCACTTAATATAAAGATACCACAGTCATTACAAATGTTCTAGCGGCCGCTAGAACATTTGTAAGCAGAGAAAAGTGGTCGTAAAAAACAAAAGAAGCTCAAAAGAGCTTCTTCCCCCAATTCCAGACGATAAATTCGAACTTCTCCCTTTACCTGTGTATTAGAAAACTACGAACTACAGACTGGAAGGCTGTCACTATATTACTTCGCCGGATCGGCGGCACGGGCGCCGATGATTTCTGTCGCGACATTGGTCGGCACTTCGGCATAGTGGCCGAACTCCATGGAATAGTTGGCGCGGCCTTGGGACATGGAACGCATCTCTGTGGCATAGCCGAACATCGTCGAGAGTGGCACTTCGGCATGGATTTCCTTGACCTGCGCCGCGCCTTCGCCCCGCGCGTTCATTTCCTTGATCACCCCGCGCTTGGAGGAAAGATCGCCCACGATATCGCCCATAAAGTTCTCCGGCGTAATGACCACTACTTTCATAATCGGTTCCAAAAGCACCGGCCTGGCTTTGCGGCAGGCCTCCTTGAAGGCCATGGAACCGGCGATGCGGAAAGCGGCTTCGGAAGAGTCGACGTCGTGATACGAACCGTCGAAAACCGTGGCTTTGATATCCACCATGGGATAGCCGGCCAAGACACCCGTCTGCATGGCTTCCTGGATACCCTTGTCGATCGGTTTGATAAATTCCTGGGGAATAGCCCCGCCTTTGATTTCATTCAAGAATTCATACCCCAGCCCCGGCTCCTCCTGCGGTTCCACGCGGATCCAGCAATGACCGTACTGTCCCCGTCCGCCTGACTGACGGATGTATTTGCCTTCAGACTCGGCCGATGAACGGATAGTTTCGCGATAGGCCACCTGCGGGCGGCCGACATTCACTTCCACTTTGAATTCGCGCTTCATCCGATCGACGAGAATATCGAGGTGCAGTTCGCCCATACCGGACATAATGGTCTGGCCAGTCTCTTCGTCGGTGTGCACGCGGAAGGTCGGATCTTCTTCCAACAGTTTTTTCAAAGCCACGCCCATTTTTTCCTGATCGGCTTTGGTTTTCGGTTCGATGGAAATATCGATGACCGGTTCCGGAAAGGTTATGTTCTCGAGAATGACCGGGCTGTCTATATCACAGAGCGTATCTCCTGTCGTCGTCGACTTCATCCCAACCAAAGCCCCGATATCGCCGGCCGTCAGTTCCTGGATCTCTTCTCGATGATTGGCATGCATACGGAGAATCCGTCCGATTCTTTCCTTTTCGTTTTTGGTAGAATTGAGTACATACGAACCCGCCTTCACCGTTCCGGAATACACGCGGAAAAATGTCAGCTGCCCGACGAACGGATCCGTGGCGATTTTGAAGGCCAAGGCAGAAAATTTTTCATCATCCCTCGTCTCGCGCACCAATTCCTCACCTGTTTCCGGATCAATCCCTTTCACCGGAGGAATGTCGATCGGCGATGGCAGATAGTCGACAACGGCATCCAACATCAGCTGGACTCCCTTGTTGCGAAGCGCCGTCCCGGTGAACACCGGGTGGAGACGCACGCTGATGGTGCCTCTCCGCAATGCCGCCTTCAGCTCGGCTACGGAAATTTCTTCGCCATTCAGATATTTCTCGGTCAGAGCATCGTCTGTTTCAGAAATCTTTTCCACCATTTTTTCCCGCCACTCTTTGGCCTTGTCCAAATATTCAGCCGGGATTTCTCCTTCGATGACTTTTTCTCCCATTTCCCCCTCGAAGGTAAAGGCCTTCATGGTCATGAGATCGATCAAGCCATAAAAATCACCGCGCAATCCCATCGGATACTGGATGGCCACGGCGTGCGGAGTGAGTCGATTCCAAATTGAAGCGAGGGCATCTTCGAAAACGGCCCCCTCTTTGTCAATTTTATTTATAAAGCACATGCGCGGCACAAAATATTTTTCCGCTTGGCGCCAGACGGTTTCCGATTGCGGCTCGACGCCTTCCTTGCCATCGAATACCACGACACCGCCGTCGAGCACGCGCAAAGAGCGCTCCACTTCCACGGTAAAGTCCACGTGTCCCGGCGTATCGATGATGTTGATATGGTGCCCCTTCCAAAAGCACGTCGTGGCAGCCGAAGTGATGGTGATGCCGCGCTCCTGCTCCTGCTCCATCCAGTCCATGGTGGCTGTCCCCTCGTGCACTTCGCCGATCTTGTGCGTGATTCCCGTGTAAAACAAAATACGCTCGGTCGTGGTCGTCTTGCCGGCGTCGATGTGAGCGATGATCCCGATATTGCGGTACTTATCAATGGGAGTCTTTCTCATATTCTCTAATGTACACGAATATCCCACCAATCCACACAAATTCATTCGTGCTATTTCGTGGCATCATTCGCGAAAATTTGTATTAAGCGAAGTGAGCGAAAGCCTTGTTGGCTTCGGCCATGCGGTGCGTTTCGTCGCGCTTCTTCATGGCGGAGCCGGTCTTGTTGGAAGCATCAAGGAGCTCGTCGGCCAGTTTTTCGGCCATCCCCTTGCCCTTGCGATGGCGGCAGGCGTCCCGGATCCAGCGCATCGCCAAGACCTGGCGGCGCTCCCCCGAAACCGGCACCGGCACCTGATAGTTGGCACCGCCCACGCGGCGCGACTTCAGCTGAAGGAGCGGCGACACATTCTTGATAGCTTGTTCGAAAGTATTCAGACCGCCTTTCTTGGTCCGTTCGTGGATGATGTCGAAAGCATTATAGATGATTCTTTCAGCGATGCTTTTCTTGCCTTCCCACATGATCATCCCGACGAAATGACCCACCAGCGGATTGCCATACAGGGTATCCGGTTTCCATTCTCTGACGAATTGTCTTTTGCGTCTTGGCATAGTTTATAAAATCAAAGTGTAAAAATCAAAAATCAAAATTACAATGCAAAGTTCAAAATTTTTCTTAATCCAAAATGGTTTTGGCATTAACTCTTTTTACATTTTACTCTGTCCGCCTCGGCGAAGCCTTTGGCGAGACGGGTCATTTTCAATTTTGATATTTACATTTTTCATTACTTAAGGCTTCTTCTTCTCCTTCTTCGCACCATATTTGCTCCGGCTCTGCTTGCGCGCCACGCCGGCGGCATCGAAAATGCCTCGCACGATGTGATAGCGCACGCCCGGCAAATCTTTCACCCGGCCGCCGCGGATCATCACGATCGAGTGCTCCTGCAGGTTGTGCCCTTCGCCGGGGATATAAGCCGTCACTTCCATGCCGTTGGTCAGCCGTACCCGGGCGATCTTGCGGAGAGCGGAGTTCGGCTTTTTGGGCGTCGTCGTCGACACCTTGATGCACACTCCGCGTTTGAACGGACTGTTATGGAACGTATTGCGATTCTTGACGCTGTTGATGGAGTACGTCATCGCCGGAGATTTCGATTTCCGAGCGGTAGACTTTCGCGAACGTTTGATGAGTTGATTGATGGTGGCCACAGAGTAGAATATTGAATTAGGAATTAAGAATCATGAATCAAGAAAAAGATGAAATTCATTTAGCAACAAAACAGAAAAAGCCCTTGCTTTTCCGTATGACCTATAGTATCGAAAATATCTTTTTCTGTCAACAACGGGATTGAAACACTCCACACCCTTAAGAATAGTCTAGACAGGCTTAGCGCTTTTCCGGAGAAAAGCGAAGGTCTGGTGGCGTATCTGGATGATGGTAGAGATACAACTGAAGATCATTATTACCGGGAGATACAAGCTTAGATTTCAATATCGCATCGGCCTCACGCTCTACCTCTACCTGCTCGATAAATTCCCCGTCATTCGTTGCAGGTTTTCGCGCTTTACTTTTGGCTTCCAATTGCCTGAGACGCTGGAGTATTCCCGCATTTTCCTTGCAGCTCGCTTCCCAAGCTGCCTGGTCTTCCGCCAACAAAAGCAATTCTTTAAAGCGAATAATCCTTTTTTCTAACGTTTGTTTGAGCCTTGTAATTTCCGTGAAAATTATCTGAGCCCGGTTAGAGTCATGCCCAGTTTCAGCCGATACTTGCTCTCTGCACAACTCATGACTGCCGTCATTGAGTTGTGCAAGTACGTATTCAAAGAGAGCTCTATCCAAAGGTAACTGTCTGCTGCTTTCCCTTAATGCTTCCGCAGCTTTGTTGATATTTTCTGGGGCAACGTTGTCAACTTTGTATCCATCATGTAGTTGCACTGGCGGCAAAGCAACCTTCCGGCGAACTTCTTCACGAAGATTATGGGAAATAACATACGTTGAAAAAAGCTCCAACTCACTCCGAGCTTGGGACTTTGCTCCATCGAGACTTTCTCTCCCCCGCGGCTTTTCATGCTCCGACGAGGTCGTCGCCGATTCTCTCGGCAGAAGATTTTCCTCAAGCCATCGTTTGGCCTCTTCTACGGTAGTAAAGCAAGTCGGTCTTTCGAAATTATCTCCTTGGACTTCCGCAGGATTCGATGCCCCCGGAACTTCTCGAGAATTTACCATATTTGCAGTTATAGATATTTACAAGATTACAAAGAAAAACGCAGAAAGAGGCTCAGGACGAAGTTGATGAAGACGCTGATGGGGGTGGAAAGAAAGAAGATGACGAAGATGAGGACAAAGAGGCCATACTGCTCAAGGAAAAACACCGTCCGCTCGCGAAGCGGCACCAGCGCATAGAGAAGTTTCGAGCCATCCAGGGGCGGCACCGGCAGGAGATTGAAGCAGGCCAAAACCACATTCCAAAAAATCACCAAGAGGAACAGTCCGAAAAGAATACTCGGAAGTGATCCAGAAATAGCTTGCGCAAGAAGAGAAAAGCGATCAAGAAAATCTCCTCGTCCACCGATGACCCCGATGAACCGTTCCATGATATCTACTTTGGTAGCGAGAGTAAGTGGTAGAACTTTGGCAAAAAGCGCCGCCACAAGAGCGAGGATTAGATTTGATCCTGGTCCGGCCAGAGCTACCCATGTCGGCCCCCACTTCTGATTGCGCAGATTATAGGGATTATAGGGCACCGGTTTCGCCCAGCCGAATGCGAACCCCGTACTGACTACCAAAATCAAGGGCAGTATCACCGAACCGAAAGGGTCGATGTGCTTGAGCGGGTTGAGGTTCAGACGATCGGCATACTTGGCCGTCATGTCCCCCAGCCACAGAGCCACCATGCCATGCGCCACTTCGTGAATCATCACGGAGTAGATAAGCGTCAGGATATAGAAACCTATCAATACAATCTCATTAGCCATACGCTTGAAGATGAATCAGGAATTATGAATCATGAATATGAGGAGAGGCATTCTCCCAAAACCTTTTCTTTTTTGTACTCCAGTTCTCCGTCGGTAACATTTGTGACGAACGCGTCGGTAACAGTCGAGCGTGACAGATGGTCTCGACAGGACAGCTCCCTGTTCGACAAAGTGAGTCAGAAATGTTCGGCGGAGAGAAAGGGTAGAAAAAGGAAAGTTTTGGTGGGAATGCCAGAACTATCTCCAACCATTGCCAAAGGGGCAACGGTATGATACCGTACTCAGAGTAATATCTCAAGAACCAACGTTATGAGTCGTGTATGCCAACTGACCGGACGCGGAACTACCTCAGGCAATGCTCGCAGTCATTCCAACATCGCCAGCCGCCGCAAATTCAAGATCAACCTGCAAGTCAAGCACATGGGCGACGTGAAATTGCGTGTTTCTACCCGCGCTATCCGCACCCTGGCCAAAGTCGCCCGCTAAATGATGCGGGAATCGGCGAAACTTCCCTTCGGGGAGGTTTTTTACTTGTCGGAAAAAAGAATTAGTTCGTTTGAATAGACGCAGGGGTATCTTCACTTATCTGACCGACCTTCTCAAGTGTAGCCAGTGTATTTTCCACCGCCTGCTGTTCTGAAGATGCGCCGCCAAAAATAGTTTTCAGCGCCATAAGGACGTCTTTCTTATTCTCCACATAAAATGTATAAGCTGCCGTAGCGCTAGTCACTCCTTGATACGCTCGGTAGAGCTGAGCTAGTTTGATAACCCCCTTTCCTCCTATATGGATGGTTGCCGCATCCGTCAAAAGATCGAAAATACCGCTGACAACCTTCCCGAAGCGCTCACCGGCTTCCATTTTTTCCCCATCAGCCGCTTCTTTGAGACGGGTCAAGCCTCGCTTGAAAGGGATAAGACTGTCCAAAACTACGTGTTTCATAGTCGCCTGCGTGACGGTGAGCAAACAGTTATCCTTTTGTAGCCCCATACAGGCGTTCATAATATCAGAGACTGCTTGACTGATCTTCCGCAATTCTTTCTCATCGGCAGACAACGGCTTTTCCGTGGTTGGGACATTCGCTTCTTGTCCCATTTTCCACCCTTGTACAAGCACCAAATCATCGCTTTGACCCTCTTCCATATCCGCCTCATTCGCAGCGGTTATTTCTCCGATACTTTCCTGTATTGGCGGCTGCAAAGCTTGCATACCCAGGATTTCCTCTTCCAGCAAAACACTCTGCTCTGTATGAACGGATTGAAAGCCTTTTTCCAAATCTCCGAGCTCCGCCCCCAGCGCTTTCCCTGTTCCCATCGTTAGCATCGCGAGCGTTGCCGCAATAACTAATTTCTCCCGGATCCTTTTCATTATTTCCTGGCGGCGCGCATCATACTTCTCGACTGCCTGCTCTGCCTCTCTATTGTCGGCGAGACCCAACCGCTCAAGATGAAAACTCCCATCTAGCCTCAATTTTTTCAAGAGAACAGCCCCTTGTTCCTGAAGTTTAGCCAGGACTGTTTGCCTGCCTCTCTCGCGCCCTTCCGCAGAGCGATCCGAAGAAAGCTCCTTTGGTAGCACAGCTTCGTTCGGTGAAATGGCTTGTTTCTCTTTCCCTGGCATAGATTTATTCGGATGCCGGAGCACCGTTAATCTTTTTGAGAAGCTCTTCTGCTTTGATTCCCTCAAGCTCCGTCACAAATTCTTTTTCCAGCACTGCGGCCTCACGCTCCAGTGCGGCCAATTCTGAAAGAGAGCTCTCCCCAAAAGCCACAATCGCCTCTCCCGTTTCTTGCTTCAGTTTTTTATACGTTTGCAGATCCATAAAAGTTCTTCTCTCTTAAAACAATTGTCGGGCTGCTGGGAATCCCTGCCCCCTCCGAAGGCTGGCAAGCGCCTTGGGAGGGGAACCTGGCCTACCATGTAAAGTTGCTAACGCAACCACGTGGCGAACATGCCCCTAGGAATTTAAGAATTGTCGGGGTAAGCGGAATCCCTGCCCGGCCGGCAGGCGGGGAACTGCTACTACAAGTTCCGGGGTGTTTTTTATCCGCAAGCCAGAGACGTCTTGCGGAAACGCTCGTGAAAAGTGAATCAATTCACTTTTCACCTCCCAGCTTTGTTCTTCTATTTTAACATTTATCTCTCTGTCGGGCTGCCGGGAATCGAACCCGGCCTACATGCACCCCATGCACGCGTACTGCCGATATACTACAGCCCGTTTTGTCAACGTTAATCTACTGCACCACTGTATCAGAGTGTTAGAAAATTCGAAAGGGGCGCTGCGGTTGCAGTTCCCATTTTTTTACACGCGTGCCGCCGCCTTATCAGCCGTCAACCTTACGGCGCTTCCATCCGTCCTTTTTACCTTTCTTCTGCTTCTGCTTCTTCTTTTCTTTTCTTTCCTGCCCATTTCTATGTTCCAGCATCGTCATTGCCTCCTATTTGTCCCTCTTGGGAACACTCGAAATGGTCACTTAAGGTTCTAAATGACCGCCTAAAAATTTTGCTCTCTCCAAATATCTTCCTCCTTCTGAAACTTCAAAGAAAAAATATTAAAGAGAATGTTTTTTAATATGGATATTATACTTGCTCTTGAAAATCTGTCAATCAGGAAATTTAAAGGGCAACCACGAGATGTTGCTGGGTTGCCCTTATTTCATTCGAATCCCTCCTTTCATTCGCTGTCAATCGACAGCACTACGTCTTCTCGACCGGAACCATAGTTGCCTTTGAATCCACGGGAGTGCCAGGTGGCGCGTTTACCTGTGCATGTGGTATTCGCGTGAACTCGGTGCATTGACCGCCATTCGTAACGAACACTACCTCACCTCTATTTGTGGATCGAGCACCACTCAGCCCTTTGTTTTCTTTCCTGCTTTTCGAATTTCTCATAGTACTCCTTCATGAAAAAACAGCGGAGGAAATTTGAGGAACCTTTTTTTATTGTTAAAAAACAAAAACCCCGGTCTTGATGCCGGGTTCTCTTTCTAAAAAATATTTCCCAGCATCAAGTTATCCTTTCTCGAGAAGCAGGAGAACATTCACGCTAGAAATTGAAACAATATTTTTCATACCATCATTATAGGGCTTCTTCAAAGTCTGTCAAATAAATAGTTTTCACTCTTTGATATCATCACTCGCTCGGAAATAAGAATCCATCCTTATTTCGCTCGCTCCGTTCGATAATAGGAAATTTTAAAGGGCGACCAGATGTTGCTTGGCGCCCTTCTTTTTTCATTCGCTATTCCTCCTTGTTTTCTGTTCGTTGACAATACCTACCGCACACGGGCATCCTTGAAGGAACTAATACCTTTTTCTTATTTTTGGAAGACCGCGAGCATCCGCAGTTGAAATGCGCATAATCGCAAGAGAGAGTACCTCATTCTCTTCCCCCGCTAATGAAAGAAGCCATTTCCCCTGATTTTTAGAGGGAACGCAGCCTCCATTCACAATTCTCCTGGTGCAATTCTTTTTTGCGGGATCGCAATCGCACGCTATCTCCCTTACCGCACATATTTTTGCCATCGTTTTCTACCTTCTCTCCTAGAAACCAATATTCGCCCCGCTTTATCATTTTTGCGGAGCACCCAAGAACTATTGTCAGAAGCCCTTATAACTCCTGACTGCAGGATTATACTACAAAAGCTATAAAAAAGCAAGAGGCAGGACTTTAAGTTTCAAAGTCCTGCCTAGTCCCGATTCTAGAGTTGCAATTCGATTGTCTTTTACTTCATGAGAGGGCGATACTTGCGATGCTGACAAGCCGGGCAAATCCACCCTTCCAGAACGGAAGTTACGATTGATCCTCTTATTTCATAACTGAGGACCCTGCGCATAGGACAAAAGCAGTGCCAGCGAATAAGGCTCCACCAGCCGGCTTTTTCTCTATGGCTCCCTCCAAAAACATATGGCGACCAGTTGCTGTGTATAGGAACTGGCCCATATGACGTAGTATGTATAAGGGTCATAAAGCCTCCCCCGGTTGGTAAAGTAACAGAAATGAAGCAACTTTCTTCTATTATATCATATTTTTACGTCATTGTCAATGACAAAAAGTCAAGAAGAAGTCAATGGAGAACAAAAAACAACCCCCGCCTACATCCCAGAGCGGAAAGTATGGCGGGCGGGCTCCTCAGTATACAAAAGATTACTTACTCCAGAATACCATCGAGATTCACATCGTAGAGAATTTGCTCAGCGATCAGGCGATATTTCAGAATTTCTTTCTCCTCGAACCAGATAGGAATTTCTTTCTCCGCCTCTTCAGGCGTACCGGAAGCATGAATCAGATTGCGGATCGAACGCTGATCGGAATCGGCCAATTGATAGGAATCAACCGTCAAATCCCCTCGGATGGTTCCGACATCGCTCGAAAGCGGCTCCGTCCCGCCGGTTATTTTTCTCACGATACCGACAGCCTGATGGCCTTCCCATATCATAGCCACCACCGGTCCGGATGAGAGGTATTTGGCATTGGCCTCAAGAATGGCAACCCCATTTTCACGAAACGTAGCAAATGGTGATTTTTTCCCCTTCTTTTCATACGCAACGGCCGCCTTGCGTCCGATATTTTCCAGCCACTCCTCACCACCCACCATATAGTGGGTTCTGGCCATCTCGCTCGTCGGAATAGTCATCTTCAAAGCAACGAGCTTCAGCCCGGTCCGCTCATAACGCCGGATGATTTCCCCCATGAGGGCGCGCTGAACGCCGTCCGGCTTGATGATGACGAGCGTATGTTCTTTCTTCAAATGCGCTACCATAAATATTTTCCTCAATCAATTATTCTAACCAAAACCTATCTCAAAAACAAGCATGACACAAAAAAATAGAAATGGCAACCCCAGTTACATATCTTAGAGGCAACTCTGCAAAGGGGACGCTGCTGAGTATAGTCGCCTATCGGCTTTCACTTACCGCTGTAGCAAATCTTTGCCTGATATGTAACGGGGCAAATCCCGCATAGTTAATACACAAAAACGCAGTGGGAAAGTTCCTGTGTACAACGATATTGAATATCCCCCTCGGTATCCGTCCGGCGGATGACTGTACCATGTTCTTGCAAACGCTGTAACACATCCGGACTCGGATGTCCATACGAATTCTTGCCCACGGAAATGATTGCCTCACTGGGCTGGAGCTGATCGAGAAAAGCGGCGCTCGTCGAGTAGCGCGAGCCATGATGCGCGACTTTCAGAATATCGGCTGGCTGTATCTCCGGCAAGACCGTTTCTTCACTGGGCAAATCCCCCGTAAAAAGTATCCGTGTCGCTCCATAGGTGAAACGCAAAACGATGCTCCCCGTATTGGTTTCTGCCGCCTCCGCCGGAAGCACCGTCAGCGGATATTCGATAGCCAGTTCCCCTCCTCGCGGAAGCTTGATACTGCTCCCCCGGAATATCTTGAGCGGTTCGAGATTTCTTACTGCCAGCGCCTTTTGCAGAAGCGTGAAAGTTTCCGTCTTGCTCTGTGCCCCGGTAGAGAGAAATTTTTCTACGCGATATGCCCCGAGCAGGCCGGTGAAGCCGCCAATATGATCCGCATCCGGATGGGTCGCGATAACGATCTCTACCGTCCGATCCCAGAAAGGCATATGCCGCCCCACATGAGCGAGCAGTTCTTTGCCGGAGCGGCCGCCATCAATGAGTATCTGACTTTGCCCCTGGGAAATGAGAATGGCATCCCCTTCTCCGACACTCAAGAACGTCACCGCGGTGATTTGCCCATATTTCTCCAGCCAAAAAAGAAACACCGCCAGCAGAGCCGCCAGAAAAACGAGCGCTAAAAAACTAAGGAAGATTTTTTGTTTGGACATATTTCCGCCGCATCCGCTTTCTCATCATCACGATACCAAAAAACAGGAGTATATACCATATGAGAAGCGCTCCCCCGCCAAGAGACATCTCTACCGCGGCGTTCGGCAATGCGCTGAGCCGTTCGACAGCGTATGTGATAACGCGCAAGAAAAAATACGCGATGGCAGCCGGCAGTACATGGAGTCCCGGCAAGAAAAAGAATGCCAGGGCTGAAACGAACCCCAGCGCCATAGCATACGGTACCAGCGAAAGAAGAAGAACATTGGCCAGAAGCGCCCAGGGAGTAAAAATGTGAAATTGATAGATGAGCACCGGCACCACAAAGAACTCGACGGAGAGCGTGAGAAAAAATATCTCGACCAGACCCTTGCCCAGAAATTCTCTAGAGAGAAATTGATCCAGGAATGGTGCCGCAGCGATGATCCCCAATGTCGCCAAGAATGAAAGCTGAAAGCCGATATCATAGCGCAGAAGGAGCGGTTGAAAGAAAAGCATGAGCGCCGCGGCAAGTAAGAGCATATTCACTCCCCGCGACAAGCGACCGGCAAAAAAGGCGGCAAACGCACAAAGTCCCATAATACCCGCACGAACCGCCGACGCCGGAGCGCCCACAAGAAAAACGAAGAAAATAATTCCCAGAGCCGCGAAAAGGAACGCCTGCCTCCGCCACAGGCCGATACCGATGCCGAGGATCACAAATCCCTGGGCAATAAGGGCGATATTGTATCCAGAAATAGCCACGATATGCGAGAGACCTACCCGCACAAAAGCTGCTTTGAGCGTTTCCGGCAGACGATTATCTCCTCCCACGATAAGTCCAAGGGCTAGTCCCGCTTCCGGCTGGGGCAGACTTTTTTCCAGCGCCTTTTCAAAAGCGTGTTTCGGCCAGAAAAAAAATCGTATGAAGCGTCCTGTGGTATCTTCCGGCAAGACTGCCCACGATGATGCCTTGCGGCAAACATATCCGATATCATCTTTGGCCAGGAACATCCGATAATCGAAAGCCGGATCGAAGTTTTCCGGCAACTCCAGCACGCAGGAAAATGAGACGCGCGCTCCGGAAGCGAGGGCAACAGTTTTCGGCGCCTGCCAGAGGATTTTTTCCGAAGGACACTTGCTCCTTTCGCATACTTCCATCCGAACGATGATCTGATGGTAGAAACTTTTCTCTTCCGAATCACTGACGGCGCGCCCTACGCCAGAAACCTCCCGGGCTTGTATATTCCCCGCGTGAAAATGCTCCAGCGACTGCATAATAGAAAAAACACCAAAGGCAAACAACAGAAGAGGAAAGAGAAGAAGAAAAATATTCTTTCGCGGAAATGTCACTGCTACCGATCCCCACACGGCGATACCAAGAAGAAGCATCCACCCCGAGACAACAAAAAAAGAGCCCGCAAAAACTCCTCCGATATACCCAAGCAATGCCAAAAGAAAAACCTGATCCTTGCGCATACCCGGCCAGTGAAACTTCGACAATTTCCTAAAGAAACTACCAAAATAAATTATTACTTAATATCTTCGGCTTCAAGTTTATTTTCTGAATTCTAAATCCCAGTCGAAGTTCTACTGCTGGGCATACTCGGGAAGCTCTACAATCTTTTTACGGCTGGTCACTCCGGATATGATGTGAATCAAACTCGGTGCGACATCAAAATGCTTTCCCAGGAGCTTTATCAGTTGTTCGTTCGCTTTATTGTCCTCTGGCGCCTTAGTCAGTCGTACGCGATATTCCCCTTCCGAGATTTTTTCTATCTCTGTCTTTGAAGCTTTCGGAATGACCTTTACGAAGATCTTCATTTTGTTTATTCCAATGTTTCCAAAGCTTTGAGGAAACTCTTGGCGCTACCAAAAGATTTGTACACGGACGCAAAACGGATGTAGGCCACTTCATCTGCTTCTTTTAATTTCTGCATAACGAGCGTGCCTATTTCTCGGCTAGAAATTTCATCCGCTTTCTTTTTATGCAACTCATATTCTATTTCCCCCATAATTTTTTCAATCCGTTCTTCTGCTCCGGGGCGCTTCACAAAGGCTCGCTGTAAACCATGTTCGATTTTTGTACGATCATATTCCTCCTTACGCCCATCCTTTTTAATGATCTGTAAACGAAAAATCTCCACTTCTTCATAAGTGCTGAAGCGGGCTTGGCATTTCTCACATTCGCGGCGGCGGCGGATGGCTCGGCCTTCCTGCGTATCGCGCGAATCGATAACCTTAGTTTCTGAATGGTTGCAGAATGGGCAATGCATAAGGAAGATAATGGATAAGTGATAAATGATGAGAGATAAGCAAAATACGGGATAAGTAATTTCTCCATCACGCATCACTCACCCGCTTCGCCGGGGCTTCAGCGAGGCGAGTCATGCATCTTGCATCTCTTGCTTACAGTATACGCCGTTCTCTATAAAAGCAAAACGCCTCTCTTCTTGAGGCGTTTTCTCATTTTAACAGAAACTTACTTCTTCATCTTGCGCCGGATAAAAGCGGGAATTTCCAGATCTTCATCTTCCACCAGCTCTTTGGACTCGCTCCTCGGAGCGATACCGCGCGGCTGAATTTTCTCATCAATGATCATCACCGGCTGTTCCAATTTGCGGCTCGGAAAGCTCATCGTCTCTTCCAGCACTTCTTCTTCTCTGACCACTTCTTCCGTCGTGGAAGAAACAAAACGGGATTTGGAATGGGCTACATTCGCCCGGTTGGTAATGAGTCCCGCGGAAGGCTCTTTGACCCGAGCGATATCGAATCCGGTGGCTATCACGGTAATCTGAATTTCCCCTTTGCGGATCTGGTCATCCGTCACGGCACCGAAGATAACTTTGGCATTCGGATCGATGTTTTCAGTAATAATGCTGGCCGCTTCATTGATTTCCAGCATCGTGAGATCGCTCGAACCCGAAATATTGAACAACACGCCTTTGGCACCGTCGATAGAGAGCTCGAGAAGCGGACTATTGATCGCGGCCTTGGCGGCCTCTATGGCACGGTTATCCCCAGAGGCGATCCCGATGCCCATGAGCGCGCTGCCGCTATCCTCCATAATGGCTCGTACATCGGCAAAGTCGACATTCACGATGCCCGGCTTGGTAATCAGATCGGAAATACCCTGCACTCCCTGGCGGAGCACATCGTCGACGATGCGAAAGGCATTGACGAGCGTGGTTTTGCGGTCGATGATCGTCAAAAGTTTGTCATTGGGAATAGTGATGAGCGTATCCACCCGATCTTTCAGATTTTCCAAAGCCTCATCGGCGATAGCGCGGCGCTGGGAACCCTCAAATGCGAATGGCTTGGTAACGACGCCCACGGTGAGCGCTCCGAGCTCCTTGGCAGTCTCCGCCACAATCGGCGCGGCACCGGAACCTGTCCCGCCGCCCAGTCCGCACGTCACAAACACCATATCCGCACCTTTCAATACTTCTTGGATTTCATCGCGGTTCTCTTCGGCTGCCTGACGGCCAATTTCCGGATTCATTCCAGCACCCAATCCTTTGGTCAGATTTTTTCCGATGTGGATCTTTTCCTGCGCCTTGGAATTATGGAGCGCCTGAGCATCCGTATTGATAGCCACGAATTCGACGCCTTTGATTTTGGCATCAATCATGCGCGTAATGCCGTTGCCGCCAGAACCGCCCACACCTACCACCTTGATCTTCGCAAAAGTCTCAATGTCAGGTTTGATCTCTGCCATATGTGTCCCCTTTTAAAAAGGTTGGTTAAGTAATTGTTCCATCCATTGCCTGTCGCGCTCTTTCTCTCCCGAAACCCATGCCCCAAAGAAGCAAGTTTCTTGAAGTGTCACTCTATCACAAGGTTAGAAAGCGTGTCAAGGTAGCGAAAAAACGCAGAAAAACATCAGCTTTCTGAAAAAATGTAGCTTGTATTTTTCTCTTTATTTTCTCTCTCCCGCCAATACCCCTATGGGAGAAATTTTTTTGCTAAGCGTCTCACTTTCATCATCATACCATGCATCATGTTCGGAGAAAATGTATGTTTATTCACACGGTTGGCCTGCGCCAAAAGAAGAAGGCCGACAACCGTCGCGAACTGCGGAGTATCCACCTGATCCAAAATGCCTCCGAGCGGTTTCGGATATCCGATTTGCACAGGTAGCCGGAGCACTCTTTTCGCCAGCTCGACTGCCCCCGGCAAAAGCGCTCCCCCGCCAGTCAGGATTGCACCGCCCGGCAGCAATTCCTCGCGGCCGATGCTTTTCAATTCTGAATTGACAACGTTCAAAATTTCTTCGAAACGCGCTTCGATGATTTCTGCGATATGCTGGCGTGATACCACGGCATCCTCCTGCGAGTCGAACAGAGAGAGATCAACCTCATCTTTTTTCCCTATCTCATCCGGCAGTGCGCTTCCATACTGCAGCTTCACCGCTTCGGCCACTTCAATAGAGGTTCTTAGACCGATAGCGATATCGTTGGTGATGTGGCCGCTGCCGACCGGCAGGATAGAAAGATGGAGCAAATCGCCGTCCTCGAAGACAACCATCGACGTCGTGCTGCCGCCGATATTGATGAGCACTGCTCCCAGCTCTTTCTGCTTGGTACTCAAGACCGCTTCGGCAGACGCTATCGGTTCGACGACAAAGTTTTCGACGCTCACGCCAGCCTGCTCAAGGCTCCGGGAAATATTTTTCAAATGAGACGTGCTCCCGCTCACTATGAGGGCATTCATTTCCAGCCGGACGCCATGCATGCCGAGAGGATCCTTGATATTTTTCTGATCATCGAGACGATAGTCTCTGGGAATAACGTGGATAATCTCACGGTTGAGAGGCATCGTCAGGCGCGCCCGTACTTCATCCATTACCCGTGTCATATCATCTTCCGTCACTTCCCCATCAGCGCGTCCCACGGCCACGACGCCCAAGGCGTTTTGACAGATTATCTCCGTTCCGCTGATGCTTACAACAACATCTTCTGCCGCATGGCCGGCCATACGTTCGGCCTGTTCCAGCGCGATATTGCACGCCTTGGCGACGCTATCCGTATCTACCACCACCCCCCGGCGCATACCAAAAGAAGGCGTCCTACCCATACCGACGACGCGCAGCGGATCATCGCGAGAAATCTCTTGGGCAATCACTGCCCGAATTTCCGCAGAACCGATATCCAGACCGACACAATAATGACCTCTCGACATACTCAGGTGTGAAATTTCGAATAAAATCAATACTCAACCTTATATATGCTTATTTTTACTTCTAAAACACATCCCCACGAGCGAAACTCCGGGTGCTTTCGCTTTCAGAGCTCTGCTGCCGGTAACAGTAAAGAAAAACAAGCTAAAACCGAACACAAAACTCGCCTATGAAAACAGGGCTCTCCGTGCATATTATACCTCGAAAAGTCGCAAACGCAAAAAAGGAAAAATGATTAGAATCGAAAAAACTCAGCAAGATAAGGCACGAAAATAGCTACTCCGATAGCAACAGCCGCCAAAGAAACAAGCAGCACCGCTGCTGCCATCACGTCTTTGATAGCGCGCGCGTATGGATGGATACGCGGCTTCAGAATATCTGTCACCCGTTCCAATGCCGTGTTAGCCAGCTCCAAAGTCAATACCAAGGCGACAGAAAGAATGATCAAAGCGCGTTCCAGCCCAGACAACGGGAAGAAAAACATGAGTATAACAGCCAATGTTCCACCGATGGTATCAATTTGAAAATTCCTTTCATTGCGCAAAGCGAAAAGAATACCTCTGAACGCATGCGAGAAGCTTCTTATCAGTCGGCTCATACCCGGTAGTAGAACTTCAACGATCTCCGTAAAAACCTTAGAAGTTTGGATCAATGTTTACTCTTGTATTATTTCCGTTCTCATCAAATTCCTCCAAATACCCAGTTGAAGTTTCACTGCCGGGCATAGGAAATCGTTTTGTTTCTTTCATTATACTCTCTTTGCCTACACAAGCATATCCGTCACTCTCTCCTGAATTGCAAACATCTCATCCTCGTGATCAAACCCCACCAAGTGCAACACGCCATGAGAAAAAATGTATATCATCTCGCGTTCAAGCGCCCCCCCGTCTTCCTCTGCCGCTTTCTCAATGAACGTCGGACAAAAAAAGATCTCCCCCAGAAAGATTTCCTCTTCCGCTGCCTGTTTGAGAGCGTCCCTATCGACATACTCGCCGAAAGACAGGATGTCCGTCACGCTGTCCTTGCCGCGATACCTGGCATTCAGTTCTTGAATCCTCTCCGGCGTTACAGCCACGACGTTCAGGCTGATTTCCTTCCCCTGTAAGAAAGAAAAGCGGCACTCCTCCAAAGTCCGCGAGGCGACCCTCTGAAGAAAATCTTCTGAAAAAGGCGTCTCTACTTCTGCGGTATATTCTAAAATAACGTGCATATGGCTACGAAAGAAGGGATTCTACTACTCTTCTTACATCATCGCCCGTTGCTCGCCCAGCCACTTTCTTCATCACCATTCCCATCGCCTGTCCTATCTCTGACTTGGCAGTTATGCCAGATTCCTCGAGCGCTGCTGCGATAAGCGCCCGCAGCTCTTCCTCTGGCATCGCCTGGGGCAGATAGGCAGAAAGGACATTGAGTTCAGCTTCTTCTCTCAGAGCCAAGTCCTCGCGTGAACCTTTACGAAACTGTTCGATACTATCTTTGCGTTGTTTCGCCAGGCGACGTAGCACTTCTTCCACTTCATTATCGGCAAATTCAGCCGGAGTCTTGCGTTTCTCGATAGCCGCGTTTTTCACGGCGCTCAGGAGCAAACGGAGCGTATCGCGCCGAAGCGTATCACCCGCCTTCATAGCCTCTATCAAATGGGTGCCGATGGTTTCGTATAAAGCCATACAATTCCTACATAATAAACTTAGTACTTCTCTATCATACCAAAGTCCGCCTGAAATACAAATCTTCCGGATATACCTTTTTAATCCTAAAAACAAGAGATATTACTTTTCTTGCAATTGCAAGAAAAGTAATATCTCAATAAAATACAAACAAAAAACAAAAGCCGCCTTTGTGAAGGGTGGCTTTGAGCTGAAAAAAAATTTCTACCCGCGCACCAGTCTCACCAAAGCGGGATGGTGCGGGGTTCCGTAAGACTTCACATTCTTTTTTTGATGTCGCGCAAGGCGTCTTCGTCGAATTTGCCGAGTTTCTTGAGACGATTGATTTCCTTGCGGATCTTCACTTTGTAGAGCGCTTCGGCGCGGCGCTTGTCGCGGCTCTGTTCTTCCACGTGAAAGCGCTGCTTGCGCACTTGCCTCAAGACTCCGCTTTGCTGGACGCGCCGCGAAAAACGCCGGATGAGGCTTTCCGCGGTTTCTCTCTCTTTTCTCTTTACTTGGATCATACAAACGACCTCCTTCCACTCATTTCTCTATTATTTATTGAAGAGACTATCAATCATCTTCCATTTCGTCATTATCTCTGTCTTCGACTTTCATAATGGAACCGAGATAACGTTTTTCTAACACATTCAGTTTTTCAACCAGCTCTCCAATATGTTCAACTCTTTCATCCTCTATAGTAGCTCCTTTATCGAGAGCATTATCAAATGTGGCTTTCAAATCAAGGTTAATCCCTCTTATGCGGTAAGGATAATCACGTTTACCAGCTCCACCTTTTTTCAATATTTCTTCTGCTCCCCGAATACAATAGTCAAGACTATTGAGATAACGTTGGGCTTCATTTTGTTGTGGAACTTCAGGAAACAACATAAAAAATATTAATATGACCTCTATCTAACTATATAGGATGAATGTTTTCACTTAGCCGCGCTCCGCCTAAAAGATGCAGGTGCAGATGAGGAACTTCCTGACCGCCGTCTTTCCCCACCCGGATAAGCAGTTTATACCCTTTCTCGGAAATATTCAAGTCTCTCGCGATATCCCGCGCTACGAGAAACATTCTCCCCACTACTGCAGCATCCTCATCGTCCATAGTGGCAATACTTTCAATCGGTTTTTTGGGAACGACAAGAATATGCACGGGAGCGATGGGATGAATATCGTAAAATGCCAATATCTCCTCGTCCTCATAAACAATATCAGCCGGAATTTCCTTGCGGATGATTTTGAGAAAAATATTGTCTCCCATATTCTTCTTCAAACTTTCAAATCCTGATTGGTTTTGAGAATCTTCTTGGCGGCATCCACCAACCGCTCATGCGTGACCGTCTCCTGCGTTCCCGACACCATATCCTTGACGATGGCCGTGTCATCGAGCGCCTCTTTCTGACCGATGATGATCGTCACCTCCACGCCGAGACGATTGGCCACGCGCAACTGCGACTTCAGACTCCCGCGCCCGAAGCTTTCTGCGATGAGAATACCATTTTTTTCCAATTCTGAAAACAACTTCAGGCTCTTCTTCTTGGCCATATCGCCGAGCTGGGCCAGAAAAACGCGCGGCCGCGGCTCCTGATAGGGCTTGACTAAGATCCGCTTCATCTCCAGCACGATGCGGTCCAGACCCAGGCCGAATCCGATAGCCGGCGTTGCCTCGCCGCCGAGCGATTCGATCAGGCGGTCATAGCGGCCGCCGCCGCCAAGAGCGTACTTTTTGCCCTCTGAGTCGCTCGAGATGATTTCAAAAACGGTTTTGGTGTAATAATCGAGGCCGCGCACCAGACGCGTATTGATCACGTATGGCAGTTCGAGCTCATCGAGATATTCGAGCAGATGCTTGAAATGATCGCGTGATTCCAAGTCGAGGTAATCAAGCGACTGCGGCGCATGGGCCGTCAGCTGGATGCACTTGTCTTCTTTGCAATCCAGGATGCGCATCGGATTTTTCACCAGCCGTTCGCGGCAATTCTGGCACAATTTATTTTTCTGCGCCTCCAGATAACGGGTCAGCGCTTTCTCATATTCGCGCCGCGATTCCGGCGTACCGATACTGTTCACTTGGAACTCGATGCTCTTGAGGCCCAGTTGTTGGATCACGCGATACGCCAACTGGATTGTCTGAGCATCGAGAATCGGATCATTTTCACCAAAGATGTCAAAATTTGCCTGCCAGTGCTCTCGGTAGCGCCCTTCCTGCGGACGGTCATACCGGAAGACCGGCCCGATGGAAAAAAGTTTGATCGGCTTGGATAAAACACCCATACCGTGTTCGATATACGCCCGACACAAGCCAGCGGTCATTTCCGGACGCAGAGCCACGCGATCACCGCCACGAGTATTGAACAAGTACAATTCCTTATCGACGATATCCGTTCCCACTCCCACCGTTCGCAAATACAAGTGTGCGTACTCGACTGTCGGCAGGTCGATCCGGCGAAAACCGTATTCTTGCGATGCGTGCGCGAGAGCTCTCCTCACCCGCTCCCAATACGGCTGCTCATCCGGCAAAATGTCGCGCATCCCGCGCAGCGCCTGGAGCAGCATTTCTTCCTGATTCGCACTCGAAGTGGAAATTTTCTTCGCAGCTGCTTTCTTGTCGTTTTCTTTTTTTTCTCCTGTCTTCTTCGCTCCGTGAGAAACCTTCCCTGCCACAACTTTCTTCTGTGCCATAAAACTATGAGACTTTAAAAAAATGAATCAATTAATACAATGAGAATCGCCCCACAGGCCACGCGCGCATGAGCACCCGACCGATCACTTTGTCTTTGCTGATCGGACCGAAGGCGCGCGAATCATAACTGAACATCCGATTGTCACCCATCACATAATACTCATCATCGTGGAGCGCCACTCTCGCCATATCTTGGGTCAAAGTCCCCGCGCCAAGATAGCCGCTCTCGTCCAATACGAATCCATCCGGGTGCACCTGGTTATAAATAATTACTTTCCCCCGTCGGATCTCTACCGCTTCGCCCGGCAACCCGATAGCCCGCTTGATAAAAAACTGCTCGGGATTCTTGGGGTACCGAAACACGATCACTTCCTGACGATTGATAGCCTTGAAAGGATCCACCGTGAAACGGAAACGCTCCGTCATATCGAAAGCCGTCTGCTTGTACCCGAACTCGCTTATCACCAGATACTGCCCATCCTCGAAGTTCGGCTCCATACTGGATCCCTGAACGAAAAACGGCTGGAACAAAAAGACGCGAACCGGTATAATGATGACGACTGCCAGAAGAAAAACCTTGACCATTTCCAAAAGCAAGCCGCCGATGCCTAGATATTCGATGTCTATTTCCTGGGATTTTTCCGGAACCTCTTTGTATTCTGGCATAGCGATGTTCACTTCGCCTTTTCCAGCAAAGCCTCAATAAAAAGTAGAAAACATTGATATTCTAACAGATTTTTCCCCCCTTAGCAAGGGTCAGAAATCGCTTAGAATAGATGAAATTCACCCCTCCTATGTCCAGTGGTGCAACTTCTAAAAAATATAGAAGCAAATATCTCTCTATTGGGAAACACAATATTTATTGATAGAATAGGTAACTCTATACTAAAACTCCATTTAATTCGTTAGAAATTGTACCACTGGGTATGGATAGTCTCCGTAAACCACCCCGACCGCATCCCCTTTCTCCTCGAGAGTACGAAGCGGAATATCCCCCGCACTTTCCTTCTTCCCCGGATGCCCCCTCGAGTACGCTTGCTTTTCTTCCAAGAAAATCCAAATCGGCGCACCGCCGGCGCAAGATCTTCTTGGTGCTTTTCGGCGCGCTCTTTTCCATCGCTCTTGGTGCGGCGGCCTTCTTTCTCTATAAAGGTGTTTCTTTCGGCCAGAGCATCCAGCTCGAGAACAGTCCGCGTGCATCATTCTTTTCCGATATCAAACGTCTGGCTTTCTCACTCGTCGAAACCAAGCGCCCGCTCCTCCGCGGCGAAGAAAAGGAACGCATCAATATTCTCCTCCTCGGACGAGCCGGGGAGCACTACCCCGGCAGAAACCTCACCGATACTGTGATGATAATGAGCATTGATACGGCCAGTAAAAAAGCAGCCCTCCTTTCTCTCCCGCGCGACTTGTATGTGCCCATTCCTGATACCACCCTCTCCATCAAGATCAATTCTCTCTATCAGTACGGCCTGAGCCAAGGACGGGATATCCGCCCCCTGCGCTCATCCGTAGAAACCATCACCGGCCAGACAATAGATTACTTTTTCATTCTCGATTTCGACGGCTTTGAAAAAGTGGTGGATGCCCTCCATGGCATCCCGGTCGATGTGGTGCGGGATTTCTCCGATCCGCGCTATCCCGGGAAAAATTACAGCTATGAAACCTTCGAGATCAAAAAAGGCTGGCAGACGCTCGATGGCGCCACCGCTCTCAAATATGTCCGCGAGCGCCACAACGATCCGGAGGGTGATTTCGGCCGGGCCAAACGTCAGCAACAAGCGATGCAGGCCATCAAAGATAAAGCCTTCTCTCTCGGCACGCTCCTCAATGTCTTTGCTGTGAATGATCTACTCAACGCGCTGGGCGAAAGCGTCAAAACCGATATGCCCACAAGCGATATGGCGGTATTTCTTAAGCTCACCAAAACGCTCGATACCGAGAACGTCACATCACTGGTCGTCGATGCGTGGAAAAAAGACAGCCTGCTCTCCGTCTCGCATATCCAGGTCGGTCCCGTCACCGCCTTCATTCTCGTGCCGCGCGTCGGCAACTGGAGCGAGGTCCGCGACCTAGCCGAAAATATTTTCCGCCTCGATGCACTCGCGGCCCGGCGCGACCATATCAGAGATGAACAGCCCACCCTTACCATCCTCTCCTTACCGGGAGACGCTGTGGCCGCGCGAAAAATGAAACGGCTCGCGACGGAAGAAATGGGATTTTCTGAGGTATCCCTTGTCTCCATGCAGTCTTTGGAAAACCGACCCGAAGAGAGTATGATTAGAGACAGAAGCGGTCTCTCAAAGCCTTTCAGTCTCGACGAACTCATCAAGAAGTTTTCTCTCAAAAAAGTGGATGTGTTCCCCCTTTCTCTATCGCCTGAAGTAACTTCCGACTTCGGCATCGTCGTGGGTAGCGATCTGGCAGAAACGCTCTCATTCGAGGAAGATGCTTCCGGAGCAGTCCCGGATGATGCGGCTTTCCCGGAAGTTTTCCCGCCGCAACCACGTTCGGAAAAGAATTAGGAATAAAGAATCAGGAATTATGAATGAAGAATAGAACCGAGTAGTTTTTTTCTTATCATGATTCCCTATTCATAATTCATGATTCTTCTATGCAAAAATCGCAGACAAAGGGTAATTATCCAAACGTCTACCTATACACATTGATATGAAGTTAATAATCGGCCTGGGAAATCCCGAAAAAAAATACGAAAAAAACCGCCATAACGCGGGGTTTTTGTGCGTGGATTTTTTGCAGAAAGAATGGGGTTTCGAGGCCTTCACTTTGGATAAAAAACTGTCTGCATCTATAAGCAGCGGTACGCTTGACTCAGAAAAAGTGCTTCTTGTAAAACCAGACACTTTTATGAACGCTTCCGGTGCCGCAGTGCAAAAACTATTGCATTTCTATAAACTCTCACCCCGAGACATTCTTATCATCCACGACGATCTGGATATTGCTCCGGGCACCTTCAGAACGACCCTCTCCTCGCGTAGTGCCGGACACAATGGCGTAGAGAATATTATCGAAAGCTTAGGGACACAGGATTTTTTCCGCATCCGTCTGGGCATCGGGAGACCCGACCGAATCCCGCCTGAGACGGGAAACGTGGCGGGCAGGCCTTCAGACGAACCCGAGAGCTGTGTTTCTGCTCACGACTTCGTTCTACAGAACTTCTCCCCCGAGGAGCTTGCTTCTCTCACGACGCTTTTCCCAACAGTAAAAGATGAAATTTTACGTTGGTTGAGCACATAAAAAGGGGGGTCTTGTTACAGAATGTCTTATTTCCCCGCAGTAAAAGATTTTTTGACAGGTTCTCTGTTTGTCTGAGGCGAGGCTCTCGGTTCGAAAAAAGAGCTGTGTCCCGCCGTCGGTTGGGGGCGATTTTTTTTCGGTAACCGAAAGCCTTGATGAGTCCAGAGAAGAGTCAAAAAAATCTTTTACTGCGGTGAATAGTAATTTTCAAAACCTGTGTCAAAACAAAACCGCCACAAGGGCGGTCTTTTTTGTGCTGATATCGGGTTTCCATCCGCAGGCGATAGAGACTTGAAAAATCAAGCTTCCATACATTTCAAGGGAGGATGGCTAGGAGGGATGCCCTCCTTCCTCCTACGGATAGAAACCCCAAACCGGCACGAACATATTTTAAACGACATTAAAATGTAGCAAAAAATCGCAGTTTAGTCAACCCCTAGTTACAAGGATGGGGTACCTTTGTAATGAGATAAAAAAAATTTGAAACCGCAGGGCGTACCATACGGTTTCAGTTGATTGTTTTTACAAATGCGACGATGCTGATTATCAGCGACGGAGCTCAATGCCTCCGGGGTTCTTTGCGATATGCCGCTGTCAATCACGTTCGTAGAGACCGGCGTAGATGTTGCGCGCAGCATGCATCATGAGTTCTTGTTCCTTTACGAGGTCAAGGCTATGGTCGATTTTCTTACCCTTATCAGCCGCTGGAACCAGATAGGTCGACCCCACTGAGTACTCGATCCGTAAGCTTTTTGCAGTTTCGGCTCCCAGCGCGATCTTCCAGTTTCCTTGATTTTGTACAGCCCCTTTCCGCCATATCGGATCCTGATTAAACTCACGCGACTCTAGTAAAAGACGAGCGTGTACCGGAAAATCGAGATATGCCCCCACTACAACACCATCGTCGCTACAGTTCAAAAAGTTTCCGAACAGGTCGGCAAAAAACGCTGCTGGGTGAGTCCACTGTACTTTCGGAACGAACCCGCGGAGCTCATCGATTTCATGAGTAATG